>CALDUE010000166.1 GCA_937923485.1 uncultured Saprospiraceae bacterium
TAGCGATGGCGCTCGTGGTTGCCTTTTCAACCTTCGTTGTTTCCAACAACCGATTCTTCAACTTTGCTCCGAACTATAACAAGACCGTCACCCATACAAATTTTGATAACCTACTTGAGGCTACCTACAAGCTCGAAGACATTTCTACTATGGAACGCGTTTATCGCTGGGTTGCAGGAAGCTACATGTCGGCAGAGCATCCGATCGTGGGCTTCGGACCTGGCAATTTTTACCGTTTCTATAAGGGCTACGCGCTCGAAAGTTTCCGCACCTATGTAAGCGATAATCCAGAAAAATCAGGGATTCACAATTACTACCTTATGACGGTGGTCGAACAAGGCTGGCCAGGCTTGTTCTTCTTCGTTGTCCTATTTTGTGCTGGGTTGATTACAGCTGAAAACGCCTATCATCGCACGAAAAATAAGTCGGAAAAACTTGCAATCATCATCTTTTCAACTTCATTGGTCATCAATTTGAGCTTTCAATTGATGAATGACATCATTGAGACGGATAAAGCCGGACCATGGTTCTTCTTGTGCCTAGCTGGAATCGTTGTTCTCGACTTGCAAAACAGACTTCGTGAGCCGTGGGATGAGGAGCAGGAAAAAGAAATTCCCGCCGTAACTTGACCTGAAGCCTACTAGGTTTTTATGGAGGAACAAAAGGACTTAGAGTTGTTGAACAATGAGGATCTGTACTGGCAAATGACCAGTACAAGAGCCCCACTCGCGCAGAAGGTCTTTTACAAGAGGTTTGCCTCACTTGTGTTTCTGACAGCAAATCGCTTCCTCGTAAAAGAAGATGCCCGCGACGTCGCACTTGAGGTCATGCATAAAGTCATTTCCAATCCAAACAGCGAACGATTAGATTCTGTACAGGCCTATCTATATAGGGTTACAAAGAACCATGCACTCTCTTGGCTAGATCGTTTAAGTCGTCGAGGACATCGAGAAGTCACCCATGCAGCGCAGATTTTATCTCTCCAAAGTGTGGAATCTGAGCTTGAACGAAGTCTTACTACTGAACAAGCTACGTTAAGACTAAAGAGACTCTACACTGCTTTAGATGAATTGAAACCAGATCAGCGGCAATGTATGACCCTGTTTTTCTTCGAAAATTGCTCGTATGAAGAAACAGCGCAGATCATGGACATAGAAATTAAGCAGGTTAAATCCTTTATTCAAAACGGCAAGATCAGGCTCAAAAATCTTTTAAAGCACACCAATATTTAGGAAGAATAAATGCCCTCACCGACTAATCATTGTTTATCTGTTCGAGAACTAATTGCCTATGGCGATGGTGGTTTGTCGACGCATCGTGTAGAGCATCTTAACGCATGCGTGCTCTGCAGGGCAGCACTGGATGGCTTAGAACTATCGGATCAGTCCACCCAACAATCCTTGTTAGATGGAACTTTTATGGAGGATTTGGACGGTGTCAGCCTTACCCAAGCCAGTACTGCAAAACAACGCACGCTTTCTCCTGCCCGCTGGCTAGTAGCAGCATCTTTACTCCTAGCTTTAGGATGGGCATCTTGGCAATACTATTACGCTTCAGAAGGATCACCTAGCTACGAGACCAGTCCTTTAGCCTACGTCGAACAACCGTACCGCCGACAGATGAGGTCGGCAGGAATTACCACAGACATGTATGGGGCAGCTGCTCAAGCTTTTGCGGTCGACAGCTTCATAAGGAGTATCGAATTGTATAAACTCGCTATTCCAAAGGCACCAACAGAATTGCTACGTACCCGTGGCTTCTACGAGATTGGAATTGCTCATTGGAAAACAGGTGATTTCGAGCTGGCTATCGATAACCTTACCCGTGCACGCCTCGGCGAACTTGATTACTACGAGGATTCCACTTGGGCGCTCGCACAACTGTATCGACAAACGGGCTATCTCAATGAAGCCCTTTCACTATACCGAGACTTATTGACTATCGACAGAAGCCCGTATCTACCAAAGGCTCGACAGATGATAGAAGTGATAGAAGACTCAGATGCTAACAAAGATGACTAAACGTCCGTCTTCACAAGTCAGTCGACATTGAGACCAATTCCAGGATCAGAAACTTCCTTCTGAATAGTCAATTCATAGACAACCTGCGCCTCCGTTAACAGCGTCGAATAGCCCGCTGACATGCGACCTTCATCACTGTAAGCACTGAGCCCAGACGTTTTGATCTGGGTTGAGGATTGAGTAGGAAATGCTTTGGCAATGGTATTTGCCAGCACATCCGCCTCTATTCTTGCAGCATTTGGTGTTTGCGTTGAGAGAAGCTTCACATCAATCTTTGTAAGCTTATAGCCATCCTTGATCTCAATAGTAGAGATATCTCGACGAAGTTGATCCGAGAGTGTACTTGAAATGCGGCGATTGGCGGTAAGCGTTTTACTTAACACTACTGAATCTTGTGCAATATTCTGCTCCATCGCAAGTGCTTTGTGCGTCGCCGTTGCATCTATTTCAGCAGACTCGGCTGCAACTCCTTGCTTCGTGATCATCCAAGAAACGGGTGCAACGTCTGAAAACGTAAACGAATACAGATCGTCTCCTCCAGCACCCCCATCTCTATTACTAGAAACAAAGCCTTTACCCTGAGCAAGCGACCAAGTAATTCCTTTGTCGTCTCCTTCACTCGAAAACGGAACTCCAAGATGGATGACCCGAGACCATGTCAACTCATTTGCGTTGAGCAAATACAGATCGAAGCCACCTAAGCCGCTAGGACGATCACTTGAAAAAGTCAGTTGATCATTTTCACCCCAGAAAGGAAAAATCTCATCACTCTCTGAATTCACTTCCGGACCGAGGTTGATTGGTTTTGACCATGTACCCTGATTGAACTCCGCATAGTAGAGATCAAAGCCACCAAACCCTCCTGGTCGATCACTGGCAAATAACAACCGCTTGCCTGATTGATCTAGCGCAGGGTGGGTTGTATTGAATCGTGGATCATTAAACGGAAGTTCTTCCGCCGTTTGATACTCATGGATTCCTACTTTGGATAAATAGATGTAGTTTCTTCCGTTCCGAGTCGCAGGAGAATTCCTGCTAAAAACTACAAAATCGCCATTGGGGCCAAGACTAAAAGTCCCTTCATGAAAAGGAGTGCTTAATTCTTCGGAGAAGATCCGACCTCCAGCTTGACCGTTTTGCCGAAAGGCAGAAAACATTAGTTCTGAATGTAGAGCTACATCTTTATCTCCCGCTACGGGATTTCGCGAATAGAGCAGACCATCGCCGCCTATTTGAGGCGCATACTCATCGCCAGGAGTATTTAGAACACTCACCGGTGTGAGCTGCCAGCCGCTCTCGTGCTGGGCAATTAACCCTAAACACAACGATATACTGAAAAGGAAAGTAGTTGCAAACTTGATCATCACAGTTTGCGCGGGCAAAAATGCTGCCGAAACGGTCGACCATCAAGAGTAAAAGTTGTGACATACGTTTACACACTGAATATCAGCATTTTACAGTGCGTTATTTCTATATCAAAAGAGTACTTTTCGTAGTATTTGAAGTAAAGATCAACGGCAAGGTCGCATGTCCGTTCACAGCGAAAATAAGTTATGTATTAGGCTACTTCTTTCAGAAATTCTTCGAGGATGTCGTTGAATTCTTCAGGGTGTTCCATCATCGGTGCGTGACCACATTTGTCTACCCAGACGAGGCGTGAATCAGCCAGTAATTCATGAAACTTCTCAGCTACAAATGGCGGTGTCACTTCATCTTGTTTGCCCCAAACGAGTAGTACGGGTTGTTTGACTTGATGAAGCTTGTCGGACAAGTTTTGGCGCACAGCACTCTTAGAGGTCATCACTACCCGAAGCGCTTTTTCACGATTGGTGGTAATTTCAAAAACCTCATCAATCAATTCGGGAGTAGCTGTTTTCGGGTCATAAAATACGTCCCCGACCTTATTCTTGATGTATTCACGGTCTCCACGCTTAGGAAACCCCGACCCCATTGCAGCCTCAAATAAACCCGATGATCCAGTCAAGGTAATCGACTTCACCAGTTGAGGATTCTTCATCGTGTAAAGCTGCGCAAGGTGACCCCCAAGACTGTTGCCCAATAGGTGCATTTCAGAATAGCCTTTCAATTTCACAAAGTCAGACACGTAATCTAGAAGTCCTCCTAGTCCAGTCTTTACAAGTGGTAATTCGTAGATCGGAAGCATTGGCACCACCACATTGAAGCTTTCGCCAAAACGATTGATGATCCCTTCGAAGTTGCTGAGCGTCCCGAAAAGCCCATGGAGCAGCATGAGCACAGGTTTATCTCCACCTGTCTCGATGAACCGAAATTTACCTTCTTCTCTTAGCTCTGTTTGACTCATTATGCGAAGTTTCGCTGGCGTGAAGGTAGACTGATTCAAGAAATGAGCACTTGAACGACTATTCAGTGCAACCTCCGGCTCTAGCAATTCATCTATTCACGTATAAACGCTTACGAAATAGACTTGCTCTAGGTACGCATCCTTTCTTTGAAAAAGTGCTTTTCACTTAAAGTTCTTACAGCAACAAATATCTGCTGCCCGAAGCAAGTTATTGTCTTAGCTTTTGAGCTTTGGGCGTCTAAATTTGATTCAACGATACCAAGTCAATTTCAAGGCTTCCTTTTGCTCTACATCCTGGCCCCTATCAAGTGCCAGTGAGTTATCTTAAGTTCTATTTTTCTACCTTTCAACTATGTCCAAACAAGGTTTACTCATCATCGGCGTATTATTAGTCTTAGTAGCCGGGGCAGCTTGGTATCTTCAAGGTGGCAAATCTGAGTCTCAAATAGAAAATTTGACCACCACGGTCAAACGAGGTCCATTTGAAATATATGCAATTGCAACAGGCGAACTGAAAGCTAAAAATTCAGTGAAAATCCGTGGTCCTCAGGGAATGCGTTCGGCAGGAATTTATCAAACCAACATTACGGACTTAGTCACCGAAGGTACCGTCGTTGAAGAAGGGGGCTATGTCGCGACACTCGATCGCACAGAGTTACAAACGAAACTCAGAGAAGCGCAGACTCAAATCGACCTAATCGACACGCAGCTCGAGCAAGCGAAAATTGATACAGCCATTGAGCTTAGGGGACTGCGCGACGAAATCGTCAACTCTCGCTTCGCAAGGGAAGAGCGTACACTCGAAGTTGAGCAAAGTAAGTATGAACCACAAATGGTCATCCGTCAAGCAGAGATCGAACTCGAACGTTCAGACCGTGACTTTGGTCAGCTCGGAACAAAATACGAATTGACGCAAGAACGTGCCGTCGCGAAGATTGCTGAGATACAGGCGAAACTCAAACAGCAAACAGACAAGTTGAAAGAGCTTAGCGGATTGAGCGGCAAATTTACCGTCACAGCACCGGCTGCTGGAATGGTCATCTATGCACGGAGCTGGAACGGGAAGGTTACAGCTGGTTCGCAGGTAAGCACATGGGATCCTACAGTAGCCGAGCTACCTGACCTGTCTGAGATGCTCTCCAAAACCTATGTCAATGAGGTGGACATTTCACGAGTGCAGCCTGGACAAGACGTGCGCATAGCTGTCGATGCTTTCCCAGACAAAGCATACCAAGGAACAGTTGTATCTGTCGCCAATATTGGCGAGTCACTCAAAGGATACGACGCAAAAGTGTTTGAAGTGAATGTCGCGCTGCTAGCAAGCGATAGCATCCTCAGACCTGCGATGACGACAAGCAACGAGATACTGACCTACACCTATCCCGAAGCGCTTTACATTCCGCTTGAAGGACTTTTCCGAGATAGTATTCCTTTTGTCTACAAGACAGACCCAGCAGGATCATATAAGCAAGAAATCGTGGTGGGTGATCTCAATGATGATGCGGCTGTTGTCGCACTTGGTCTCCAGGAATCAGATGAAATACTACTCACCATCCCTGAGGACCATGAATCCTTGCGTCTCGAAAGACTCACTGAAAAAGACCGCAGGGATGCCTTACAAAAGGTGAAGGAACTCAAAGCAAAAAGACAAGCAGCGACCCAATCCAAAGCCTTGGCTGCGGAGAAATCAAGTGAAGGAGCTGAAAACGGCAGTGTCATCAACTTTTAAAGACACCTTGATGCAACGCCTTTCTTTTAATTTAAAACTTGCCATTGAGGCAGTGATCGCTAACCCGCTAAGGGCTGTGCTCACAGGCCTGGGCATCATGTTTGGCGTCGGCGCAGTAATCGCTATGCTCGCTATCGGTACTGGAGCCAAAGAGAGCATACTGGCTCAGATGAAGCTGATTGGCACCAACAACGTTTTGGTAGAAGCTGTTATGCCATCCGAAAGGACTGAAAACGTACAAGGCGACGGGGAGAAGAAATTACGCTGGTCGCCTGGCATTACACTCAGCGACCTCGCGGCGATCAAAAAAAGCATTCCTTCTGTCGAGTCCATCAGTTCGGAGGTTGTCTATCCGCTGCCAATCATCTACAATGGCCGCCTAGAGCGCAGCCGTGTAGTTGGCATAGAACCTTCGTTCTTCGCCGTGAATAATATCGACTTAGGTCTAGGTCGAACCTTTCATTATTCAGAAGAAGAGTCAGGTCGTCCTGTGTGTATCGTGGGCGCAAACTTGGTAAAGACTTTTTTTCCCGACGGTGATCCTCTCGGCAAACTCATAAAGTGCGGTCAGGTTTGGCTGCGAGTAGTCGGTGTACTGGAAACTCGCTCCGTTAACCGTAACGAAACGCTTGGCATCAAGGATCGCAACAACGACATCTATATCCCTACGGCAACGGCTTTGCTATACTTCGGCAATCGGGCGCGCATAACAGCCTCTCAGATCGGCGAGGATAACAACAAAAATGATGCGCCTAAAGGGCCGCCTGATAATCCCCACCAAATCGATCGCTTCGTCGTTCAAATTGGAGAGGTAAACGAATTACAGGCGAGTGCGAATGTGCTCGGACGTTTACTGAACAGACGACATCGAGGCGTTGAAGATTATACGATCACCATTCCGCGGCTCTTACTAGAGCAGCAACAACGAACACAAGAAACCTTCAACCTTGTACTCGCAAGCATTGCGGGCATTAGTCTCTTGGTAGGCGGCATTGGCATCATGAACATCATGCTCGCATCTGTGCTCGAGCGCACGAAAGAGATTGGCGTTCGACGCTCTTTAGGTGCTACCAGAAAAGACATCACTCAACAGTTTTTAA
The DNA here is from genome assembly GCA_937923485.1 of uncultured Saprospiraceae bacterium. GTDB lineage: Bacteria > Bacteroidota > Bacteroidia > Chitinophagales > Saprospiraceae > CALDTK01. Next base: position 7,174 of record CALDUE010000166.1, read on the forward strand.
GCGAAGCCGCAGTCATTAGTCTGATTGGTGGTGTACTCGGTGTCGTGATTGGTGTGGGTAGTGCCAAGCTCATCGCCTCCTATGCCGATATTGAAACTGTAGTCACCGCTTGGTCGGTCTTATTATCCTTTGGAGTAGCTGCTACCGTAGGGTTAGTTTTTGGTCTACTACCTGCTCAACGGGCTGCCGAACTTGATCCAATCAAAGCTCTCCGTACCGACTAACCCAAGGAAGGTTTTTAGCGGATCTAACGAGCACTCCGCTCATGTTTCAGGGGCGCATGCACAACATTTACTCTATGCAAGAATTTCTCTTCACTTCCGTAAAACTTGCCGCTTTGACACTAGTGGTCTCTCTGGTTGGAATTACCAATGGTATGGGCCAAGATGATTTGTCAGCTTCCGCCAAAACCTTAGCTGCGCAAAACGTAATGTCGCTCACCATCGACGAGGCAGTGGCTTTAGCTCAAGGGTACAGCCCACAAGCAAAACTTGCCAGTACGCAATTGAGCAATCGCTATTGGTCCTATAAAAGCACACTGGCTGACTTTAAGCCACAGATTAACCTTACAGGAACACTTCCCTTGTTAAATCGGAGCTTTCAGACGATTACGCAGGACGATGGCGAAGAGATATTCGTTCGGCAGGGTCTTTTACGCAGTTCGGTAGGTGTCGATATTAGTCAAGACATCGCACTCACGGGTGGGACAATATTTGCGAACACGAGTTTAGAACGCCTCGATATATTCAAACAAGGTTCAAACCCGGGTTCAACGAGCTACTTATCGACGCCCGTTTCTGTAGGCTATAGGCAAAACCTCAGTGGCTACAATGCATTGAAGTGGACGAAGCAATTAGCTCCTTTGAGTTATCAGGAAGCTCAGCGACAGTATCAAGAAGATAGAGAAGACCTAGCCTTAGGTGCGGCTGCCCGATTCTTTTCCGTTCTCACCGCCCAGCTCAACCTCGAAGCTGCGCAAATTCGGGAATCAAATGCAGACACCTTATTTGCGGTGAGTAAAGGCCGGTTTGAAGTAGGGCGTATTGCTGAGACGGAGCTTTTACAGATAGAATTGGGGGCACTCAATGCCAATACAGAAGTAGAGCAAGCGCGCGTAAATCTTCAGCAAAGTTCTGAAACGCTTCGAAACTATTTGGGAATTACAGAAGCCGTAAAGTTTGACTTGAAACCTCCGACTTCAATTCCCGACTTCAGCGTAAATGCCGACACAGCGCTCTACTACGCTAGGCAAAATCGCAGCGAAATCATAGGTTTTCGAAGAAGGGTTCTTCAGGCAGAAGAACAACTTGAAGCAGCAAAAGCGGAGAGCGGAATTTCAGGTGACTTGTTCGTCACCTTCAGTTTTGCTCAAAGTGCTCCTTCGCTATCGGAAGCCTATCAAGATCCGGCAAATAATCAATTTCTCACGCTTGGCTTTTCTGTGCCGATTGCTGATTTTGGAAAGCGACGCGCACGCCGAGAAGTCGCCCAGAGCAATAGTGAACTGGAGGCGCTGAATGTCTCGCAAGAGCGCATCAGCTTGGAGCAAAATGTACTGCTACTCGTAAGACAATTTGACCTACTTCGCAATAATGTAGGCTTGGCCAAACGCGCATTTGATGTTTCTGAACGCGCGTTAGAGATCACTCGCCAGCGCTACCTCATTGGTAAAATTGGTATCACCCAACTCAACTTAGCGATTCAAGAACAAAATAAGGCTCGGGTACTTTATACGAGTGCATTGCAAAATTTTTGGCTGGCCTATTACGAGTTGCGTCTCAACACACTTTACGACTTCAGAACAGGAAAAGGCTTAAGAAGTGAGGTGAAATTTTAGAGGGCTACATCGTTCTTTTGGCACTGAATTTTTTGAAGTAAAAGATGAGCAATTCTGTCACCTTTGCAGCGTTCTCTGAACAATTGGTATCTTGATTCTACTGCTTTTCACTCTCCCCCATGAAATACTCCCCTCAACAGCTCCCCAAGATGCTGGCGCAGTATCCAATCCTAGTAATCTTGCTCCTCGTATGCTTTCCGAGTAGTGAAAGTACGGCTCAACTTGAAGCAGGTATAATGGCAGGAGGCTCTGTTTACGGCGGTGATATAGGCCCCGACACACCTCGAGATTACGTTCGTCAAATGAAATTTAGCTATGGTGTATTTGCTCGTTACCGAGTTAATCCATACATCGCACTAAGGGCCCATTATCAAGACCTCGACCTTTTTGGAGAGGATGACCTAAGTCAAAATGCTGGCAGACAACTACGCAACCTGCATTTCTTCGCGGATGTTGATGAGCTTGCTTTGCAAGTAGAAATTCATCCATTTGGAGATCGGTGGCCCATATCTCCGTATTTGATCGGTGGTATTGCTGGTTATCACTTCAACCCGCAAGCCATACTTAACGGAGAATTTGTTGAACTCCAACCACTTGGAACAGAAGGACAGGGGCTCCCAGGATTCGATGAAAAATATTCGCTCACACGATTTGCCCTTCCACTCGGTGGCGGCCTTCGTTTCAACTTCGGCAATGGGGTGTTTTTTGGCCTACAAGCTTCGGCCCGCGCGACCTTCTTCGACCATCTAGACGATGTTTCTGGAGCTAATTACGTAGACGAGTCAATACTCGCAGCCAACGGTCCATTGGCTGTTGAACTTGCATACCGAGGAGACGAAGTACCCGATGCAGAGCAAATAACTGCTCCAACCAACAGTAAAAGAGGTGCCGACGCCGACGATTTTTATTACTCCGTCACAGCCCAGTTTAGCTATCAATTTGGCTCTCGAGGAGCAAATGGCTTAAAGACAAGACGCGGTAAAGTGAAATGCCCAACCTTCTAAGTTGAGCAGTCTATTGGCG
>CALDUE010000167.1 GCA_937923485.1 uncultured Saprospiraceae bacterium
GGTAAGGGTCATGAACATCAGAATGCCCAAGATCACTCCGAGATACAGAGGCATCCACAAGGTCAAGAGCGGGAAGACAATTGCCTGTAGCAGTGATTCCAAAGGATGAAATGAGAAGGAGGTAAAGGCCGAGGTTTGCAAACTTAGGTGATGATCCTTATGGACCTTTCTGTAAATTCCAGGCAGGTGCATCCAACGGTGTAGCCAGTAGTAAAAGGTATCTTGAATAATGAGGACAAGGGGAATACTAAGGATCGTATACCAGATAGGATAAGCAGCGAGGTCTGTGTAAACCGCCGTATAGCCTCTATACCAAAGGATGAGCATCCCCATTCCGAGAATCGTAAAAATGATGGCACTTAACGCAGATCGATAAATCTCCTTTTTGATTTGCTCGGGCTTTAAATGCGAAACACTGATAAATCGCTTTCTAAATTTATCTCCAAGCCATGAGTGGAAGAAGTGATGGTAGACTCCAGAGAAAAGAAGATAACGCACAAAGATGATGACAAATAGGCCCAGTGATGCCTTTAGCACGCTAGGTGCTTGAAGCTGGCCGATTTGTTCGAGAAATTCCATTCAGTAGATTTAAGTTCGCTTTACTATGCAACGTATGATCTATGCATTCAGCGAATCCAATGCGAGGGTAAATTTCCCTCGTTTTCGTAGATAGTGAGCTCTGCGATTAGCGAGTACTAGCGATTAACTGCTCCAAGTAAATTTTGCGAGTATCTCGTTTAGTCTGCTGCCCATCTTGCAACTACTCTTTCGACGTAAAGTTCTTGAATAACGTACTTGATTTTGGCTATGACAGTTGATGAATGTTTCAAAGGCTGCATACTAAGGGAGGATTAGGCAAGGCTAGGATTAGGACTAGCCGCTAGCATGAAGCGCCGACCCAAATTTCTTTGAGTCGGCGATTTACATTTTGGGTGCTATAAGTCTCTCAGGATTGCAGGAAAGTTGCTATCTCCCTGTCTTCACGAGCGTACTAGTGCGTAAAGGCTGGCGTTCACTTGGGATGAGGGACAGATCAGTTTGCATTTAGGCAAAATGCGGCACCTTCAAGGAAAAGTCTTCGGGCGGATAGAAAACCTAGGATTCAATGTAAAGGAGGAAGCCAATCTATCCACTGAGCACCTTATCAAAAGCTTGTACACTAAAAAAGCCCCTAACTCAAAAAGTTAGAGGCTTTTTTTACCAGACTATTTTGAGCCCTACGCCGCCTGCGCCACAACACCCAACTCGTCTAAATTCGCAGAGACCTCTTTTGTTTTGCCTGTGATATCGCTGGTCTTATTTACGTTATCACTGGCCACTTCCTTTGGTAGCGGACTTGTCGCTGACCAACCGCCGTCTACTACAATCGTCTGACCGTTGATGTGACGCGAAGCATCACTCAAGAGGAACAAACAAGTATTGGCGATATCTTCAGGCATAGCGATCTGACCGCGCGGTACGAGTTCCGACCAAACACCAGCATAGTCATCCTGCTCTTTCATGGTCCGCTCCGTGAGCGTAGCGCCAGGAGCTAATGCGTTAATGGTAATTCCGTGTGGGCCAAGTTCTGCAACGAGGTTCTTCGCCATCATCTGAAGTGCAGATTTGGTCATTGAGTAGGCCGAAAGCATTGGGTACGATTGTACGCCCACGTTCGAACTCATCAAGACCACTCTACCTGGATTCCCGCCTTTGCGCATCGCCAGGGTAGCGCGCTGAGTGAGAAAGTATGAACCACGTAGGTTGACGTGATTAATCCTATCAAATGCCTCAGGAGTTACCTCATCAAATGCACCAAAGACCGTAATTCCAGCATTCGGGATCGCAAAATCAACGCGACCAAATTCGCTCATGGCTAAATCTACCATCGCATCGATAACAGCAATGTCACCAGCATCACCAGGGACTGCTAGGCAGCGACCTGCTCCCGTCGCTTCTACTTCAATAGCCGTTAACGAGGCTAGATCCTTATCGAGATCGTTAAGGATCACATTTGCACCAGCTTCAACAAGCGCTTGCGCGATTGCTCTGCCAATACCTGCTCCTGCTCCAGTGATGAGTGCGCTTTTGCCTTTCAAGTCTGAGTATGCTGCCGTTTCCATAGTTTGCGTAGTTGCAGAATCAATAACACCAACTTTCGACAAACGTTTCAATAAAAATTGAAAGTTTAGGCAAGGAAGAACGCATCCACACTTTTTTGAAGGGCTAAAGTTTTGATAGTAAGGAATATAGCACTACTTCATTTATCTGCTTTTCTTCTTAAATTTGAACTGAACCTCGGTTCGTCGTTGTTAATTTTTCTGATCTTCGACCCGAATGGCGTTGCTTTGCATCGCTAACCAATGTTTTGGCGAAAGCCGCAAAATGCGTGACTACCACGCGCCATCAATAAGGGACTGAAATAAACCACCCCTCATGGCCAGTCTTCCTCTACGCCTTCTCAATCGATCCTTCGCTCAGTACCTCCGATGGAGAATGCCGCGTATTGATCGTACGCGACGAAGCCCTGATGAATTTCAGGATCGATGGATGGATTACCTGCTCACGCATGCACGTCACACCCGTTTTGGCGAAGAGCATAAGCTGAAAAGCGTTCGCACCTACGAGCAATTTCGAGAGCAAGTACCTGTTCGTGATTACGACGAGCATGTCGGCTACATTAATCGCATGCTCGCGGGAGAGCGCAGCGTCTTGTGGCCCGGATTTGTGCAGTGGTTTTCCAAGAGTTCAGGAACCTCTTCCGATCGATCCAAGTACATCCCTGTTACGGGAGAGAACTTGCGTAAAAACCACATCCGAGGATGTTGGGACGCAATGAGCCTGTATTATCATGAACGTCCGAGTGCTGGCTTATTCTCTCGCAAGAACCTCATCATGGGCGGCTCCATTCAAGAGCGCCGGCCCAGTGGGGCTAAGATTGGAGACATCTCGGGCATCATGCTCGCCAACTTCCCCTCGGTAGGCCGTCCTTTTTATACGCCGAGCTTCGATACGATGCTCATGCAGAATTATGAGAAAAAACTCGAAGCCGTTGCCCGCGAGAGCATGGTCGAAGACGTTGGAATGGTTGGCGGTGTTCCAAATTGGACGATGCTCCTCATGCGCCGTATCCTCGAGTTGACGGGTGCAACCAATATGCGTGAAGTCTGGCCTAATTTCGAACTGTTCACCCACGGCGGAATCTCTTTCGAACCGTATAAAGCGCAATTTGAAAAGCTCATCGGACCCGATTCTATCAACTATCAAGAAATTTATAATGCCTCCGAAGGCTATTTCGGCCTGCGCGATGACTTAAATAGGGACGACATGCTTCTGCTCGTCGACAACGGCGTTTTCTATGAATTCCTCCCGCGCGATCAATGGGAAGCTGAGCATCCCCAGGCAATTCCTTTGTCAGAAGTTGAAGCTGGCGTGACCTACGGGGTAGTGGTGACTACCAACGCTGGCCTATGGCGCTACAACCTTGGCGACACGATCGAGTTCACCAGCGTTCGCCCGTTTCGCTTTCACATCACTGGTCGCACCAAGCAGTTCATCAATACATTTGGAGAGGAGATCATGGTCGGCAACACCGATCGTGCCTTGGCCTTGACCTGCGCCGATCTTGATTGTACGGTTACTGAATACACCGTGGCTCCCGTCTTTATTCATAAGCCTGGTGAGCGAGGAGCTCACGAATGGTGTGTTGAGTTTGGGCGTCCACCGCGCAGTCTTTCAGCTTTCGCCAAAACCCTCGACCAGCACCTGCAAAACGTCAATGGTGATTATGCAGCCAAGCGTAAATCAGATATGGTGCTTACCGAAATCATGGTGAACGTCATTGCGCCGGGCACCTTCCACCGTTGGATGAAAATGCGCGGCAGATTGGGTGGACAAGGAAAGGTTCCAAGGCTACGTACTTCACGTGCATTTATGGAAGAAATTCTTGAGTTTGGGCATGTCAGCCAACGTCACAGTCCAATCGTTACTCCATAGACGTATGGAAGATTTAGATGCGAGGCTGAGACTTTTTGACGAGGCAGAAGTAGATGAAATTCAGATTCCTCCAACAGATCGAACCTTCTCAGAAGAGGAGATTATTGATATCCTACGCCAGCAAATCGCTTACCTCCTCGACCATAAGCGCGATTGGTTGCTTGGAAAATTATACCGCTTAGACATCCGCGAACAGGACATCAAGATTGCCCTCAACTTACCAAACGAACCTCCATCTCAGGCCTTGGCGCGATTGGTTGTAGCTCGGCAGCAAGAGCGTTCTTCGACCAAACGCAGTGTCGATGTCGAACCACTAGATCCAGATGGTGAATTCGGCGATTTGATCTGGTAACTTCGCGTCTCTCGCTGTGTTGCTAGGCCACATACAACTCACCCTTCTATGATCATAAAGACCAAAGGCATCTGCTTGCACACCACGAAATACGGTGAGTCGAGCGTAATTGCACAGGTTTTTACCGAAGAGAAGGGACTCCAGTCTTACATCATCAGTGGTGTTCGATCGCGCAAGCCTAAAGTGCATGCCTCTCTGCTGCAACCGCTGAGCATGCTCGACATGGTGGCATACTACCGACCTGATAAGACCCTCTTTCGCACCAAGGAGATTAAATCTGCCTACACCTTTCAGCGGATTCCTTTTGAGATTCAAAGAAGCTCGGTTTGCCTCTTTGCAGCAGAAGTCTTACTCAAAGTACTCCGCGAAAGCGAAGCGCAGCCGGACCTGTATCCGTTTATCCATGACTTTGCACTTCACCTCGATCAAACCGATGATTCGGTTGCGAATTTGCCCAGTTTTTTCCTGCTTTGGATGACAGACTTCTTAGGTTTTCAACCAGAACCTCCATCTTTTGGTGCGCCCTATTATTTCGATCGAACCCAAGGGTATTTTCTCCCAGAGGTTCCAGAACATGACGAGTATAGTGGGGACGAGGTTAGTGCATTTTTAGTGGCGTTATTGGGAGCATCTTTTGCTTCTGTGTCTGAAATTAAGGTCTCGCGAGAAATTCGTTCTGCTGCCCTAAATACGCTGCTCGCATATCTACGGGGGCAGATGGAGCGGTTCAGAGGGATAACAAGCCATAAGATTTTATCGGAAGTCCTTCGAGACTGAATTTATTTTTTCAGGCATTAACGAAAAGATGTGATTAAATCAGCTTGGAATAAGCAGGATTAGGCACTTTTTTTGCCTATTATTTCTATTGATATGCAGCAACTCAGCAGCTTAGTAATCTTTTTGTTCGCAACCTTACTGACGGTCAGCACTTTAAGCGCTCAGTCAGAGGATGGGACGACTGTGCCCGAGATTATCCTCCGGCCTACAATTCCTGCATATTTCCCGGGTTGTTCTAACGAACCTGAAGGATCTGACGAAAAAGCCAACTGTTCTGCATCTAAATTGATGAGCTATATCGGCTTCAACTTGCAATACCCTGATGAAGCGCGTGAGCAAAAAATTGAAGGTGTTGTCGTGCTATCGTTTGTAGTTTCTGATTCTGGTCTTATCGATCAAGTTCGTGTCCTTCGAGACATCGGTGGCGGTTGCGGTCAAGAAGCACAGCGGATCATAAATGAAATGCCTCCTTGGCAACCAGCAATATTCAAAGGCAAACAGGTGGCGACGCAGTTTACTTTGCCGATCACCTTTGGGTTACGTTCAGGAATGTTTGACTACGTACTTCACGTAGGTGAGCTTCCAGACGATCAGATATATCAAAAGGAGTTAATCGAAACGCTAACCACCACTGATCTTCGCGTCACCAACCCAAAAGGTGCTGAAATGGTCATCACCGAAGTAGTGCTTACCATGGAGCGTGGAGGTGAAAGAGACCAAATCGTGCTGCGTGGAAATGCGCGTCCAGATGAAAAGCAGTTGCGCAAATTTTTCAAGCGTAAGCAAGGACGCCTTACCATCGACGCGAACGTGGTAGAGGACCTCGACATCCGCTCAGTCCAGAAATCGTATCTGCTGCTGAATTAGGAGCTTGGAAGAATTTGAGCTGGTAGACTTCCTTCATTTAGGTTCAAGAGCAATATCTGCCTAGGTCATTACCGTCGCGACGATTTTCCGTCCAGTCGCTCGATTCCTAAACTCACAAAGATAGATTCCCTGCCAGGTGCCGAGCATGAGCTGTCCATTCGCAAAGGGGATGCTTAAACTGTGGCCGGTCAGCGTACTCTTGATGTGTGCAGGCATGTCATCAGGACCCTCAATGGTGTGGAGCAAACCAGGCTGATTTTCCGCCACAATTCGATTGAAGAGGAGCTCGTAATCCGCACGTACATCTGGATCCGCGTTCTCATTGATCGTCAGTCCAGCAGAGGTATGCTGAATGAAAATGTTGAGCACCCCGTCACCTTCTAAAGGTGGCAGAGCACGCAGAATTTCAGACGTTACCAAGTGGAACCCACGAGACATCGCGGGAAGCCGAAAAGAATGATGTGAAATGCTCACCGCTAGGCGATTTCTAAATCACTGGTCTCTAAGAATCGAGACACAGCCTTGGAGACCATTGCGATCTTATCTTCTACTACGCTGTAATTGACGAATTTGCCATCGCGCTGAGCGGTAACAAGGTCAACGCGGCGTAGAATGCGCAAGTGCTGAGAAGTGAGGCTTTGCTCGATGTCGAGCGCTGTGTGGATTTCCTGAACGGTGGCAACTCCTTTTCGAGAGATACAGTCCAAGATTTGCATGCGCAGTGGGTGCGCAATCGCCCGCAAAATGTCAGAAGCAAGGGTCAACTTGTCTTCCGCAATTGGGAAAGGGGAGGTAGACATGATTAGTGTTCGTAGTGTTTCAAAACAAGATCCTAGTGCGTAGATCTATCGTGTGTCCTAAAGTGTCAGACACGTAGTGTTGGTCAAATATGCAACTTTGTCATAAGATCGCCAAGTCAAATCTCAATTA
>CALDUE010000168.1 GCA_937923485.1 uncultured Saprospiraceae bacterium
TCAACAATAGGCTTGGTTTTTCTCGTTGCTTGTAAAAATGAGAAAGCCGAGAACAAGAACGAAGCTCAAAAGCCAATGGCTAGTGATCAGGTAATCCCTTCTGTAAATGGATTTGGATACGAAATGCTTGATCCCGCCTTCACTGCTTTAGTAGATACCAAAGCGCCAATCGAAATCCTAGCCAGTGGTTTTCAATGGTCGGAAGGTCCAGTATGGGTGCCAGCGATCAATTCCGTGCTCTTTACAGATGTACCCAATAACGTGGTGTATCGATGGGGCCCCCAGAGTCTAAGCGCCGACGGAAAAAATACCTTTCCAAAGCCAATTGATAAGGTTACCGAGAAGGGCACAATCCTAGGGGTAGATACTTTTCTCTATCCTTCAGGTTACGTCGCTGATCCAGGCATAAAGGGAGAAGCTGGCGCAAATGGGTTGATCCTTGATGAGCAAGGTCGTCTCTGGATGGCGCAACACGGTGAGCGTCAAGTTGCTATTTGGGCAGGCACATTTGACGAGACTTCAGCTTTCGCCAAAACAGCCTACACCACCGTCATCGACAACTATCAAGGCAAAAAATTTAATTCTCCGAATGACCTCGTCTTGGCTGATAACGGAGATCTATACTTCACTGACCCGACTTACGGCGTAGACAAGACTTTTGGTGAAGATGCTCGCGAGCTAGACGTAACAGGCGTGTATCGCGTGAAAAAGGGCGCTTCGAAAGCAGAGCTGCTCTACAGCGGACTTCTGCGTCCAAATGGCGTGGTGATGACACCTGGTCAAAACCATTTTATCGTTGCTAGCTCAGAACCAGCACGTTTGCTTTGGATGAAGTGCGATGCCAGCGCCGAACCAATGGCCGAAGAGGATCGTTGCAAGCTTTTTGCGGATGTAACCTCGCTAAGAAGCGAGCAAAACCAAGGTAATTGCGATGGTATGGTCATGCACCCAAGCGGTGTGATGCTCGCCACTGGCCCCGGCGGCGTGTTATGTTTTAGCGAAAGCGGAAAACATCTCGGTACTATTCGCACAGGAAGACCGACGGCCAACGTAACACTCGGTGGTCCAGATGGCAAAGACATCTTCATTACCGCCAATCAACTTCTCCTTCGTTCGCGTTTGAAATAAGGCCTTCAACGAATGTCTGTTTATGAGGCTAAAAAAGGCTTCAAGACGCGTATCTTAACCGCATGATTTTACCGTTCAACCTCAACGCTTGGGTAGACGAGCACCGTCATCTACTCAAGCCTCCCGTAGGCAACAAGCAGGTCTACATCGACAATGAGGACTTTATCGTGATGATCGTTGGCGGTCCAAATGGGCGCAAAGATTTTCATTACGAAGAAGGCGAGGAGCTGTTCTACCAGATCGAAGGAGATATCATTGTTCGCATCATGGAGGATGGAAAACCACGCGACATTAAAGTTCGTGAAGGAGAGATGTTTTTACTTCCACCTCGCGTACCGCATTCTCCCCAACGTCCAGCAAATACAATTGGGCTCGTTATTGAGCGTCATCGTCGTGCAGGAGAAGAAGATAAGCTCATGTGGTTTTGTGAAAATTGCCACCACAAACTCCACGAAGCGAGTTTTGCCATGAGCGACATTGTCAACGAGCTTCCTCCACTCATGAATGCATTTATGGAGAGTGAACAGTTGCGTGCATGCGATAAGTGTGGAGCACAAATGGAGCGCGTTTAGACGCCTACTATTTCCTTCTAAATTCGTGAATCATCCAGCGGTGGTTTGTTAGGTCAGTGACTTAGCAAATCACCGCTTTACTTTGCCTTGTGTCCGTAATTTATTTCGCCAGCGACTTACACCTAGGTGTAGATGCGCGCGTCTCTTCAGAGGAGCGTGAACGTAATTTCGTGCGTTGGTTAGAAAATGAAGTTGCTCCAAATGCCGATGCACTTTATCTGCTTGGCGATGTATTTGAATTTTGGTTTGAATACAAAACAGTCGTACCCAGAGGCTTCGTGCGCATCCTTGGTGCATTGGCAGGGCTTAAAGATCAAGGTCTTGACATTCAATATTTTACAGGCAATCATGACCTTTGGATGCAGGATTATTTTCCCAAAGAATTAGGCATACCGCTCCTTCATAAACCTGAGGTGAGAAGTTTTGACGGAAGTAAATTTTTTATCGGACACGGTGACGGATTAGGTCCTGCCGACAAGGGATATAAGCGGATGAAAAAGGTCTTTCGCAATCCTCTGGCGCAGTGGGCCTATGCGAGATTGCACCCCAATTTTGCGATAGGACTCGCTTCCAAAGCATCAAGTCTGAGCCGGTCTAAAACGGGAACTTCCGAAGATCATTTTTTAGGACCTGAGCGAGAATGGTTGATCCAATATTGTGAGCGTAAGCTTTCGCAAAAACCTGAATTAGATTACTTTCTCTTCGGTCATCGACACCTTCCCATCGATTTTACGCTTAGCAATGATAAGAGTCGTTATGTCAATACTGGTGACTGGTTGAAGTACCAGAGCTATGCAAAGTGGGATGGATCTTCACTCACTCTCCACTTTTTCGAGACCGAACACGTTGTCTTTCCATGAGGCTCTACCAAACATATTTGTTTCTGGCTTCCCTTGCTGTGATAGCTTGTACTGCACCACGGGAAGCTAGTTCCTCAGACTCGGACGAAGTCCGAGGATCAACTCGAACGCGTGAAACGCTCGCCAAAACTCCGCACGTAAAGCTGAAAAGGGATCGCGACACCTTTATCATTGATAGCAGAGACACCATGCTACTTGATGCAATCGGGCAGCTTTATCACTGGTCAATTGATAATCAAATCGAAAAGGTCTACTCGGTCAATCAGCTCGGACAGACCGATACTACGCGATACCGCTACCATAATCCGCGATTGGGACGATTAACGAGTGTCGATTTTACCAATCCGATTCGCCCGCTGCTCTTTTATGAAGATGCCCAAACGGTCATCTTACTCAATAGAAATCTCGTAGAATTTCGCAGTATCAACCTGTTGGATTTCGGTTTTCCAGCGATAGATGCAATTGCGTATGCAACCAACGAGGGGTTTTGGATCTACAATTCAAATGCACAAAAATTAATTCAAATAGACAGAAATGGTACGGTACTTTTTGAAAGTACCGAACTAAGTCGAGTCTTCAACCAGGCAATTCGTGCAGAACAGTTGGTGGCTAATACCCAACAAATAGCCATGCGCACCCAAAAGAATCGTCTGTTACTTTTTGGACCGTTTGGGGGATATCGCTCTGAATTACTCAAAGGTGGAACCTCTCTACACTTAGTCAAAGATCGACTTGTGTTTTACGAGGGGGAGAGGTGGTGGACATATCTTGGCCCTCAGATTCCAATCGAGCCAGTATTAGAAAAAAAAGGAAAAGAGTTGGTTTCTATTCGTGCAGAGTTTACCCTCTACAGAAGAGGAAATAGGTACTGGCGCGAAACCACTAATTTGTAATTAAGGGATCTGAACTTCTTACTTCAGCACCCAACGTTGAATACCTGCTTCATCAAGTGTCAAGAAGTCTCCTAATAGCGCAGCATATCCTTCTCGAATATCCTCTTCAAGTTGGAGGAGATCCAACTTCTCGTTGAGGTTGCGACGACTCAAGCGCAGCAACGATTCTGGTCGAGCGGTAGAAGATTGGAGATATGTATTTGCAAGCCGATCACGACGTTCGCGGCGAACGACAAGCTGCTTCTTCATTTCATCGTAGAGCTTGAATTTTTGCTGCACAGCACTCACTGCTTCCTCAAATTTACGTTTACGCTCTAGTTGCTTCAGTTCAAAATCGTAGCGTTCCTCTAGTCTATCAACTTTAAGTTCATCTAGTTTTCTGATGCGGCGTTCGCGCTTTGGAAAAGAGATACTTCCTCCGACGCTAAGCTGGTCTCTTGTCATGTCATCGGGGTCGTTGCTACTGCGATATTCGACCTGCAAAAACTTAATGAAGGATAGGTTCTCTGCCCGCTCTAAGGCCATTTCAGCGTCAATCCTTTCGAGTGTTGCAGCCTGATCTTCAGTCGTTGCTGGCCCTTCGTTAGCAATGGAGAGTAACCTGAACCGGATGTCTTCAACTTGTACGAGATCGCGCGATCGTACAGGTGGCTTCAGCTGATCACTAGAAGACCTTAGCTCCATGAGGCGGAGTGAAATTTCTGCTAATTCGTCTTCTGCATCCAAGACTTTCTCTACGTCATAATTTGGCTCCACTACACGGAACCTGGTGACGTCCACTAGTCTTGACTGCACGTCGAATAAGGTATCTAGCAGGGCCGCCTCTCGAAGGTCCGTGGACAGTTCAAAGAGTTGATTGAGGGCATCTGCCCTTCCGTCTGAAAGCACATTTTCACTGAGCCCATTTAGGCCTGCACGTTGTGCATTTTGTATCCTACGCTCAGCGCTCCTTACGTGAGGGAGTCTTGGTTCTGCTCTTAAGGTGTAGCGCTGTTGGTTGAGTTTAAATTCATCCGTTTCACTACGAATTTCAATTTCATCAAACCAGGCAGGTTTGTAGGTGGGAAGCTCATCTTCACCTGGAGTGGCAGGAAGATTTGAATACTCTTCCATCCATACCGCCAGCGCCTTCGCTTCATCGCTCACCACTTGACCATAAAGGAAAGCTGGAGCGATGCTTAGTAAGCCCAATAGCACTGTGCTTAAGCTTTTAAACTTTGATATGTCGAGCAAGCCGTTCATGACTCCTTGTCTACAAAAGTCAGTACTACTTTCTCCTTTTGGAGAAATGGATTATCTGTCGGAATGCTAATTAAAACCTCACGGCCGTAAGTTTTAAAATCTACCATCCTTCTTAAACGAGAAGGGATCTCTACGATTCTAGATCCCAATCCAGTAATAGTTCCAACCTTATTGGTCTCAGGACTTGTAAGCGAAGTGATCTTGATTTTATCGCCAACTTTCGCTTCGAGAATTCGATCTTCATGTATATAGCCTTTCACCTGTGAAGGATTCGGCTCATAGAAATTAATTAGCGGTGCGAAGCTTGATTTATGCTCCGAAATTTTCGCATTTATGCTACCGATAACTCCATCGCTTGGAGCAGTAATTTCATAAATGACTTCTTCTTGGGCAGCGTCAAATTCTCGTTCTGCTCGCAGGCGACTCATTTCTACATCTAATGGTTTTCCAGACAATTGCTGCTCTTGCTGTAAAGCGCTACGCCGTTGCTCATAGGAGCGTTCTAACTCCTGAACTTGACGATCAATGTTATTGAGTTGCTCCTGCACAGGTGAGTACGATTGGCTATTGCCAGCACCGTCTTCGAGGACTGCTTTCAGAAGCTGTTCACGATACGACGCCTCCGATCTGAGCTCACTTCGCTTGGCTTGTAGTGCGGCTAATCTACGCGTATAATCCACCTCAAGTTCTGCGAGGTTGGCGGCGATTTTACCTTTAGTGAGGGTAGATTCGGCTCGCAATTCATCAATGCGAAAACCTTGATCAGCTAATTGATCCTTGCTTCTTGCACGCTTGACGATCAGTAGCTTTTGTCCAGTTTTGACTTCATCACCAGGCTGAACTAGTATTTCTTGAATTTCAACTGGATAATTAAAGTTTATCTCAGATTCGTCTGTCTCGGCAAAGCCATAGAATTCGTCAACCTTGCGTTTGTCCATCATCGTGGAAACCCAAGCCAACGCTCCAAATGCGAGTAGAGCAAGAACGAAATATGCGGCAAACGTTCTCATGGTTATAGTACTTCTTGACCTTGCGCGAAGCGCAAACGTTGATCAATAATATCAGAAAGCTGCTCTACATCTCTCAAAAGATCTTGTGCATTCACACCTTTCTTTAGCAAAAATTTGTAGTTCAATTCCTGAGTTGCTTGGAGTTGCTTTCGTGTTCCTTCTTGGCCTGGGGCGAGAGGCTTTGGTTTGGTAAACCTAAACTCGTACAGCTTATGTCGAGTGGTATATTTTTTCATGAGCCCTTCGACCTGCTCACGCATATCACTGTCTGGCTCAAGGTTAATTCTTAAATCTCCGACAAGCTGTTTGGCTGCATGATCTCCTTGCCAAGCAAGCGCTAATGCTACTATACAGAAAGCAAGTGTTCCGATGAAAGCAATTGTAAAACCAAAAACCCCGCAGGCGATTCCCGCAGCGAGTGAGGCGAACATGAACGCCATGTTTCTAGGACTTGTCAGACTGGTTCGGAATCGAATAATCGAAAGCGCACCGAGCATGCCAAGTCCACGTGCGAGCGAATCGCCGATGGCTTGCATAATCATCGTCGCAACGATTGAAATCAGTGCAATACCTTGGATGAATTCTTTGCGCTCGACGACTTCCCTACTTGTGATTCTGTAGGTGAGCACCAACATGAATGATAGGAAAATAGAAGAAAGAATCGAGACGACTACGGCTAGCGTAGTATCCTGATTTATCTCATTGGTGGTGAATAAGGTCTCGAACATCGATTAAGCCTTCAGTTTTGATGGTCGCGCCTGCTCCCAAGCCCAAGCAGAGCGCATGATATCCTCTAAGCTGTATTGTGGAGTCCAACCGAGTTCCTCAGCTGCCTTGGTTGTGGTCGCATAAATCGCCGCAACATCTCCATCTCTTGGGTCTACAACCTTGTGTGGTAATTCCGTGCCTGTTACTTTTTCGAAAGCACGTACCGCCTCTAGCACCGTTACGCCATCTCCCGATCCAAGATTGAAAATGGATGGATTGCTTGTGTCTGTATGCTTTGCTGCTGCTTGCTCTAGACCAAATCCAACAGCTCGAGTATGAGCGCTACCTAGGTCGCTTACATGGATGTAATCACGTAGACAGCTTCCATCGCGAGTAGGGTAGTCACCGCCAAATACGGTTAGTTCTTTTCGGTGTCCTGCACCTACTTCCATAATGATCGGCACAAGGTGGGTCTGTTCTACTTGAGGAGCCTCACCAATTTTACCACTAGGATGTGCCCCCGCAGGATTGAAGTAGCGAAGGATTACGCCCTGCACTGTTGGATTAGCTCGAACAAAGTCGGTAATGATTTGCTCTCCCATCTGCTTTGTGCGTGCGTAAGGACTTTCAGCCAGTCCAAATGAAGTCGCTTCTGTGACAGGCAGTTCTTCTGCATTGCCATAGACACTGCAAGAACTTGAAAAGATAAATGTCTTCTGCCCGTACTTCGCCATACTATCCAGCACATTTAGCATGGAATTGATGTTTTGACGAAAGTAGGTAATAGGCTTCTCTACACTCTCACCTACATAAATACGCGCGGCGAAGTGAATCACTGCATCGGCATCTTCATGCTCGGCAAACACCTTATCCACTGCAAGGGCATCTGTAAGATCAACATTGTATTGCGGCACTTTGCGCCCCACGAGTTCTTCTAAATGACGCCACATAACTTGGTGACTATTGAAGAAATTATCAATGCAAACAACGTCGTGCCCTGCTTCAATGAGGTTTACAACAGTGTGGGAGCCGATATAACCCGCCCCTCCGGTAACAATAACTTTTGCCATAGTGTCTCGTCGCTAACGATTTACAAGTGTAGTCCTTTACGTACAATAATGTTTCACAAAATCTCTGAAAGACAAAGCGTTAAGTAAAAGGGCCACAGTCCAATAGACGGGCAAACCGTGCCAATTCCTGTGGTATGTCTACCTATCGCCATTTATTTCTTAAGAATTGGTGTCCTAGGCGCGGTCCTTGTCAGAATATGGACAACACAAACACTATCATGAAAACATTGCTACAAACTGTTCCACACCGCATTCAATTGCTCTTGGTTTCTGTCCTACATCTCGCTGTCGCCTATGCATTAGTTATGCTATAGCGGCTGACAAGCAGCATTGTTTAGACGTCTTGATTTAGTCATAGCTTCTCTAATCATTTGAGGAACTTCTTTTCCGATTCGCCTGAACACGGATTTCCATGTTTGGATATCTTTTGCTTTTGAATCAGAATACAGGTGCTTCCCTTTTGGTTTCTTTGCCGCTATGGCAACGTACACGAACACCCTTCCAGAACTTCTCAAACTTGTAGAACCTATCGCGAGGAATGCTGGAAAAGCAATTCTTAAGGTCTACAATAGCGACGATTTCGAAATGAAGCTGAAGGGGGACGATAGTCCTCTTACTGCCGCTGATCTCGCCTCAGAGGTTATGATTAAGGCAGGTTTGGAATCCTTGGACGATCAATATACTATTGTTTCGGAAGAAAGTAAGGAGGTTCCCTACGAGGCTCGCTCGCAAGCAGATCGCCTTTGGGTGGTCGATCCCTTGGATGGAACCAAAGAGTTTCTCAAACGCAACGATGAATTCTGCGTCTGTATCGCGCTAGTCGAAGCTGGGAGGCCAATTTTAGGGATTATCCACGCGCCTGTTACGGGTATTAGTTATGTCTCAATCAAAGGTCATGGTGCTCAAGCTATAGATTCTACAGGGGAGGTCAGGCAGCTTTCGCGAAAACCTGAAACAAGGAAGCCCGATGCTCCCAACTTGCGTTTTGGCGTAAGCAGAAGTCACCTCAACCAAGAAACGCAAGACTATTTATTAGATTTCAAAGAGCCTGTAAAGACGCCGATGGGATCAGCTTTGAAATTCTGCGCTATTGCAGATGATAAAATGGACGCGTATCCACGTTTCGGTCCTACAATGGAATGGGACACTGCTGCCGGTGATTTGTTGGTCCATGAAACGGGTGGCCAATTGGTGCATGCAGAGACCGGAGAAAAGTTAAAATACAACAAGCCCAACCTGCTCAATCCTAATTTCATCGCGAAAGGTTGGAAGTAGGATTCGCTGACGCATATTTGTGTTATGCTCTCAGCCGTAATCATAGCTCGAAACGAAGCCGCGAACATTGAGCGTGCAATCAGAAGCGTGCATGGAGTCGTGACCGAAGTTGTGGTAGTGGATAGCGGGAGTACTGATGGTACCCAAGCCCTCGCAAAGGACCTTGGAGCAAGAGTTCTAGAAACAGAATGGAAGGGTTACGGACCGACTAAAAATTGGGGGGCAGCCCAAGCCACAAATCCGTGGATATTGAGTCTCGACGCCGATGAGGAGCTGAGCGAACATCTGCGGACTACAATCGGCAGACTAAGTCTCGACAAACTAGTAGTGTCATCCGCTGCTCCTTTCGCACCACGACAGGTGTACGGGTTTAAACGACTCACCAAGTTTTGCGGAAAGTGGATTCATAATGGAGCGTGGTCGCGTGACGTTGTGTGGAGGATCTATCACCGTGACCATACGCAGTGGAGTACGCGAGCTGTGCACGAAACGCTAGAAATTGGTGAGGAAACTCAAGAACTGCTGTTGGCTGGTGAATTGAAGCACTACAGTTTTCCATCTCTGTCGCATTACCAGAAAAAGCATGATAGCTATGCACAGCTAGGAGCAGAGGCACTTTTTGAGCAGGGAAAGCGAGCGACAAGCGAAAAAAAGTACCTCGCCCCGCTATGGAGAGCCTTCAAAGGCTACGTACTGCAAGGAGGATGGCGAGATGGCGCAGCAGGCTGGCAAATAGCAAAGCTTGATTATCAGCATGTTAAAGATAAATACAGAAGATTGAGTGCCTTGACGGAGGCAGCTAAAAAATAATAATGACTGTTAATTGGACACAGAATCGGCCTTAAAATTCTCATATACAGACTGAATCATATATTAATTAAGTGTTATAATCTCCAATGCCAAGATGTTGGGATACGAATTACTACCACGATGGTGTTATTTTTGCACAGTGAGTCTGAACAGCCTCATTATGAAATCATTTCTCAAGGACCTTGGTCCTACATTTTCTAAGTTTATCAGCACCCCTTCTGTGTCACGATTCACCTTTCTACTCGCCGTCAGTTCGATCCTATTAATCACAGCATGTGGTGCTTCAAGAAAAGCATCCAAAGAAGTTTCTGCGCCAGTGAAAGTGGAAGACCCGTACGCGAATTTCTTCGTTGACTTCATCCACACCGATAAATTGACCGTCGCTTTGGAGAAAGCGAAGGCTGAGGATAAGCTCGTATTCATTGATTTCTATACGAGTTGGTGCCTACCATGCAAACTTATGGATGAGGATGTTTTTACCGATGAAGCCTTCGGTGATTACATGAATGAGCACTTCATCAGCGTGAAAATCAACGCAGAACAAGGTAACGGACCGAACTTAGCTGCACTTTATGAGGTTAAGTCATATCCAACTTTGCTTTTTTTAGATCTCAACGGTCGTGTAAAGTCCCGCAAGGAGGGGGCGGCATACCAAACTGAGCTTCGTCGCATGGGTAATGAGGCACGAGTTGCCGGACTGTAAGCCTTCCTTTTTCTGGATCAATTAATTCTTTTTCAGCCATTTACACATTATTTAGTGTGACCTGGGAATGAAGGAAGCCCTTTGCTTTCGGCTTCATATTTGCATTATCCATATGTGACTGGTATCTCCCTTCTGTGTTAAACTTTAAGTCTTCCACACGGCGAACTACCGATTTTACGCTAGTACGTTGTGCAGTAGCCGAAGAAAAGCCTACTTTTGGTTTGTTCTTACGCTGCTTGCAGAATTTCCTTAGCGTTTACACACACTGCCGATGATGATGAAGAAGATTACACTTTTTTTTAGCGCCTTTTGCCTGAGTTTTAGCTTATTCGCTCAGGATATTCACTTTTCTCAATTTTATTTGAGTCCACTCAACCTTAACCCTGCGTTGACTGGTGTGATGAATTGTAATGTTCGCCTCACGGCAAATTACCGCAACCAGTGGGCGAGTGTCACACGTGGAGGTGTTTACAATACATCTAGCGTGAGTTACGATCAGCGTTTTACGAGTGGTCGTTACGATTACTTCGGACTTGGAGCTACAATTTGGAATGACGACGCTGGCACTGGGAACTTTGGTACCACTGCCGTGAAAGCTTCAGGCTCTTACGCCAAGCGAATGGCAGGTACACGCAGCTCTTCACATTACTTAAGTTTCGGATTTGAGGGTGGATTCTCTCAGAGACGAATCGATTTTGAAAACTTACGTTGGGGAACACAATGGAACGGATCTGCATTCCAAGAGTCTCTTCCAACTGGAGAGGATCGATTCGATCAGTCGAATTTCACGTTTTTTGACGCATCTGCTGGACTTCTTTGGTTCAGTAACTTTAGCAGTGGTGCAAACCTTTACATCGGAGGTGCTTACCACCACTTAAACCGCGCTAACATTTCATTCGACTCAGGTGAGTCAGAGCAACTGTTTAGCCGATTTACTGCTCACGCAGGTGGTGAGGTTCCATTGACCGATAATGTGAGTCTTGTTCCTGGCATCATCACAATGATTCAAGGACCTTCACTACAAGTCAATTCTGGAGCAAGCTTCAAGTTTGCACTCGGGAATAGCCGCTTCAACAGCCAAGCATTCCAGCTAGGTGTTTGGACGCGCTTCGGCAACAAAGCAATATCTGGTATCACAAACGACGCGGTGATCCTCTCTACGCGTTTCGATTACAACGAGTATACCCTAGGGTTCTCTTACGATATCAACGTTTCAGAACTACGACCTGGTTCTAATGCACAGGGTGGATTCGAGCTCGCGCTACAATACAAGTTCTGTGGAAATGAGCGTCGTGGCGTTTACTGCCCTAACTTCTAGGAGCTGATTAGCCTCTACATCATCCTTTAAGGAGTACCAAATCAGGCATTCTGCACGGCGCAGGATGCCTGTTTTGGTTTATTCCTTGTTCGATTGTGCACCACTTAACTAGTAAGCAACGTACTTTAGAGCATAGGTAAATAATACGCCTACTCACCCCTCAATTAAACGTCCATGTTCGGAGGAAAACAATCTTCAAACGGTAAACCAGCAGCAGTGCCAACAGGCGGCGGAGCTGGATTGAATAGCCTAGTAAAGGGCACTCACATAGAAGGTAAGGTCAAAGCACCTAGTGATATCCGCATCGAGGGTACACTAGTAGGCGATCTTGATTGCCAAGCGAAGGTGATTATTGGCCCTAGTGGTGTAATCAACGGAAATGTAACCTGCCGTACCGCGATGATCGAAGGTAAGTTTGAAGGGAACCTAAAAGTCTCTGAGCTACTCGAGGTCCGTGAATCTGCAAGTGTAGAAGGTGAAGTTACCTACGGAAAAATCAAAATTGACGCAGGTGCAATGCTCGTGGGTAACATCCAAATGACTGGTGGTGCTGGCAAGGCAAAAACTCAACAAAAAGCTGCGGCCGTTGCCTAGTCCAAAGACACCTGAAAAGGAGGACCAGCCGGGCGACAAGAATCTTCGTAAAAGAAGTGTCGCGGGAGCGAAGTCCTATGCCCAGTATTCAGGCTTAGCTATTCAGATGGTGGTTATCCTCTTGCTCTTTGTCTATGGGGGAAAGTGGTTAGATGCTCACTTTGAAACGACCAAGCCGTACTACACTATAGGACTTGCCCTCGTTGGTATAACCTTGGCGCTTTATGTACCCTTACGTGGCTTACTCAAAAAGTGAGTTTGTAAGTAAGCCACACTAGCGTCTCGGTCTCACATCTCAGATCTCACGTCCCAAATCCTACATCTCACGTCTCAGATCTCAACCATGTCCCAATCCGTATTTTATACCCGTCTCCTAATCACGACGATTATAGCACTTGGGATAGATGTCGGACTCACTTTTCTTTTTCCCGACCTCACCTATCAATGGCCATTTATGGTAGGAGGCGTGGCCATGTTCTTTGGGCTGACCATCGCCATTTACTACAGTGCAATTCCTGCAGCAAAATCTGATAACAAAGCCCGCTTGGCCCAGTATGTCATGGTGCTAACGTTTGTCAAGATGATGCTGAGTCTCATCTTAGTATATGCCTACTTCAGCTTGGGAAAACCACCGAGTAGGTCATTTCTATTCCCTTTCTTTGTGTCCTATCTGTGTTACACGGTCTACGAGACCATCTTTCTCGTCAACCTTTCACATCGCACTGCTAAAAAGACGCCCTTATGAAGCCAACTACAACTTGGACAGCTAGCATCAATGGTCGTGAAGCAGTAGAAGCAATTTCAGAGAGCCTGAATTTGAAAAAGGCTGCTGATGGGACATTCTCTTACCTCAATGCAGCTGGGAAAAGCATCACCATCGAGGTTGTAGATATAGACCTACGGGAGAGAACTGTAGAACTTAGACTTGACGGGCTCCATCACCACATTGCGCTCAATAATCCACTC
Organism: uncultured Saprospiraceae bacterium; assembly: GCA_937923485.1. Lineage (GTDB taxonomy): Bacteria > Bacteroidota > Bacteroidia > Chitinophagales > Saprospiraceae > CALDTK01. The sequence goes on from CALDUE010000168.1 coordinate 13,150, forward strand.
GATCAGCTTATTGATCAGCTCGGTCTTGAGGCCAATCCTCAAGTGGCTCTAACAGAGCTTCATGCTCCAATGCCAGGAAAAGTCGTCAACATCGTCGTAGAAGCTGGTCAAGAGGTAGAAGCAGGCGACACTCTTCTCGTGCTAGAGGCGATGAAGATGGAAAATCCAATACAGGCCGTTGCCGCTGCTACAATTAAGTCGATTGAAGTTAAAGAAGGCGAAGC
>CALDUE010000169.1 GCA_937923485.1 uncultured Saprospiraceae bacterium
TTATTGAGCACCGTAAGCAATTGGTTTCTGATGCAACCATCGTGGCTAGCGAAGGAATAGGTAGATACCGGAACGGCCCCCACGCTTGACTTTATAGTTGTTGCCGTTCGACCATAATGAAGTTCAGAAAAGCCTCTTTCAATACTTGCCTGCAGCAAATCAAACAACTGATTAAGGTAGAGTTGATGCGAAGGATTATAAGTTGGATCGATCGCACTGTAATGAGCAATAGCTTCTTTCTCACCAAGAAGTAAGGTGGAAAAACCAATCAGCTTTTCTCCATCAAAATACCCTCTCAATTCAACACGTTCTGGAGCCAATTCTTTCAACTTGGTAATATATCCAGCGGGGACACGATATGGAACATAAAGTGAACGCGCCATGAGCTCCTCGTAAAGCTCATCTATGTTTTGGCGAAAGCTTGAAACCTCATCCTTTTCCAAAAGTCGTGTAGACAATCCCTGAAATTTCTTTCGGGCACGTTTTGCTCGTTTTCGATATTTGGATGGAAGTGCACTCAGGTAATCTTCGAAGCTCCCCCACTCCTTCGAAATCGGCATCACCATTTCTGGAAGTGCCTGCAATTTTTGCCAATTCGAGACAGGTTTTTCACTGGCAACATCCTTCATCAAGTAGCAACAACTGTCGGCTCGCTTTGCGATGCAACCGCGGGCTTTCGAAACCAGCAGGCTAGCTTGCTCACCTAGCAGAAAATGCATACCACCGTTGGCACTGTATAGTGATTGGCCAAATTGCTCGAGCACATCTCCAAAAACGATGGAGGCCATTTGTGGACGGACATTCTCGCCGAGCTTCATCTCCTTGACAGGAAGGGTTTGCAGCAAACACACGCCTATCAATTTTTCCTTTCGGTAAAACTCTAAATAACGTGTGTGTGGAGCACCGGCTTTCGCCAAAACCAACAACCAATCTTTCGAGAGCCAGAAAGGAAGACCAGCTAACTGATCCCATTGCTTCGACTGTTCGAACTCCTCTTGAGTTAACACCTTCATGACAAGGTCTTGCCCGAGGGATAGACAATCTTGCGCCGTGTTAGATGGTTTTATGATAGAAGCGGTTTTCACTGTTGCAAAACAACGAGAATAATGCGATGAAGTTCTTTGTAGACAAAAGAAGTTGACCCTTTTTAAATTCAAACGTCTACATTTCGAGCCTCGAACTTAAATGACTCACTCTCCTAACAAAGCCTATGCACTATTTCCCCCTCTTCTTGATCAGCTTACTTTCGCTTTTCGCTGCCTGTAATGGATCAAAAAAAGCGACAACTTCAATGGATAAGGCCTCATTTACGCAAGTTGAGCTCATGCAGGGTGGTTGTTTTGGTACCTGCCCAGTCTACAGTATGACCGTAGTCCCAGATGGAAGTGCGATCTATACTGGAAAGCGCTACGCACCTTACAAAGGATTGCACACGGGCACCTTACAAGCGGATTCACTTAAAGCATTTACTGCGCAGGTGAATAAGGTTTTGGCGAAAGCTGACGTACTCCCGAAGTATATTGAGTCTGGCATCTCAGACATGGCGTTGACGACCATTACAATCAGGAATGGTGCAGATTCTGTAGTGTTTAAAGGCACTTCGGAGTATGCTCCAGAAATAGCGGAACTGCGCAGACAGCTCTTCTCTATTTCAAAGACAACGGCATGGACACGATCTCCAGATGCTGAACCCTTGCCTCCTAGCCAGCTGCTCGTTACGCTAAAAGCTGCTGATCAAATTGACGTCGTGACCGAGGAATTTTATCGCCAACAATTGAAAGTGGTACGCATGACGAGTCAGGAGCCTCCTGTGTTTCTCATGCAATTCGATCCATACACCATGACTGCTGAGGAAATGGTGAAAGATTTGCGCAGGCAAAAATTTGCGGTGGTCAACGTGGAAATCATCGAAGAACAATAAGCGTCTACTGGATGAAACTGCCTCTTCGGTACGGTAGCTCCAAAAAGCTCAAAGATGAAGGCTTGACGCGAATGCTGAAATTGAACGTGTTGCCAAAGGCTGGCGAGTAGAAGAAATCCATCTCCCAACAGTGGAGATCGCGACCTAAAGCCACACTTGGATAGCTGATTCGATCATTGATGAAATCGTAACCAATTGTCAAGGTTCGTATTGACCATTTAGGGGTTATGGGAATTCCACCTGAAGCGTTGATCGAGTTGGCATTGGTAGTCCAGGGATCTAGTCTCGTTGAACTAAAGGTCTGGCTGAAGTTGTAGCTCAGGCGAAACTTATCTATCAAAGAAAAAATACTATTCTCCGGCAACTTATTGCCTTCGCCAAGAAGGAGTTCGCGGAACTGCCCAACGGAGGCGCCAACGTTGATTGCGTAGTTAAATTGATTTAGCCTGAGCAAACCTTCATCGCGACTGAGCAAAGTTTCCTTTGTCCGATTTCGATTTGCATCGAGCGCATAGACATCGAAGTTCCCGCTGAAATTGACCCGCACGATCTTCTTAAAGAAGCTTGCTTGTGCACCAGAAACACTAATCAAGGACCATTGGAACGAATCTACCGCTAGGTTATAGTTTCCTGAAAAGGACAAGTTGTTGAGTACAGGAACGATTTTAGAAACCGAATCTCGCCGTCCTTGAAATTTCGTCTCGACGCGGTTGCCAATGGTATACCCTATTCCGAAGGTTTGTTCTCTAGGTATGGATCCTGGTGAGAAGGGTTGTCTTGGGAAACGATCAAAGGACCGAATTTCTCCTGCCGTATTGACTTGGACATCATCATAATAGTCAAATATCCCATTATCGTAGCTAGGTGTAAATCCTACGCTTAGTGAGGGCGTGATGATGTGACGGACGCCTTTCAAGGCACCTGCATTGAAACGAGCCGTGCCGTAAATCTGAGTCGAAAGGCTGACGTTTGCATTGAATGTCCTGGCGACATTTGTAAAGCTCCCAGTTGGACTCTGCGTAGTTTCTATAAGAGTTCCAAAAGTGACAGTATCGGTCGTTATAACGGGTTCACCAAGGATGATCTCTTGATTCGTAATAATAGAATCTTCTTGAATAAAATTCCGCCTTACTTCGTCAAGATAATACACTTCATTATAGCTGATGTTAGGGCTAAGTCTGAAGTGCTTTAGAACATTGACCGGCGCATTAAAGGCAATACTTTGTGATGCACCGAATAGAGCATCGTCCCACGTCTGTTTCTCAAAAACAGTGGTATCTGTTGCTGAGATACTACCTCGCAATCTCGCATTGTAGGTGAGCTGAGCCTTTTTATACCATGCGGTGCTCTTCGTTCCCAAATTCGCGAAAGGATACATTGCTCCAGTAGAAAACTGTGCATCAGGCAAGCTTATGTCAACGTCTCGGGTGACGGTGTTCTGCGTGTGATTGAACCCTGTAGTTAAATTCCAACTTTGATGCTCAGGAAACTTGAATGCATAGGAAAGATTCGAACGAATGATGCCAGTTACTTGAGCATTGAAATCTGCTCGGTTGGTCCTCAAATAGCCATTGGTCTGAAAATTAACGTTAGAGTTAAAACTGCGATAAGGATTTGCTTTTGAGTCCTGCGCGTGTCTCCAAGTAAAGACATAAGCTTGGCTGAATTCTCCTACTGCATTAACCTCTTGTCTATTTCTAGACCAGCCTGCGTCAAGTGCACCTGAATACTTGTAGCGCTTGGAGTAATCATTCCTAATGTTGGCTCTGAAGGTGCGTTTAAGAAACACATCGAAAGTCAACTGAGTGTGGATATTATCGTTCCACGGGAAATACCAGCCTACTCCTTGAAAGCCGAAGCCGTCAACATCGGTAAATGTGTAGTCCGTAGGGAAAATAAGTCCTGATTTTTCGCCCGTACTGATAGGGAAAAATCCAAACGGAAGCCAAAGCGGCGTCGGTACCCCACCGAGTTCGACATTACTCGGCCCTACGATGACCTGCTTGCCTGGGATGATCTTTTGCTTACTAGACCGAATACCATAATGTGGATGGTCTAAATCACAGGTTGTGAAAATCGCATTTGAATTATAGACAACATTGTCGGCTCTAGTCGGATCTCTATCATCTGCGGCGACCAGTTTGGTTTTGCCACCAATCACGTAAAGGTCTCCTTGTTGCGTGGAGGCATTGTAGATGATGCCTTTCTGGGTGTCAAAATTGTAGCGCATCCCTTTGGCCTTAAATTTCTGAGCGCCCTGCTCAAAGTTGGGATACTCAGTAAGGGTGCCAGCGGAATCCAAAATTGGCTCGGCGACAACAATGCTGCTGTCGTAGTCAATGACCATATAGCCCGAGGTGAGGACAATGTCTGCGTACTCGACTCTCGCATCACCGTAGAGGTAGATTTTCTGCTCTCGAATGCTGTATCGCATCGAGTCGCGCATGGAATACTTCACAGGTGCATCAAGCGCGTCTGGACTCAAAGTATACACGGTCCGTTTAGAAATTGAATCAAGTCGAGCGCTATCAACACCTACTGTATCCGCTTCACGGTTAAGACTATCTGGCGAGATAAAGTCGTAGGGACTAACTTGAAGAGTATCAGATTTTTCTACAATCTGAGCAGTTGAATCAGTAGAGGCATTAACTTTGCCAGCAGGAGGATTAGAAATCTGTGCAATTGCTGATTGCTGTCCGATTAAGATCAGCCAAACCAAAACCGAAACACACACCCAAAACGAGGACTGTTCTAGTCTTTTGACCACAACTGACGCCGTTTTAACAGAATGGGGGGAGGATGGTAAAAGCAACAGGTTAAACGTTCGAAAGCTGATTGATGAAAAAAATCTTCGTAATTCTTCTTGTATGGTCAACGGCAATCGTCGGTCATGCGTCCACCAATTTGTCGTTTCTTAACGACACCTTAACGGTTGGCGAAGGTGCGCAAAGAAAAGTGCAAAATCAAGCAATTCAAACCGTAGTTATCGATCCAGGTCATGGAGGTCGGGATGAAGGTTGTTCTGGTGCCCATGTGGACGAGAAAGAAATTGCGCTTGAGATCGCCCTAGCTTTTGGAAAAGAGATCACTTCTCGGCATCCAGAGATTGAAGTTATCTATACGCGAGAGACCGATAAATTTGTTGCGCTTTACGAGCGAGCGCGCATTGCCAACAAGGCTCAAGCAGACCTTTTCATTTCTATTCATTGCAATGCACTAGATGGCAATAGCTCAGTGCATGGATCGGAGACGTATGTGATGGGACTTCACACAGCCGATCACAACTTGAAGGTGGCCAAGCGTGAAAACGAGGCCATCCGATTGGAGGCGGACGTGGAAGAAAATTATTCGTTTGATCCGAACTCGCCTGCTGGACACATCACTTTATCGATGTTTCAATATGCGTTTCAGGAGCAAAGCATCGCTGTTGCGGAGCATATTGAGCGGCGTTTAGGTGAGAGAGAGCATCGTAGAAGTCGCGGAGTACGGATGGCAGGATTTATGGTCCTCAAGGAAACTGCAATGCCAAGTGTTTTGGTGGAAACTGGATACTTGTCTAACAAAACTGAGGAAGCTTACCTCACCGGCACGCAAGGTCAAACACAGACTGTCCAAGCGCTTTATGATGGGTTTGCCGATTACTTGCATGCACGCAATCGCGCAGAACGGAGCGACCGTTCGCAATTGACATCGCAAAAGCAGACAATAAGCACTGAAAAGGCAATTCCGCTTTATCCAACACCAAATGAAGCGGACAAGCTCTTTGAGGATAGTCCCTCGCTGCCTGTAACAAGTGATCTTGCTGCTCCTGAGGTTAAGTTTTTTGTTCAGATCGCTGCCGCTAAAACCCAAGTCGACACAGAGCAAGCGAAGTGGCGATCACTTAATTCTGCTGTTCGTTTTGTGCGCGAAGGGGCCTTTTTAAAATACCAATCTGGACCGTATCAAACCAAAGCTGAAGCTGAGGAAGCGCGCGCAGATGCGGTGAGCAAAGGCTTCGAAGGAGCCTTCACGGTTGGATACATTGGAGAGCGAAAATTGAGTTCGAGCGAGCTGGATTCCGAGAAATAGTCGTGTTGTGCTCAACCTGTCTATACAAATGTTCGTTAGACCATAATTAGGTAGCTAGATGCCCTTATCTATGCACTTAGTTAGAATAACGACTTTACCGAATGAGAAGAGAGACCAAAATCGGCTTGCTGGCTATTGTTACCCTCGCGGTCGTAGTTATAGGCTACCAGTTTCTGAAAGGCAATGATGTCTTTTCTAATTCCAATACCTTCTACATCAAATACGAGAATGTTGACCAGCTCGGTATTGGTGACCAAGTTGAAATCAACGGTTTTCGCGTAGGAAAAGTCACCGACATTCAGCTCAATAAAGAGAATGTTCGCTCACTTGTTGTTGCGATTACGCTAAATTCCGATTTACCTATTCCAAAAAATGCAAAGGCTTTGGTCAAGAGCGATGGCTTGCTTGGTGGACGGTTTATTTCACTCGATTTTGACAAGGCATGTTCGGGTGCAGATTGCGCCGTAGATGGAGATTACCTAGTAGCTGCGGAAGAAAGTGTGATAGCAGGGTTGATCGGAGACCCAGCCGCGCTCGCACCCTATTTCGACCTTATACGAAGTAATACAGGACCGCTAATTGATTCTTTAACCTCTCGAACAGATACTAATGGTATAGGAAGGACGCTGCATAACATGGAGGTTACCTCTCAAAATTTGGCTAGCCTTACGGCAAAACTAGACCGGCTCTTGGCGCGAACGAGCAACAACCTGACGGAGACGACTTCAAACGTCGCGAGCATCACCAAGAACCTGGATGACAATAACGCCAAGATCACGTCGATCCTCAATAATGTAGATTCTACAACGGCTGGCCTTGCAGAAGTTGATATCGAGGAGATGTTGACCACTGTCAATACCACACTGACAGATCTTCAAGCTACCATCAAAACCAGCAATGGTGCGATGGAAAACCTTGCAGGCGTTACCAAGAGCATCAACGAAGGAGACGGTACGCTCGGTAAGTTGATTAACGAAGACGAAATCTATACGCGTCTAGATCGCACAGCAACCAATTTGGACCTTTTACTACAGGACTTTCGCCTGAATCCAAAGCGCTATGTCAATGTGAGTGTATTTGGCAAGAAGGATAAGGACTACAAGGTGCCAGAAGATGATCCCGCTGAGCCGATATTGCCAGGGGGTAATTAGGGGAGGAGGGATGTGAGATGTGAGATGCCCCGCGCGGAGCGCGTGGGTCCTCGTGCTTCGCACGGGATCGGATTTCGGATTTCGGAAATGAGCTAGAGGCGAGCTAGATATCTAGGTTCCGATAGCGAAGCGGACCGAAATCCAAAATCCTGAGTACCGACAGCGAAGCTGTCAAAGACGTCTCGACATTCAAAATTTGAAAATTCAAAATTCAAAATTCCCCATTGGAAACAATAGACTCCCTTGACAAAGCGCTCATCCTCGCTTGGCATCAAGGGTGGCACCCGGAGACCTTGGACAACATTCTTCCTTGGTGGAGAGACCAAGACAATTGGATTCCGGTTTATATCGCTCTGCTCGCTTGGCTGCTGTGGAAGCAAAAGCTGAAAGGATTGTACCTAGGTTTGATAGCTGGAGCGACGGTAGGACTAGCAAATACGGTAGCTGCAGAGGTTTTGAAGCCGTTGATAGGACGTGTTCGTCCGTGCAACACAGTCGGTTTGCTCGAGAAGCTCGACCTACTTACTGGCTGCGGACCTGGGCTATCCTTTCCAAGTGCACACGCGGCGAATCATTTTGCCTTAGCAATTTTTCTCGGGATGACTTGTTTTGCCGAAAGGCCGATGTGGAAATGGATTACCATCACTTGGGCATTGATCATATCGCTTGCACAAGTCTACGTAGGTAGACACTACTTCAGTGACATTATCGCTGGAGGGGCAATCGGAGCTTCAATCGGCATGTTGGGGGCATGGGTTGTCCATCGTTTTGCCTTATGGCCTAAGAGCCCAACTAAATCAGCAGAAATAGGCTAAAGTTTATTGCACTTACTCCGCAAATAGAGCACAATAGCTTTACTTCGCCGATCAAGCACAGCGCATTGAGTATTCTTGAATTTTCATTACTTTTTGGAGCGGTCCTCGTTGGAGGAGCTGTTGGGCTTCGCTTTCCTGAATTGCGAGGCAGATATTTACACCTTGTTCTTTCATTCAGTGGAGCTTATCTCCTGAGTATTACTGCTTTGCACCTCATTCCAGAGGCCTTTGCATTTCATCAAACGGCAAGCCCAGGACTAGCCATTCTCGCTGGATTTTTCCTTCAAGTACTTTTTGAGCAATTTTCTCAAGGAGTTGAACACGGCCATATGCACGTGCATGAAGGACAAAGATTGGCGCTTCCTGTGCTCATCGGTCTGTCTTTGCATGCGTTCTTGGAAGGTAGTCCGCTATCAATTTTGAATGAGATTCAACATGTCGGCCATGAGCATAACCAATTATTAACAGGACTGATTTTACACAAAATTCCGGCAGGTTTTGCCTTGAGCGTACTTCTCGCATATGCTGGTTATCAAAGACTTACAATTTGGCTTTTACTCGTTTTGTTTGCGTGTATGTCGCCTTTAGGCGCTGTTGTTGCCGCGCAAGTCATTGATCCTGCGCATATTCCCTATGTACTCGGGCTTGTCATTGGCTCATTACTTCATGTAAGCACTACGATCTTATTTGAACTAGACGATCAAGACCACCATCGACTTACTTGGGTAAAGACTACTGCAATTGCCGTAGGAATAATTATCGCTTTAATTACCACTTATCTATAGGATATACGTAATTTGCTATATTGCATCCAACCCCAAATTCGCTTGCCTAGGGCCCCCGCCTATGAAAATACGGTTTACACGCTTCAATCTGCTTTTTGTTTTGATCCTTGCTTTGGGAAGTGCTGCTCAAGCACAATTCCAGCTAAGGGGCAATGTATCAGATGATACTGGTGAAACACTTATTGGAGCGAGCGTGGTCGTTTCAGGAACAAGCATTGGTAATACGACTGATTTTGACGGAAATTTCGAATTAGAAGTTCCATCAGTTCCTACCGTTCTGGTTATCAGCTACGTAGGATACGCTAGCGATACCTTTCAAGTTGAGAATTCGAATGATCCAATCAACATCATTCTTGGTGACAACGCAACGGATATTGCTACCGTCGTGGTCAAAGGTCGACGAATTAGCGAGAAGCGTCAGCAATCTGCACTGACCTTGGAAACGCTCGACAACATTGCAATCAAAGAAACGCCAGCTGCGAACTTTTACGACGGATTAGGCGCGCTGAAAGATGTAGACCTGACAGCAGCTAGTATTGGTTTCAAGATTATCAATACCCGTGGATTCAATTCCACCAACCCCGTTCGTTCCCTCCAACTCATCGATGGAGTCGACAACCAGAGCCCTGGGCTAAACTTCTCTTTAGGTAACTTCCTTGGAGCGAGTGACCTTGACGTGAATTCCGTCAATATCATCGTTGGCGCAAGTTCAGCCTTCTACGGACCGAACGCCTTCAATGGAGTAATCTCTTTACAAACAAAAGATCCCTTTCTGCAGCAAGGCTTGAGCGCGACGGTGAAGACCGGAGAGCGTCAATTGCGAGAAGGAGGATTCCGATGGGCTGAGGCAATTAAGAACAAGAACGATAAAGAGTTTTTTGCCTACAAAATCAATGCCTACGGTTTTAGTGCAAATGATTGGGAGGCTTCCAACTTTGACCCAATTACTGATAGTGAGGTAGGTCCTAATAACCTTGGTGGCTTTGATGCCGTCAATATCTATGGAGATGAGCAGAGCGCAGATCGAAGCGACCTCATTGGTCTAGGAACATACTTTCGAGGTGGTTATAAGGAGGAAGATTTGGTGGATTATGATTCCAGAAACCTAAAGTTGAATGGAACCGTGCACTTCCGACTTAAGCCTGATGAGGGAATCTTAAGTCCTGAAATCATTGCTTCTTCAAGCTATTCTCGCGGAACGACTATTTTTCAAGGAGAAAATCGCTTCAGCCTTCGAGGTATTCAGTTCTTCCAGCATAAGTTGGAGTTGAGAAAGCGGAACACTTATTTTCTACGTGCTTACCTGACGCACGAAAATGCTGGAGATTCCTTCGATCCATTTTTCACGGCGCTCCGACTTAACGATAGCACGCGTCAATCGGGTACTTTCTTTACAGCCTATTCTGATCTTTGGAACACGCGTATCATACCGCGTGTCAACTCGAGCTTTGGCCGAGATAATGTTCCCCAACTTTTTGATTTCCCGAATCAAAATGGGCCTGGATTTGACGTAGTTGCGCTGAGAGCGGCTCAAGAGCAGTTTGTCAATGCGAATCAGGACAGTTTTAGACTTTACCACGCACTCGTTCGTGAAGATATCGCTAACAACGCCTTGAATACTGGAGGTGTAAATGAGCCGTTCGTGCCTGGCACACCTCGCTTTGACAGTGCCTTTAATTCCTTTACGCAACGACTCACCACCAATGGTGGAACCAGATTTTTTGATCAATCGGCGCTTTATCATATCAATGGTGAGCACATGTTCAACAACCTTGTCTCGGAGGATCGGATTACAGACCTTGACTTAAGAGTCGGAGCAAGTTTTAGAAATTACTTACCCAACTCACAGGGTACAATTCTAAGCGATACGCTGAATTCCGCTACGGGTGAAAGTGTCAATATCGACACTTATGAATTTGGTCTTTATGGCGGAGGTACAGTGACTATTGACGGTCAATTAAAAGCTTCAGTAAGTCTTCGCTTGGACAAAAATGAGAACTTCGATTATCTCTTTTCTCCGGCCGCTTCGCTCGTATGGAACCCGAACGAAGAAACAACGCTACGAGCTTCTTTCTCGGGAGCGATCCGTAATCCTACTCTAGCAGATCAATACTTGTTCTACAACGTAGGTCCGGCCATTCTTATCGGAAACTTGAACGGGTTTGATAGTCTAATAACTATCGAGTCCTTCCAGAATAGATTAAATTCTGGAGTTGCAGATACGCTTGAATTTTTTGATGTTGCACCTATCCGTCCCGAGAAGGTGCGCACCTTCGAGGTTGGTGTTCGTACCACGCTGTTTGAAAAGTTATTCCTTGACGCGACCTATTACTACAGTTTCTATGAAGACTTCATTGGTTTCAATCTTGGATTGACAAGTGGTTTCGTAACGGGTAGACCAATCAACACCCAAGTTTTCAGAGTATCAGCCAATGCCGCTGATCGCGTTACGACGCAAGGATTTAGCATTGGAGGTAATTATTACTTCGGTGAATTTTACGCAATCTCTGGTAATTATTCATTCAACATATTGAATACCGCAACGGATGATCCCATTATCCCGGCGTACAATACTCCCGAACACAAATTTAATATTGGAATAGCCGCGCGCGATATCCCGCTCGGTTCAACCGACATGGTATGGGGCTTCAACACAAACTACAAGTGGGTCGAAGGATTTACTTTCGAAGGCTCGCCTCAGTTTACTGGCTTCATTCCATCCTACGGACTACTTGACGCCCAAGTGAACGTAACCGTCCCAAAAATTAACTCAACCATAAAAATTGGTGCAAGCAATCTGCTTGACAACCGAATTTTTCAGACATATGGAGGTCCAACAATTGGAAGACTTGCATATGCTTCTATCCTTTACGAATTTCGAAAAAATTAACCCCCACATGAGACGATTTTTACTCCTTGCACTCACTTTCCTAGGCACATTTGGTGCTATAGCGCAGACGCGCTATTTGGAACCCGTTTTTAACGGCGTGCTCGCACAACAAGATTCTACTGTTTATCAGCAGAATTTTTCTTTCCTACCCGTCCTCTTAGGCATCACACAAGATGAGATTCCTTTGCCGAGTTCTTTCCAGTCGTACATGCCTGCAGGCGATACTGAAACGAACCGCCCAGTGGTTGTTCTTAATTCGACAGGATCTTACCTACCCCAATTTGTTGGAGGAGGTATTTTCGGTACACTTAAGGATAGTGTCCTCGTGAATACTGCTAACCGACTAGCAAGAATGGGCTACGTTGTAATCATCTCGGAATATCGCCAAGGATGGTTGCCGACCGCAGCAGGCAGTCCTCAGGCAGATGACATTCGTATTAGTTCATTGCTTACCGTTTCGTACAAAGCAATTCAGGACAACCGTTCGCTCGCACGTTTCTTACGTAGCACTGTTGCAAACGGAAACCCTCTCGGGATTGATCCTGACAGAATCGCAATCATGGGATTCGGAACTGGTGGATACAATGCATATGCTGCAAACTACCTAGACAGCTCTCAAGAGGTGTTTGATGTGCCGAAGTTCTTTAGCCCTAACACTGGACTATCTTTCCTTGATACTGCCCGATTTGGTGATCCAGATGGTCTTGAAGCAAAACCTTTCAACCTTGTAAATAACCCAGGCTTTGAGAGCCGCTACCAATTTGCAGCTGGTATCGGTGGAGCTCTCGGTGATGTTTCTTGGGTTGATGGTAACGACAACGAAGCTCCAACTGTTGGGGTACACTGGAC
>CALDUE010000170.1 GCA_937923485.1 uncultured Saprospiraceae bacterium
GTAGGAAAATCGTTGGAATTGCAGGGTAAGTAAGCTTTTTTTGAACCGCAATCACGGCCCAGGGCCCTTGAAGTAGCTAAGTATTAGACGCCCCGTTAGGATGCTTAAGCCTTTATATACGCAAGTTTCTTCCAGAGCCGTTCTGCGGACTCGCAGAGCAGCAGATGCCAGAGAGATTGTGACGCACGTACCTTTTGCAAAGGCCTTATTAACGGTGCAATCCCGAACCTTCAACTAAAGAAAACAGCACTGTGCAAGCGTCCAGTCCAGCCTTCAGCAGCGGGGAACGAGCGATCTAGTAGCGAAGTGGTCATTGTACTTTTTTCCGAGATCCGATCCCGTGCGAAGCCCCGCTGTTAGCGTGGGTCAAGACACGAGGACCCACGCGTCTCGACCCACGCGCTGAGTGGGGCTTCGCGCGGGGCATCCGACATCCCAATCAAATATCCGTATCAATAACCACCCCACCTGTATCCTCAGCAGTATCCTTCATTAATTCTAAAGCCTCCTTCAAATGCTTCTCGCTAAACTTAGACTTGAGGCGAAGAACTGCAGCTCCCTCATCTCCATAGGCCATCAAAGTGATGAGCTTGATTTTGCCGCGCCGCTCCTTGACATGGATTTGAACGCCACCCTCAGGTGCACGTATATACATGACCGCTTCCCCTTTTTTGCGCTTGATGAATCGCTCGTATTCGTCTAGAAGTTTATCTGAGCTGTAGGCCGGGTTGTCGACGAAAGCTGCGACACGCAAAGAGCGAATACCCTTAGAAACATGACGTACGGCTAGGTATTCTTCATCGGTATCGAAATCGTCCTTTCCTGCACGGAGACTCATGCGCATGAGCCAACCTGGAATGCCGATTCGAAAGATGGACGTGTGCTCCATCTTCGGCATGAGTAGAGCCCTGTCAGCTTCGTACTTAATGGACTCAGCTTCATTGAGGAACTTTACGCGGCCTTTCGCTCGAATGCTGTCGCGTATCTCTCGTTGGCGCTCTGGGCTAGGTGCAGGAGCAGTTTCTTGCGGACGTTCCTGCGCAAAGACGAAACTCGTCAACAAAAGAGAGGTAAGTAGTAGTAAAACTTTCATGAAGACTGATTGGCGGAGGTGAACTTTTGAGGACAGTTGAACTCGACTATCGAGCTGCTCCAGCATCGAAGCAGAACGATAGTCGGTCGAGTAGAAGCTTAGTCATTGCCAATCTTGAGTTCGACAGAATTTCCGTCTTCGTCTTCAAACGCCTTGGCGAGTTCTCCAATCTTATTGAGGTCGATGCGGCCTTCAAAACTGAGTAGAGTGAAGTTGCCGTCTTCGAGGTTGACAGCCTCCTCATCTTCGAGCAAGTCAGCCACGCGGCCATCGGTAGACTCGGCAATGATCAACAAAAGCTCTTCGACGAGACCATCATTTTCGCGGATATAGAAGTCTACAAACGTGCTGCCTTTTTCACGAACCGTCATCAGCACTTCGTAAGGCTTGGCGCCAGTAATGGTCTTTGTCGCAGCTTTGTATTGTTCGATACCATCTCCATCTCGTGTCAAGATGCGTAGGCTTTTCATGTCTTGGACCACATCGGTTAAGGCTTTAACCTGCTCAGAGTTCATGTCCTCGGTGTCGAGGCTTGAAATGACTGTTTCCATGAGGTCGAACATTTTACCGCTGATGTAAACGACTGTAAAATCTTCATCGTCGACATACTTTGAGAAGTAGGTGCTGATGGCATCTTGTTGAGCGCTGAGGGTGCCAGCGAAGAATAAGGCGAGGGCAAGAAAGAGAAACTTGAGGTTCATGATTTCGAGTTGAGGATGTTGTGAATAGGTTCCATGCGGCTCACTTCTTTTGAAGTGATACGGCCGCCGTTCTCGATGCGTCGAGAAACGTTTGCAAGCGCTGCGCGGGTAATGCGCGTCGCCTCTTCGGGATCGGTTATTTCGTATTTGCTCCAGTCAATAGCGACTGGGGTTTCGGTTTCGGCTTCGGCTTCGTTTTGGGCGATAGCTTGGTTCGTACTTAGACTGTTTTCCTGTGAAAGGAAAAAGAGTCCAGCAGCCATAATCACCAAAAGCATTGCGGCAGCTGCGACAGCAAAACGGCGGCTTGGACGAGTGCTCAGGTCACTGCGCTTGCTAACAACTTTAAGGGCTGGCTTCGGACCATGGTCTGCACCGTTCTTCGTCGGTGCTAACCAAGGCGCTTCAGCGAAAGGCTTGGTAGACGTTGCAGTTTGCACCGCGGCTTGAATACCAAACCACTGTCGGTAGTGGCCAAACTCCTCGGGGAGGTCTGCCGCCTGCAACAGCGCTTTTAATTCACGCTCTTCGGCAACCGACGTTTCGGCAGCCTCATAGCGCTCGAGCAGCACTCGGAGTTTTTGTGGATCAGTCATTTGTTTGGGATTGTCTAGTCTGTGGGTTGGGTGCGTGAGAGGGGTCCATCATTTCGCGCACCTTCTTGCGGGCGCGGTGTAGATACACCTTCACTTGTGCTGCGCTGAGGTCGAGCGCTTGCGCAATCTCATCATAGCTATGTTCCTCCACTTCACGCAGATGAAGGATATTTCGTTGTAGTTCAGGAAGCTGCTGCATGCATGCGAAAACTGCATCCACAGCTTCTCGTTCTTCAACTTGTTTGTCTGTTGCGAGTGTGTTGCTCGCATGTGCGTAGAGTGCGTCGACATCTCCTGTGCGCCATGCGCTGTGTCGCATCCGGTCTAGTGAAAGGTTACGCGTCGCTCTGATCGCCCATGCTTCGAGGTTGTTGATTTCAGCGAGTTGGTCGCGTCGATTCCACATCTTTAGCAGGACTTCCTGAGCTACGTCTTCACTCTCTGGTCC
Source organism: uncultured Saprospiraceae bacterium (assembly GCA_937923485.1). GTDB lineage: Bacteria > Bacteroidota > Bacteroidia > Chitinophagales > Saprospiraceae > CALDTK01. The sequence goes on from CALDUE010000170.1 coordinate 2,839, forward strand.
ATTGCGCAAGATGCTTGCGGCGAACCGGTAGCATTTATCCCGCAGTGGGAGAACAGTGGAGATGAAGAGTTCTTGCGTCATTTCAAAGGGCAGACGCGTCGGCTAAAAAAACGTTACAATTCTTTCGAAAAAAGAATGCGATGGGTCCAGCCAGTGCGTAGTTCTACTAAGGTATAGCATCCTGAGTTTAGGCCTTTCGGCAAAACAAGGCTTGCGTTGGTGGAGCCACTTAAGTTGCCCTTAGCTAAGGAGTACGTTTCTAAACGGCGACCGAGGGCATCGATTAAAAGAAGCTCGGGATCGTTGGGTAAATCCATGAAGGTTAATACGCCTGAGGTTGGATTTGGAAACGCAACGGGGGTTTTGACGAAAGTCCTACACTTGTGAGAGGATTCTGGTGCTACGCAAGGTATCGACTCATTATCTAAAAGTAGGCATACCCTAGAAACCTGCGGACAATAGCCCATGCGGCTTGCGAGGGTGCAGTCTAGGATAAACGGATTTTGGTTTCCTTGAAAAGTTGATATGGCAAGCGTCCGCGCATACTCGTCCGCGTCTACAGGATCGATATCGTTCCAATTACAAAAGGTCTCAACTTGCTCATTAAAAAAGTCGGAATCCTCGGCAAGGGCTTCATCGCGATAGATGGTGTAGAAATACATCATCGCCCGGGCGATATCTCCTTTGCGGATTTCACGGGGTTCAAAATGCTGTCCATTCCACTCCGAATAATTGTCGCGCTCGGTAGTGGCGGGAGGATCAGTTTGGGTTTGATCGAGGAAGTACCATCTATCCGTTTGGCTATCGTCTATGTCCGCGAAAGGGAAACTTGCACGATCGCTGTTCACGTCAACACGGGTAGGGTAGAGGTGGTGCATGTCAGCCTCAGCGTTGCCACTTCTGGCGCCTTTTGAGCGGGGATAGAGGTGCTCGGTATTGATGCCTTGAGCGAAGGCATGTACTGTAGGATCGACGCCTTCGGGTAGGTCTACTTCAAAGTCCGTGTATTGGCCTGCGAGCTTACCATTTTTGCGCCAGACGTGCAGGAACATGGTGTCGCGAGCCCTACCGTAGTCGAGTTGACCGCTGGGGCTAAAATCTGCTTGAAGCGCAGTGAGCAGGTCACCTCCACTAAGGCCTGGGAAGATATCTTCTTGAATTTGCGAGAAGCTTTTTACTGGAAGAAGAGCGACAAAGAGTAGCGCGACAAGCAGCGCATGAAATTGAAATTTGATTGCCAAACGGCAGATAGGTAGATTTATTGACACGCCACAAGATAAGCTATCCCGCCACGTGCTAGCTTTGTAAGAATGAGGGTTTTTAGTGGTTGCTTATGCTTTAGTCTATTGTTGAGTGTTATTGGAGTTTCTGCGCAACGAACGGTAGGTTTGACAAACTATACGAGTGAGGCAAGCGATGGCTATGTGCTTTTCGCGCCGCTAGCTTTTGAGAAGACTTACCTCATAGATCAATGCGGCGAACTTGTACATGATTGGGAACACAGGAGCTTTATCGGTACAGCCACGGAGTTGCTGCCCAGTGGGAATTTGCTCCGTGCTGAGCGCGTCTCGTCAAACATAAATGGAGCAGGTATTGGCGGTCGATTCATAGAATTGGATTGGGACGGCAATGAGGTGCGAAGTATTGAGATCGCAACGGACACTTTGCATGCCCATCATGATTTTACGGTGTTGCCCAATGGAAACCTGCTAGTCATGCTGTGGGAAGCTCATGACCGTGACGATGCCCTTTCTCAAGGAGGAGATGGTGATTTACTGGATGCTGAAATCTGGAGTGAGCGAATTATAGAGCTAGCACCTACGGCAGATAGTTGGGAGGAAGTTTGGCGGTGGCGCATCTGGGATCATTTAGTTCAGGACTTCAATCCAGTGGCTGATAATTTTGGCGTTGTCAGCGAAAACCCGCGACGTTTGGACCTTAATTTACGCGGGCCAGCTTTTGATGCGAATACGGATTGGTTGCACTTTAATGCAATCTCGACGAGTGCAGATGGTAAGCAGATTGTGCTTTCTGCGCGCTCGATGAATGAAGTCTATATCATTGATCACACGACGACCACAGCCGAGGCGGCTTCTTCGACTGGAGGCGAATTTGGTCATGGTGGTGATCTTTTGTATCGGTTTGGTAATGACAACAACTATGTCGAAGGTGGCGCTGATCGAGGTCCGTTTTTCGGGCAGCACGACGCACGTTTTACGACGGTTGGACCGAACGCAGGAAGCCTCACGGTGTTTAATAATGGTGTCAATCGGGTAGGCGGTGAATTTTCGAGTGTCTATCGCTGGGTACCACGCCTCGATCGTTCAGGTGGTTATTTGACAGAGAATAATCGTTTTGCAGTGCCAACGGAAG
>CALDUE010000171.1 GCA_937923485.1 uncultured Saprospiraceae bacterium
GCTGGAGTGATGGTATCATCATTCAAATAGCCATTATTGGGAAATGAAATAGCCGTTATTTCTCCGTTCTCGACATTGACATCTAAGTTGTACGGTTTCGAAACTTTGGTAGCGGGATTGTAGTAATCGACTGCGGCACGATAGGTACCACCTTTTAGGCGTCCGTTTCTATCGAAACCTGCCTCATCATAGCCCTCAACGTTGTAGCCTTCGTCGTTAAAACCATGCACATCATAACCGTTCCCATCGTAACCTTCAGCACTTCGACCATTCTTGTCGTAGCCGTTTTTATCTAAACCATCCGCGTCATAGCCATTCGCGTCGTACCCGTCTGCATCATAACTATCCTGACTGGCAGACGTACTCGAAACTGACCCGCGATTTCCTGAGGATTGATTCTCTCCCCCACCAAAACTGGAACATCCAAGCAACAGCCAACTACAGCTGAGTAGTACGAGTATTACTGCGTTGCGCGTATTGATCATGATCTGGTTTGTTTTTACTGAAAGATATTCCTTGACAAGGATACTCCGCATGGAGTATTGCTGCATCTTTTGCGCGCTCGTGCGCGCTGAACCAAAACAGCTCCCACCGCCATTGCTACGAGATTGCTCTTCTACTTGAGCAACTCACCAAGGTTATACTTATCAGACGGCGGAGAAGTCTTAAGGTAAGATAAGATCTCATTCTTCGTTTCAATGTGAAGCCAAATAGATGGACTTATTCCAAATATTTTCCCAGTCTTAATTGCTAAGTCTGGATTTACCTTCCTTCGACCTTTTAGAGTTGCGATGAAATTTGAATAATCGTAACCGATGTACGCAGAAAACCTCTTCTTACTAATTCCTGTAAGCTTCAGCAGCTTTTCAATAAAACTCCCCGCTGGGATTATCTCTGAAAAATTTTCAGTGGACAAGTACGACTCCATTTGAAAGCGAAGCGAAGTGATTTTATCATTCAATTTATCAGCATCACTTCGGCTAGCACTATGCTTACGAATGGCTTCTTTTAGCACGATAAAGGATTCACTGTTCGTGTTTACTAAGCTTTCACCCAGACCATTAACACCGCCTTCGTTGATTTCATTAACTTGCTTCATTGCTCGGTAATTTTGTTTTTAAGAATTTTTCTACCAGCACCTTCGCCGCATTAGGGTCAAAGAACATTTTACGCCCTACTGCATGGGTTGCTCCATATTTTGTTTCGTACAATTCCATCAACTCCGTCTTGCTTTCAAAAGATAAATAGCCCAGATATTCATTCTTCCCTAATTCAAAACACTTATAACAACTGAAGGCCAGCAAGCAACCTGCTACGTTTTCAAACTTTCCATTACGCCCCAGATTAGTAGGAGCAACCTCAACATTATTCATGTACAACATTTCGCTGTTCATCAATGTCAGCATGAGCATGCCTTCAACAACATCTGGTTCGGTAAGGGTTGTTAACTTAAAGAAATCAGCACCTTTCGTCTTCCCTAGTTTCTTCCAGTTGAATTGCCACCCCCCACGCTTAGTAGGCCAATCAGCTTTACTCACTATAGCAATCAGCCCTCCAATTGACTCTCCGCTCTCTAAATTCTTTAGTTGTACTCGCAAATCTTAGTGTTCTACTACAATGCAAGATACAGTCAAATATTGACAGTCACAATCAAAACATGTCAATTTAAGACTATTTTGGTTCATTTATAACAGATACTCCGCACGGAGTAAAAACCTGAGTGAACGAAGCCGGAAAAGCTGTATACAGGGGCAATTGTCTTTGCGCGCCAAAAACGCTGAATCAAAACATAACTAAAAACCTCAGCTATATCATACCTTATCCCTATGATCAGCCCTACCAAACTCACCCTCATTCTTTCACTGCTTTTCCTTTGCATCAGTCTCTTGGCTCAATCTCCAGGATACTATCGCCAACCTACAATTCACGACCAGACTGTGGTCTTTACCGCAGAAGGTGACCTTTGGGTCATTCCACTCAACGGAGGAGAAGCACGACGGCTTACTAGTCATGAAGGAGAAGAGGCATGGCCTGTACTCTCACCAGATGGAAAGACCGTAGCCTTTACCGCTGCATATGGGGGTAGCTCAGACACCTACATCATGCCCGTATTGGGTGGAGCACCAACGCGTGTGAGCTATATCGACGCACGGCCAGTGGCATGGACGCCCGATGGCAAAATTATCGCACGAACACGCAGTAGATCAGGACTCCCGCAATGGCGATTAGTAACCATCAATCCAGCTGACCAATCCATTGAAGAGATTGAACTGGCCGAAGCAGCAGAAGCGGCCACTACCAGTGACGGAACGCTCATCTTCGCTAGACTTCCTCGCCAAGGCAGTAACTCCCGCTGGTACAAAGGCGGCACCGCCCCAAAGCTTTGGAGCTTCAAAAAAGGGAACGCAGAAGCACGTCCGCTGACTACCGACTATCCAGGGAGCTCCCGCCAACCTACGGTACTCACCGACGGACGTGTATACTTTCTCTCCGATCGAAAGGACGCCATGAATATTTGGTCGATGAAAACCGATGGATCAGACCTAAAACGACATACCAAATACCTAGACTTCGATATACAAGAGCTAAGCGGTAGTGGGCAGACTTTAGTCTATCGAATGGGGGCCGACCTTTACCGCATCAATATGCCCTCTGGCAAGCCTGAACTTATCAAAATAAGCTTGCGATCTGATAGTGAGCAGTCACTCATATCGTATGAAACGAAGCCGATGGACAAATTGAGCTCAGCGGCGATCTCGCATAAAGGTGAAGCTGTCGCGCTCGTTTCTCGTGGCGAACTCTTTGTCGCACCAAAGCGCTCAGGTCGCATGGTACACCTCGATGCAAATTCTGGCGTTCGATATCGCACCGCCGTTTTCGGGCCAGACAGCAGCGTGGTGTATGCACTCAGTGATGCGAGTGGCGAAGTGGAATGGTGGCGCGTTCCTGTAGATGGCACCGCACCTGCCACGAAGGTGACTGACGGACCCGCCACGCTGCGCCTAGGTGGCTTGGTTTCTCCCGATGGAAAGCTGCTCGTTCACACGGATTACGAGGACACGGCCTGGTTGGTAAACCTTGCTTCAGGCAAATCAAGCAAAATTGAACGTCTCGCCGGTAGGTCAATGGCATGGTCTCCCGATAGCCGTTACCTTGTTTACTCACGTAGCATCAACGGCACGCGCTCCGCACTTTTCGTATACGACACCAAGTCGGCTACATCAACACAAATTACTTCCAATGCCTTCAACGATTATTGGCCAGCATTCTCAGAAAAAGGAGATTGGCTATTTTTTGTTTCAACGCGACACTGGAATTCAGACGTCGGTTCGCCTTGGGGGGAACGTGCTCCACAACCCCACTATGGAAAGACCGAAGGCATTTTTGCTTTGCCCTTACGGGAAAACAAACGCTACCCCTTTACACCCGACAATGAACTTCTAGCCAAAGCTCCTGAGGATACAAGTAAAGCCTCTGACCCGATCAGGTTTGATCTATTAGACCAGCTCCGAGAGTTGCCTCTCAAACCAAGCAAGTATCGTGGTTTCCTTGTCGGGAAAACCCGCATTTATTATGTTCAAGAGAACGAACTTTTCGCACTCGACATGAAGCCCGATGCCGAAGCAGAAAGCATCACAAAAGATGTTAGAGACGTTCAGCTCTCTGGCGACCTCTCTAGTTTACTTATCCGAAAAAATAAAAAAGGAGGCAACGGACTTTATATACTCGGAGCAGATGCGGGCAAAGACGCTAAACTCAAAAAAGCAGGGGTTGAACTCGACGGATGGCGCTTTGCGGTAAACAAACGCGAAGAGTGGAACGAAATCTACATGGACATGTGGCGACTTCACCGCGACTACTTCTGGGATCCTAATATGCTCGGTGTAGACTGGAAAGCGATGCGCGACAAATACATGCCTTTACTCGAGCGTGTCGGTTCAAGAAATGAACTCAGCGACCTACAAGGGCTGCTCGTTTCTGAACTTTCCTTGCTTCACTCAAACGCAGGCGGAGGAGATGTTCGCCGACCAAGTCCCAATATTCAAGTTGCACAGCTCGGAGCTGTTTTCGCAAAAGAGGCAGCAGGTTTTCGTGTAGTTAAACGTTTTGAAGGTCACCCCGATTTACCTGAAACATGGTCGCCGTTACAGCATCCCGATGTACGTATTAAAGAAGGTGATTTAATTCTTGCCGTGAATGGTCGTCCAGCTTCAGAAGTACCTCAACTTGAAGCCTTATTAGTTGATCAAATCGGCAAACATGTTTTACTTAACGTACGTGATGGAGCGGGTAACGAGCGCTCGGTTTTAGCGAAAGCTATCTCTCCCAGCGAAACCTATCGACTACGCTACGAAGACTGGGAACGCAGCCGCCTAGCCAATGTAGAACAACTTAGCGATGGCGTTTTGGGTTACGTACACATACAGACCATGGGCACAAGAGACATCGGTAGGTTCACACGAGACTTCTATTCCCAACTCGGTAAAAAAGGAATGATCATCGATGTACGTCACAATTTTGGCGGAAATATTGATTCTTGGATATTATCTCAATTAATGCGACAAGCCTGGGCATATTTTGCTCCTCGAAACGGCGCTCCTCCTTTTCCAAATATGCAAGAATCTTTCAATGGACCGCTCGTTGTCTTGACAGACCACTGGACAGCTTCCGATGGAGAAGCATTCGCCGATGGATTCACACGACTTAACTTAGGTCACACCATCGGTACTCGTACCTGGGGAGGTGAAGTTTGGCTTTCAAGTGGCAACCGCCAAGTTGACGGAGGTATCGCGCGTGCTTCCGAAATAGGCGTGTATGGATTAGACGGTAAATGGCTCATCGAAGGCTGGGGGTTTGAACCTGCGCAAGAAGTTGACAACTTGCCACACGCGACGTTCAAAGGCCAAGATGCACAACTCGAAGCAGCTGTAAAATATCTGCAAAGTGAACTGAAAAAGAATCCTGTGCATGTGCCGAAAAGACCCGCGTATCCTGTGCTCAAACCTGGGGTTGGTTTCCCTACGCCTTATACGGGATGGAAAGGGTAAGCTCTCGTTCGCATGCGCGGGCGGGCTCTTTTCCTGCGAACCAATGGTTCGGCAGGACATAGGGGGCTAGTAGCTATCACAAGGCCACTACCTCTTCCGTATCAATCACAGATAGTTTCCGTAATTGACCTTTCTCAAATAGCCCTGGTAAATCGTCCAAAGGAGTGCCAACAGGAGCAGCATAGTTGACGTAATCTTGAAAAAGTATTCCGTCAACCATTCGAGAATTATAAGCTTCTCGGAAACGAACTCCTCCGTTTCCGGTTTGATAATTATAGGCCAGATAATCGATGCGA
>CALDUE010000172.1 GCA_937923485.1 uncultured Saprospiraceae bacterium
ACCCCTACTCCTCCAAATGCTCCAACATCTGACCATCCTCATCTAGCAAATGCTCTTGGCCAACGTAGAACTTTGGCTTCGCTGTTTCGCCTTTTGTGAACTTGTCGATCGACGACTCATCGGCCCACTTTGACTCCACGGCTACCGTAGAACTGGTTTTGCCGAAAGGCCGAGTAACAACCGCCTCAATATTACCTGCCGTAGCACGCATGTCAGGAAGAACAACCTCAGCGATAAACTGCTCGAGGTCATCTGCTTTGCCTGGAAGTGCTTTGCCAATCCAACGACGCTTGATCGCCGGGCTAAGTGCTTGTCGTGGCTGCACTAGTGCACTGCGCTTGCGACGTCCCCAATTTCCATTGACAAACAACACGCCCGTCAACAGAATCGCACAAGCTATCATTGTCTGACTGGTCACTATCTCATCTCTGAAAAGTACGCCAAGCGACAGCGCCACTACCGGGTGGACGTAGGTAGAAGTCGCCACCTTTTCAGGAGAAACATTCTGTAAGAGGTACAGAAAGGCAGAATACGAGATGATTGAGCCGAAGAGTACTAAAAAGCCATATGCGATCATCGACCGCTGACTAACATCTGCGAGAATGAAGGTGTCGAGCTCTCCGGTCAAGAGCATTAGAGGGATTGACAATACGCCGGCTATCAGCATTTGTAGTCCGGCGGTCTGTACGCGGTTTTGCGGAAGCGAAACCCTAGACGTCAAGACCGAACCAAATGCCCAAGCTGTAATCGCCAACAGGATCGCAGAAATTCCCATCCAAGCACCTTCACCTTCTATAACAATGTCTTGGCCGACCAAGACGATTGTACCAAGAATACCAAGCGCAACGCCGACGAACGCTTGCCAACGCGGACGCTTTTTCTCGAATCCCCAGAGCACAAGAACGACAAGTAGCGGTTCTGCAGCAACAAGGAGTGCTGTGGTTCCAGACTCGATGTATTGCTCTGCCCAAACGATGCCCCCAAGACCAATGGTCAAAAACAGAAAGCTTGTTGCCACCAAGTTGAGCCACTGCTTTTTAGATGGCCAAGTCCAAGCTTTGTCGCCGGTTTTGCCTTGAGCGCTAAACCACGCGAAAGCAAAAAGTACCGAACCTGCCAACAGTAATCGTGCAACGATAAGCACAAATGGAGGGATGGTCTCGATCGCGATGATGTTGGCCAAATAGGTTGAACCCCACACGATATATACGATACCGAAGGCGACAATGAGCGCTAAACGATTGGTAGGTGTTGCTGAATTCATGAGCGAGCACATTTTAAGGGTGACTCTCTTAAAAGACATGTTGCCTTCAAGGGCGATTAACGATGAGGCTGATAGAAGGTTGCCCGATATGGCAAAATTAAATTCTAATTTTATAACGTGCTGAATTACAAGAAATTAAAATAATAATTACCCGGTAAATGATTCAATACTACAGATAAAATGACACATTACAAAATAATATTCCGTAATAGGGCATAATCACGCATTTCTTCGTGCTATAGACGTTGATTTTCATTGGAATCATGAATTCCATGAGGAGCCAATAGCTAAGGAGTGATCAAATTCGCATATAGCTGCAAATGAAGAAAGAAAAATTGTAATTGACTGATTTACAGTCGTTTGTTGCTCATATTACAGCTAATCAAAATCTGTGTTAACAAGCGTGGAAACCGCTGCGCATAACGCGGGTGTAAATGACGACGTATTCCACAGCTTTCCCCATATCCACATTTGTGACGGTGATTGTGAATTGTAATGCACTCCACAAGGGTGTTAGTCTGACACTTAATTGTCAGTTTCGTGGGGTATTCACATAGCTTCGTCTTTCGACAAAACCCTCGTCACCTAATTGTGTATTGTAGAGGTAAAGGCCTGATGCTCAACTCTGGGTTGTGTGGATAGCGAGGTGCAAAATGTAGACTCTGACATTTTAGGGTTACCAACGCCTCTCCCTATCCACATCTTAACACACCTGATGATGAGTGATAGGTTTTTTAAATTTTTAATCAAAGCTCATAACCAAGAGTCACAACCGTGGATAAGCCAAAACTCGCCGTCTCAAAAAATTCTGCCGCTGCGCTTGAAAAAGCTGAAGTGCGAAATGAAGGATTGCAGGGCGCATCAGAACGACGGGATTATCCACGTTCGGTGCGCAACTGGTTAATACTCGGCCTCGTGCTCATCTTCGTCCAAGTGGTCGTTGGTGGAATCACTCGTCTTACTGGATCGGGTCTGAGTATCACGAAGTGGGAAATCGTCACGGGCTCACTTCCTCCGCTCAACGAAACGGATTGGCTTTCAGAATTCGATTTGTACAAAGCGACGCCGCAGTACGAAAAGATGAATGAAGGCATGTCGCTTGGCGATTTCAAATTCATCTACTTCTGGGAGTACTTCCACCGGCTCTGGGCGCGCATGATGGGCTTCGCGTTTATTATTCCGCTCGCCTATTTCATGTTCAAGGGCTACATAGATCGCGCTTTGGGCAAACGGCTTGGCTTGGTCTTTTTCGCTGCGGCGCTCACGGCGAGCTTCGGTTGGATCATGGTGGCTTCTGGTTTGATCGAGCGGCCGCTGGTCAATGCTTACAAGTTGAGCATGCACCTCGGCATCGCCTTCATCACCTTTGGCATTTTACTCTGGACCACTTTCTGGACCGCCAATGTCAAATTACCAGCGCTACCCTCGCCGAAGGTGCGAAAACTCGTCTACTGGACAGCAGGGGTGCTTGTCGTCCAAATTTTGCTGGGAGGAATGATGTCCGGAATGAAGGCGGCGCTTTTTTACCCGACTTGGCCTGATCTCAATGGCGAGACTATTCCGGCGGTGCTGTTCAATGGCGCCAATTGGACGTTTGAGAATTTCGTCGATTACGATAAGCATCCATTCATGGCTGCTTTGGTGCAGTTGCTTCACCGAACGACGGGTTATCTCGTTGCTGGTTTGATTGCGGTATTGGCTGTTGTCGGCTTTCGCGAAAACCTGCTTGGCAGACGTTGGTCAACGGCGCTGTGGATTACGTTGGCGCTGATGATCGTTCAGGTGCTTTTGGGTATTGGTACGCTTGTGCTCAGCAAGGGCGGAATCATTCCTGTGAGTTGGGGGGTGTTACACCAGGCAGGAGCTTTGCTATTGTTGACGGCGGTGTTGTATGATGTGTGGTTGGTGCAGTCTTGCAGATCTACAGATCTTCAGGACTAGCAACCTATTGCTTCTAGTGGCCGATGTCACACTGACAAAGTACGCGGCTTAGATTACGTGACGATTGTAGTCTACCGCTGAATTACAAAGCGTTTGTTGATTCTCTCGCCGCTGCCTAGTTCTATTTGTAGAAAATAGAGACCATTACTTATTGATACTTGGTTGAGCGGGATGAAGTACGACTGATTACGCTGTTGAACTGTGAACGACGAAATTAACCTTCCATCAAGCCCAATCATTTGGATCGAACTGATGTTGTCAGTTGAATTCTCAAGACGCCTTCACTTCTGTTCTCCAAGGGACAGCTAGGTCGCTGCTTTCCTGGCTGACAGAATGCACCATCTTTGGCACCTTTACGTTACTAGACTAGCATCGCTTAGGTTTGTGATGTCTTCCGATAACACTCGCACTATGTCAGATACCAATCAAACGCTTGAAACCGAGCAGAAAGCGCTCGACATCAACCTCGATGACAACATCTATGGTACGTTCTCGGAAATTGGTGCTGGGCAGGAGGTAGCACGCTATTTCTTTCAAGTGGGTGCAGGTTCTGGTACAATCGCCAAGACCATGAGTGCTTATGATAAGGTGTATTCTGACAAAATCTATGGTCCTGAGCCGAGCGGGCGCTATGTCTGCGAGAGTAGGCTATACAAGATGCTGAATCATGAGTACGACCTCATGACTACGCGGCTTCAGAACGAGCGTCCAGGTTCTAACTTCTTCGTATTCGCTGATACCGTTTCAGCCATTAATTTTTCTCGGACTATTCTGGGGAATGGGTGGTTGGGTCTTCGATTTCAGCTTCATCCAGATGGAGAGCCAAACGATCTCATCGTTCATGCGCGAATGCATGACACTGACAATAGGTTACAGCAGCAGGCCATAGGTATTCTTGGGGTTAACATGGTGCACGCCTGCTACATGCGGAGAGGCAGTTTAGAAGAATTGATAAAGAGTCTACTGGATGGATTGCGAGGTAGAGTCTCTATAGATATGATTCGGCTGAGCGGGCCTGACTTTAGAGACGTTGATAACCGCCTGCTCTCTCTCTACTTGGTCAAGTACGGTCTCACCAAAGTATCGATGTTTGGTGCAGATCGTTGTCCTGTCCATGCATCTGAGTTTTTATACCGTAAGTCCTGTCTTGTCGTGCGAGGTTCGTTTAGGCCTGTTACGCTGGTCAACTTTGACATGATCCAGTCTGCCTATGCACAGTTTAGGCAAACCAAAGGAGTGGAAGCTCGGAAGAGTCACCTACTTGCTGAAATTACACTGTCTAACCTCGCCGGTGAAAACGATACTGTCGATGATCAGGATTTTCTTGACCGAGCCGAATTACTAAATGCCATCGGGCAGACGGTGGTTATTACCAACTGTGATTCCTATCAGGAATTGACGCATTACCTAGAGGAATACAAAGTGCCACTGATTGGGTTGGTCATTGGCGTTCGCGAGTTGCTTGACGAGATGACGCAGCGCTACTACGACAATCTTGACGGTAAGCTACTTTCCGCGTTTGGGGAGCTGTTTGCACGAACGGTTCAGTTCTTTGTTTACCCAGCACAACAAGAGGGCTCTGCAGAGCTGATGACGGCTCAGAATCTACCCGTACCTGAAGGTGTACGCTTCTTGTATCAGCACCTTCTAGAAGGAAAGCAAATCGTTGATATTGAAGGCTTTAATCCTGATCTCTTGCATATTTATTCTAAGCGTGTGCTGGAAATGATCGCCAACACCGAAGAGGGTTGGGAACAAATGGTACCCGCTAAAGTGGCAGATTTGGTAAAGCAGAAGTGCTTGTTCGGCTATCCAGCACAGAGCATGGAATTCGATTATTGACCACCTCTGTAATAGGAATTCGTTAGTTTTTAGGGAATAAGTCTATTGGCAATTACCTTCCGACCATGGAAGTCCCTCAATTTAACCGCACTTTTGAAGCGCTCGATTATGCATCCAGCAATTTTCCTTCTGATCAATGTGTTGGTCAGCGTGAAAAAAGTGGTAAGTGGGAATGGCTTTCTACTGCGGAGTTTGTCGGTTATGTAAATGATCTTTCGCGGGGCATCGTACAAATGGGCTTGGCTCCGGGGACCAAGATTGCTATCGCAGCTTACAAAAATCGTTGGGAATGGATGGCCGTTGAGATGGCTTGCGCGCAAACCGGTATGATTTCTATTCCAGTCTACCCTACGATCAGTGCCGACGACTATCGATTCATCTTCGGTCAATCAGAAGTTGCCTACGGGTTTGTAGGTGCAGAGGATCTTTTCGAAAAATTTGAGGCAGCGGGTGAGGATACGCCGACTTACGTCAAAACCTATGTCTTTGACGAGGTAGCTGGGCGTAGCCACTGGTCTGAGGTTTTTGCCAAGGCTGATAGTGCGCTAGACGATGAAATAAAGCGAAGGCGAGACGCGACCAAACCTGGTGACATGATGACGATCATCTACACCAGTGGAACAACAGGCAAGCCAAAAGGAGTGATGCTAAGTCACGCGAACCTTTGCGCCTCCATCGCAGGAGCTAGTGAGAGACTTCCTCTTTCCGCTGGGGATATGATACTGAGCTTCTTACCACTTTGCCACATCTTCGAACGCACGGCGAGTCTAAACTACCTCTCGAATGGATGTAGCATTGCCTTAACGGGAACAGATAACCTTGGAGGCCCTGATGGGGATTTGCAAGCTATCAAGCCGCATTTCTTTACGACCGTGCCGCGCTTGCTGGAAAAGGTCTATGAGAAGATTTATAGCAAAGGTGAAGAGCTTACAGGCATTAAAAGAAAGCTCTTCTTCTGGGCCTTGGACAAAACCGATAAATACGATTATCAGAACCCGCTAACCGGTTTTGGCGCAAGCATCGCAGACAAATTGATCTTTAGTAAATGGAGAGAGGCACTTGGTGGTCGTATCAAAGGAATCATTACTGGAGCCGCACCTTGTCCGCATAACATCCTCCGCGTGTTCAGTGCTGCAGGCATTCCTTGCCGCGAGGCTTACGGGCTTACGGAGACTTCTCCTGGTTTAACAATTAGTGGTCTTGACGACGATAATGGTTTACTCGGTACAGTTGGTCCCGCTGTTTTTAACGTAGATCTTCATATCGACACTTCTGGTCCTTACCGTGAAGGAGAAGGAGAGATTTTAGCCCACGGTCCAAACGTGATGATGGGCTATTACAAGCTCCCAGAAGCAACCGCCGAGGTCTTTACTGAATTAGAAGGCAAGCGCTGGTTCCGTACGGGTGACATCGGTATGTTGGTGAAAGGTCCAGGTGATCGAGAGTTCCTAAAGATCACAGATCGTAAAAAGGAGTTGCTTAAAACTTCAGGCGGTAAGTATGTAGCTCCCGCACCGATTGAGGGCAAGTTCAAAGAGGAGTTTCTCATTGAGCACTTTATGGTGGTGGGTGATAATCGTAAGTTCGTTAGTGCACTCATCGTTCCTTCTGAGGAAGCACTTCAAAAGTGGTACAGCGATAATGGAAAGTCATTTAGTTCTTTAGAAAATGCGATAAATGATGACTCCGTAATTGATATGTACGCGAAAATTGTTGAGCGTTTAAACCCTAAGTTCTCACATATTGAACAAATCAAAAAATTTAA
>CALDUE010000173.1 GCA_937923485.1 uncultured Saprospiraceae bacterium
TAACAATAACGCCATCCACAATGGTGTTTAGGATAGCGTCTAGTTCTGTTTCGGGCTTTGTGTGATTCATTGGCAATCTAAACCACATTTTCTTATGTGAAACAATCTGAAGGCTTAATGTATCTTTGAATGTTCACGGTAGAGATAGCCAATCTGAGATGGATGTTTAGATACATCGCTAAGGTGCGGTTAGATATAAACCGCCAGTAAAGTCTCAACCTCGCCACTGTCACACATTCCATAGTCTGTTTGCATAACAAACGACTTGCGCCTCACTTTAAGTTGTTGCGCGATTTGTCTACGTCTTGCCTTACAATTGGGCAGAAACGGGGCAAGCGCGTCAAAGGCCGCGTGCTTAGCGGCGGCGGTATTGATTGGGATGCTGGGCGAACGAGAGGGATTGGTAGATAAGTGCTCACTAATAAATCGTGAAGCACGCTTCCAAGTTGTTAGGAAATATGGTCAAATGAGGGCATGCTAAAAAATTTAATCGATCGTTTTAAAAATAACAATCAAAACAGCGAACCAGAAAAACCCGAGTTAGAAAAACAAAAACTGCCTCCGTTTGTTGACCTTGCTCCAACCGATCAAGCAGATGAAAATGGTATCTACTCCAGCGCCTTGGATGAGGCACTTGATAATGACAATATTTGTAATATTGCCCTGAGCGGACCATACGGCTCTGGCAAGAGTAGCATTATCAAGACTTACGTCGCTAGCTCAAATAAGTCGTTTTTGAATGTGTCTCTCGCCTCATTCACCAATACTGGTGATTCCCACAAATTGAGCGGCAATGGAAATCACAGCACAGACCAGCAACTGGTAGAAAAAAGCATTCTTCAGCAATTGCTATATGGAGAAGCAGCGTCAAAGCTTCCACAATCAAGATTCAAACGCATTCACTCGCCTCGGTACACCTTAGGAAAGGCGCTAGGGGCAGTTATTTGGTTGCTCATAGCCTTCTATCTGTTTAAAAATATAGACGAATTGATGAGCCTATCTCTTTTTAAGCCTGGCGAAGGAAGGCAACTCGAGAGATGGTTCCCTGTCATTTTCAATTCACTTGCAGTCGCATTCCTGATCTGTGGTGCGGTTTACGCATCCAACCATATTATCAAAACATCATCAGGTTTATCGCTGAAACGAATTTCTCTCAAAAACGCCGAGATAGAAGCTGACGGGGACAAAGAAGAGTCGATTCTAAACCGTCACCTTGACGAGATAGTTTATTTCTTTCAGCAAACAGATTACGATGTAGTGGTGTTCGAGGACCTAGATCGTTTCGACAACCCCGACATCTTTGTTAAACTCCGAGAAATAAATACGATTGTGAATAGTGCCCGAAAAGGTAAGGCACCAGTAAAGTTTTTGTACGCTTTGAAAGACCATATCTTCAAAGGGCGAAACCGCGCCAAGTTTTTCGATTTTATCATTCCAGTTGTACCTATTATCAACAACACGAACTCTTTGGACAAAATTCGCGAAAGGCTTCAAGGCACCGAGATTGAGGAGCGATTAGAAGATCAGTTTTTAAGGGAGGTCTCTCTTTTCTTGGATGATCTTCGGCTCATACACAACTCAATCAATGAACTTCGAGTTTATTATAGCTTGTTGAGAAGTGAAAAGTTGGACGTCACTAAACTTTTTGCACTGGTCATATATAAAAACGTCTATCCGACAGATTTCGAAAATCTACACTTCCGCAAAGGTGCCCTGTATCAAATTCTTCAGTTAAAGGATTCTCTAGCAAAAAAGCTGACCACAGACTTGGAGCAGAAAGCCAACCAACTGAGCAATGACATAGAGGCCGCTAATCTAGAGAAGGAACAGAATGTAGAAAACTTGATGCGCCAATATATAGGAGAGCTAGCTAGACACATACCAACACAATATTTCGGCGGAATTAGAATAGGAAGCTCTAACTATACGCTAGAAGACTTGTACAACCCTGAAAACTTTGAAATTTTCAGATCAGCCGGCGATTTGCAGTATTACAATACAAATTACAGACGCCCTCAAGCGTTAAGCATATCTTTCGAAACTATCAAAAACAAAGTCGACGCCAATCAAGATTTTTCCCAAAGAGTAAAATCGGTTGAAAACTCTCAACTAGAGAAGAAAGCCGAACTTCTCGCGGAGCTAAACAAAGTTCAGGAATACATATCTTCAACTCGACTTAAGACCATGCGCGAACTTTTGAAGGTAACCAAGACTGATATAAATGCGCTTGTGACCAGCCATGAAATTGGCAATCCCGCTTTATTATCCTATCTTATTGGAAACGGATTTCTTGATGAAACCTATCATCATTACACCTCGACATTCCATGAAGGCAGAATGAGCGCACATGACAGAGACTTTGTCCTTGCGATTAGAAGCTTCAATCCGGTGGCCCCGAACTACAAAATTGACAATGCCGAAGAGACTATCGCTTCTTTGCGTGCCAGCGATTTCTATGATCCTTCAACCCTCAACACATCAATTATTCAATTTATCCTCAAACATCCAACTGCATACTCTAGTGAACTGAATGCTAGCGTGACGACAATATCAAAGAATTTTTCTGATACAGAAAGTTTCTTTGAGAATGCCTTCAGAGAGATGCCCAATATCGAGAAATTCATTCGCTATCTATTTAAAAATTGGGATGGCTATCCGGATGCAGCTGCAAGCTCTAAACATGGGGTAGCCCACTTCAAGCACATCGTTAATGTCGCTTCTCTTTCTGAGTTAAAGTCTCTGCTACAGGGTCACGAGAATGCACATTCGTTTATAGAAACGAACTTAGGTCAAATTTACGACAGTGAAGACGAAACTGTATTGGATAAATTAGCCGAAGCCAATTTTTTGGTCAGGCAAATAAATCTCTCATCTTATGAAAAGAAGCTAATTGATGGTTTGCTAGACAGAAGGATGTATCGTTTCAACATAGACAATGTGAATTTTTTGATAGGTCAGTCTCCTGAGTTCGCAGATATGCCGACAGATGAGCTTATCACTCTCAACGCGACATCGAACTTCTCTTGTGTCTTGCGAACAGAGGACGAAGAACTCATAGCATTGGTAGAGAGCAACTTCGAAAACTACGTTAAGTCAATAGTTCTCAGCGAATCTAACGTTGACGAGTCCGAAAGTGCTGTTCTGCATATTTTAAAGAGCAAGTCTTTGTCTCGCGAGACGAAGATTGAGGTCTTGGATCATGTATCGACCCGCATTGCTGATGTTGTCATGTTGCCATCCTCTTTACGTGTTTACTCAATGTCTAACAGGACAACACCATATACATGGAAGAATATTTTGACCCTGATCAGAGACGAGCTTATTCCCGATGCTGAATTAGTGGAGCTTTTGAACTCTCAAGAAGCATTAGAGGGGTTGAGGACGGACTCAGCAGACACCACGGTGTATGGTAGTTCAGACGTGGATCAATTAAGAGACTTCGTCTTCAGTTCTGACAAGTTAGACATATCAGCATTCGAATCGTTTCTCAATTCGTTTAGTTTGGAGGTTAAAAGTTTACCTGAAGGTATGGACTCAGAGCGAATTGAAGCGTTGTTAGATAACGATGCTGTTGCGCTGAACGAAGCTACCTTTAGTAAGCTTGAGCATGATGACGAGCTTTTAACCCACCTCTTAAAAAACAGGGTTTCGACCTTCACACGGTCTCTATCCTCATTTCCAGCTACAGATGACATCAAGCTAAGTGTCGCAATATCTATTGAGGATAATGACGCCTCTTTGACGCTTCTCAAGTCGATCGATCAGTCATTGATTGTGGAAGAAAGGCTAGCGCTTAAAAAGCTGGCGGAACTATTATCGAGCGGAACTAATCCATTGGATTTCGAGGCTGGAATTATTGCTGCATCCTTAAGGCTAGGAACAAACGAGAGAGAAGCCATGAAAATTCTGGCACTTGTTGCCGCCCATTGGAGTTGGGATGAGATAAAGGAAATTTTGATCCACATCGGAGGGTCATATCGGGACATCGCGAAAGCTGGCTACCGACCCACAATTCCGGATACGAGAGTGAATCGTGAGTTTATTTCTGAGATTATAAAGAGAGGGTTTGTGTCTTCATCTACCGAGAGTTGGAGAGGGATTAAGGTAAATACTCGCAGAACACATTCATAAGCGTGCTTTAAATTTTTGTATCTCACTCGTCAGGCTGAGTTAGAAGGTTTGAGGTTGCTTGATTTCACGCCCTTACTTGTTCAATAACTCGCACTACGTTCCGATTGTTCTCGTGCCTCACAAACGCCCTGACTTCTTGCCTCACAAACGTATTGCACGAACAACTAAATCATTGTAATAATTAAATATTCAGGACGATGGGCACCCCGTGTGGGGGCACCACTTTCCATAATAATTTCAATTACTTAGTTGATTTCACCTGGTAAAAAAGATGCACCTTTTTTAAGGATTTTCAAATATTCAGGGGTTCCAATTACTTCATTCAGCCTAGGAATTCCTGTTCCAAAGTAGCCAGTTAGAGCTCTCTCCAAAACTTCGGCAAAGAATAATAATGATACTCAAACCAATGAGCGGCTTATTTTGAGTGGT
>CALDUE010000174.1 GCA_937923485.1 uncultured Saprospiraceae bacterium
AGCCGCGGCGGCTGAAATATCCAGAGGTTTAACCCAGTAGTACGACCCCACCAATCCTATACTTATATTGGTGCTCGGCCGAACAACCCAACCATATGAAATTTCTTGCTGGACTTTTTCTTATTCTACTTTCAAGCGCCCTCTCTGCGCAGCTAGCTCAACACGCGGACCTGCTTCAAAACATTGACGCCCGAGAGAAAGTCTCGCTCAATGGCAATTGGGACATTATCGTCGATCCCTTGGAAAATGGCTTTTACAACTACCGACTTGTAGAGTATGATGGGGGCTACTTCAACAACGCTCAAATGCAGGAGCCGACCGATTTGATTGAGTACAACTTTGAGACGAGCGAGCAATTGGTTGTTCCTGGAGACTGGAATACGCAGAAGGATAAGCTCTATTATTACGAGGGCACGCTCTGGTATAAAAAAGACTTTGCTTACAAGCGCAAGCAGAATGAATCGGCCTACTTGTATTTTGAGGCTGTCAACTATGAGGCGATCGTTTATCTCAACGGGGAGAAGATTGGAAAGCACGTTGGTGGCTACACGCCTTTTCAATTTGACGTAACCGATAAGTTGAAAGAGGGTGACAACTTCGTCGTTTTGAAAGTTGACAACAAGCGAAAGCGCGAGAATGTCCCAACGATCAATCAAGACTGGTGGAACTATGGTGGGATTACCCGCTCTGTTCATCTGATTACCACGCCGAAATCGCACATTTCAGATTATTCGGTTCAGCTAGCTAAGGGTAATGAAAATCTTATCGAAGCTTGGGTTGCCGTAAAGAATGGAAAAGACGGTGATGCGGTGACAATCAGTATTCCAGAACTAAAGCTGTCGAAAGAGGCAAACCTTAAAGGTGGAATGGCGAAGTTTTCGATGAATGCCAAACCAGAGCGATGGTCTACCACCAATCCAAAATTATATGAACTAGTCGTCAAGACTGCAACCGACAAAGTGGTTGATGAGATTGGCTTTAGAACCATTTCAACGAGCGGCTCAAAAATACTTCTCAATGGTGAAGAGATCTTCCTCAAAGGCATTAGCGTTCACGAAGAAGCTCCCTTCAAAACAGGCCGCGTAGTTTCTATTGAGGAATGCCGAATCCTACTCGACTGGGCCAAGGAGCTTGGCTGTAATTTCTTGCGTCTTGCGCACTACCCGCACAGTGAGGCGATGGTAAAGGAAGCCGAGAAAATGGGCTTTCTTATATGGTCTGAGATTCCGGTTTATTGGACGATTGAGTTCGACAACAAGGACACCTATGCCAATGCACAGAATCAACTTACGGAAATGATCTCTCGTGACAAGAATCGCGCAGCGGTAGTCCTCTGGTCTATGGCCAACGAAACTCCAGAAGGTGAAGCGCGCTTGAGCTTTATTGAAAATCTCGCAAAGCATGCACGTAGTCTTGATGACGCGCGACTTATCACTGCAGCACTGGATACGCAGACAGGCGATGATAAAGGCAAGTTGATTGAAGATGCGCTCGGTGCAGTCGTCGATGTGATTGGCATCAACAGCTATTGCGGTTGGTATTATGGCGAGGTCGAATCCTGTTCGAAGATCAAGTGGGCAAATGCCTACGACAAGCCGATGATCATGAGTGAAGTTGGTGGTGGTGCGCTTTTTAACCTTCACGGTAAAACCAACGAACGCTGGACCGAGGAGTATCAGGCCGAGCTCTTTGAGTCTAACATTGAGATGATGCGCAACATCGACTTTATGGCCGGCGTCTCCCCTTGGATTTTGATGGATTTCCGTTCTTCAAGACGTCCCTTGAAAAGAATTCAAGATGACTTCAACCGCAAAGGATTGATCTCAGAACAAGGAATGAGAAAGCAAGCGTTCTTCGTTTTGCAGGATTATTATTTGAATGAGAATAACTAGTGAGTGAGCACACGGCTTCTATCCTGCGGTAGTGCGGAACGGGTGCGCATAGCAATAAAATCTTTAGCGACTTAAATGTGGAAGTGTAACAGGCCTTCCCTCAATTCTCATTACCATTGAGCCGTGGAAGGACTTATCAATAAAGTAAAAACAACCATTGCGCTAAGTGCAGAAGCGGAAGGTTATTTACGTTCTATTGCGATAGAAAAGGTTTTTCCGAAAGGGACTATACTCATCCGACAAGGCGAAGTGGTAAACAAGGTGTACTTCGTAAATTCGGGGTGTCTTCGATCATATTGTATTGATAAGCGAGGGAAAGAGCATACGCTTCAATTTGCGATCAGAGATTGGTGGATCAGTGACTACATCGCGATTCATACGAATGAGCTCGCGACCCTTACCATAGAGTGCTTAAAGGAATCTATGGTTATCGAATTCGATGCAAAAAAGATGGATGAAATATTGACCTTATTTCCAGAATTCGAACCCTTCCAACGAAAGCTTTTGGAACGTCACGTGGTTAGCCTCCATAAACGGATTTTGAATCAGTTGCAAATGACAGCAGCGGAGCGCTATGAACTCTTTTTAGAGCAGTACCCTGACATAGAGCAATACACGCGTAATTATCACATCGCCTCGTACATGGGAATTACCCAAGAAAGTTTGAGTCGCGTACGTGCTGAAAAAGGTAGCAAAACAGCTTTCTTACCATAGGTCATTTTTTAAGCAAGTGCCGTAGACCATCTTCGTGTCTACTACTTTTCGAGCCAACGCGAAGTAGTTCATTAAAAGCCAAGACTTTGAAAGCTCGGAGTTTCTTGGCGACGAAAAAGAACACGTTGACATGCTTAAGAAATTACTTGGACTTGCCCCTAAATTAGAATCAGACGGTTCTTATAGTCCATCAAAGATTGCCTTGAAATT
Organism: uncultured Saprospiraceae bacterium; assembly: GCA_937923485.1. Classification (GTDB taxonomy): domain Bacteria; phylum Bacteroidota; class Bacteroidia; order Chitinophagales; family Saprospiraceae; genus CALDTK01. The sequence continues at coordinate 2,817 of CALDUE010000174.1, forward strand.
AGCTGTTAGTCCAACGACTGATTTCGAAAATATTGCTTATCAAAAGTACACGGGCAGCAGATCGAAAATCTTGGTGATCTTCACAGAGGAGAAGAACATGGAGATGAAAAACGGCAAGTTGTTTTCGACCGGTAATCATCCTGTTGAAGCACTTGTGCCGATGCTTCATTTGCAAAATGCTGGTTTCGAATTCGAGATAGCCACTCCAACGGGAAAGCCTGTTGTCTTTGAAATGTGGGCCTTTCCTTCGAAAGATGAACATGTAAATACGATTTACAATAAACTCCTGCCAGCTTTTGAAGCTCCAAAGAAATTACAAGATGTGGTAGTTGCTACTGCTGTTGACACTTCATCTTATGCTGCGGTATTCATTCCAGGTGGACATGGTGCCATGATCGGAATACCAGAAGATGAAAACGTAGGACGTATACTCCATTGGGCGCACGACAACGATTTATTTACCATAACGCTTTGCCACGGTCCGGGCTCGTTATTGACGACAGCCCTCGGTGCTAAGTCTTTCTTGTACGAAGGCTACAACATGGCGGTGTTCCCAGATTCGGTAGATAAACAAACGCCAATGATTGGTTACTTACCCGGTCATATGCCATGGGGCTTAAGTGAGAAGCTGAAGAGCCTGGGCGTTACGCTAATGAATACGAAATCGGACGATACCGTCTGTCGTGATCGAAGACTTATTACAGGTGCAAGTCCAGCTGCATCAAACGAACTCGGCAAGTTGGCGGCGAAAACCTTGCTTGAGGAATTGAAGTAAACCTTCTAGGGAATAGCTATTAAATATGAAAGCAGTTTGGACTTACACCCAAACTGCTTTCAAAATTTTATAAAGTAGTGAAGAGGTTTTCAATATCCCACCCCTGCTTCAATCGCCACTTCCAGTCGATTCTCCTTCGGTGGTATCGGAAAACTATATCGATCCGCGTAAGCGCAGTAGGGATTGTAACTGTAGTTAAAATCAAGAATAGCAGTGCCACCCGATTCGTCAACATCCTGCAGCTCGAGGTAGCGCCCTCCGCCATAAGAGGTGACCCCATTTGTCAAGTCGTTGAACATGACGAAATAGAGGTCCATTTCACTCCAAGGGTCAAGACC
>CALDUE010000175.1 GCA_937923485.1 uncultured Saprospiraceae bacterium
TGAACGTCAGCGGACGTTGAGTTTTGCTATCTTTTGCATACTTTTCGGATGACTGGATTTTCTGCTGGGCGGCGTAATAGTGTTTTGGAAAAAGTGCTATTTTGTCGTCTAGAGAGGATAACGCACCACAACACGCGCTAACATGCTGTTTTCTCGGCTTTTGGTGTGGGTATTTAGCGGTGGCGTTAGCCACAATTTTAAAATCAATGCAACAATTATGAAGAAGCATTTTGTAAATCTCATTTTTGTCATCCTGGGGATTTCAACCTTACATGCACAAGCCAAGTATCTTGATCCTGAAGCTGACCTGGAAAGCAGAGTTGATGATTTGATTAGCAGGCTTACCCTTGAGGAGAAGGTTGATCAGATGCTTATGAATACCTCCGGCATTCCCCGCCTTGACATTCCGCCTTACGATTATTGGAATGAAGCGCTTCATGGGGTTGGACGTTCTGGTAAAGCAACTATTTTTCCCCAGGCAATAGGATTAGCAGCTACGTTCGACAACGAATTAATCTACAAGATTTCATCGGCGATCTCCGATGAAGCCCGTGCTATGTATAATGTGGCTCAAGCTGCCGGAAATTATAAGCGATATGCCGGATTAACCTTCTGGACGCCTAATGTCAACATATTCAGAGATCCTCGTTGGGGACGCGGACAGGAAACCTACGGAGAGGATCCTTATTTAACAGGGCTGTTAGGGGTCGCTTTTGTCAATGGTTTACAAGGGGATAATCCTGATTATCTTAAAACAGCTGCCTGCGCAAAACATTTTGCAGTTCATAGTGGTCCGGAAAAATTAAGACATGAATTTAATGCCTTGGCTAGCAAAAAAGATATATATGAAACGTACCTGCCTGCATTTGAAGCACTTGTTAATACAGGTGTTGAATCGGTTATGTGTGCCTATAACAGAACGAATGGTGAACCTTGTTGTGCCAGTAATTATCTGCTTTCAGAAGTCCTGTTTAAAAAATGGGGGTTTAAAGGTCATGTGGTGAGCGATTGCTGGGCTTTGGTTGATTTTTATTCAGATATTGGTCATGGTACCGTCTCCAATAAAGTTGAAGCTGCTGCATTAGCTTTGAAAAGCGGTGTAAATGTTAACTGTGGAGACACCTACCCTGCTTTAGTGGAAGCTGTAAAGAAAGGTTTAGTAGATGAATCACTCATAGATGAAAGACTTAAACCACTGTTTAAAACAAGATTTAAACTTGGGATGTTTGATCCTCAGGAATTGAATCCATATAACACCATTCCGTATGAGGTGGTTGACAGCGAAGAAAATAGAGCGCTGGCACGTGAATCAGCAGCCAGATCTGTTGTTTTACTTAAAAACAACGGGGTACTTCCCTTAAAAAATGATCTGAACCGATATTATGTCGTAGGACCAAATGCAGCCTCCATTGATGCGCTTTTAGGCAACTATTTTGGTGTTAATCCAAATATTGTCACTTTTTTAGAAGGAATCACATCGGCAGTTGCTCCAGGCAGTCAGGTTCAGTATAGTCCCGGAACTACGCTGGACAGAAAGAATATTAACCCGGTAGACTGGTCAACTGGAGAAGCTGCTAATTCAGATGTTTCCATTGTTGGAATGGGTTTGACTAGACATATCGAGGGAGAAGAGGGAGAATCTATCTCATCTCCATATTTTGGAGATCGTTTGAACTATAATATTCCGGAAAATCAGCTGGAATATCTTAGAAAAATTAAAAGTCATGGCAAACCAGTTATTGCGGTTATTACAGGTGGATCTCCAATGAACCTTTCAGAAGTTCATGATATAGCTGATGCAGTACTATTAGCATGGTATCCAGGAGAGGAGGGCGGTAATGCAGTTGCTGATATAATATTTGGAAAGGTTTCTCCATCAGGCAGATTACCTATCACCTTCCCGAAATCACTTGATCAGCTACCCCCATATGAAGATTACACAATGAAAGGAAGAACCTATCGCTATATGACAGAGGAGCCTATGTATCCATTTGGATTTGGATTAAGCTATGGCTCATTCACATATAGTGACCTAGAGCTATCCGCTTCAAAATTAAAAAAGGGAAAAACAGTGGAGATAAGCTGCAAGGTGACAAATGTGGGTGAATATCCATCAATTGAAACAGTGCAACTTTATATTACAGATGATAAAGCTAGCGTGGAGGTGCCACTGTTTTCTTTAAAAGGCGTAAAATCTATCAATTTAAAACCAGGTGAGCATAAAAGGGTAGCTTTCAACATTACCCCGGATATGCTTGAGTTGATTAATGAGCAAGGAGATGCAATTATGCAAAAAGGAGATTTTACCCTTGCCATATCGGGCAGTTTACCAACAGAAAGATCTATAGAGCTGGGTGCTTCCAAACCGTTGAGAGCAATATTAACCTTGAATTAGATGGTAAGTTTGCCCAAAAACTGGATAAGTTAAAACTGTAATAACTTTTTGTACAAATGAAGAAGTCCCGTTTTACTGAAACCCAGATCGTTGACGCACTTAAACGCCATGAAAATGGCCAGTCCATCGCAGACCTCGCCCGCGAGCTAGGCATTACACCTGCAACGTTTTACGCTTGGCGTAAGAAATATGCAGGAATGGATGCTACGCATCTGAAACGACTAAAGGAGCTAGAGGCTGAGAATGCCAAGCTCAAGAAGATGTATGCCGAACTTGCGCTTGATAACGTCGCCCTCAAAGATGTTGTCTCAAAAAAGTGGTAGCTCCTTCGGCGCGGCGAAGAATAGTTAACTACCTCATTGCTACGTATAAACTAAGCATCTCGAAGGCGTGCTCCTCGTCCTCTCTCAGTATCTCCGCATTTTACCATCGCCCTACTAAAGGCGTCGATCTCGTTGAGCAGGAATAGACAAAATTACCCGTTTGACATCCTCGACGAGACTTTGATTCGTTCTACCATCGACTCTTCACAGCAAGCCACAATTAGAATCGCAAGCGTGTACACCGTGTATACACAAAGCTGAGACTCCAGATTCGTAAACCTCTTATAAAACGCTATCCCGCACAAGAACCAGAACCGCTTCAGCAGCTCGCGAAGCCAATGGAGGCTTGGTCTATGGATTTTATGGCTGACGCAGTCCACAATGGTCCTAAGGTCAGAGCGCTAAACATCATCGATGACGTCAAGCGGGAGTCGATATGGCAAGATGTAAAGTTCAGCTACCCTTCGGCACTCGTGATTAGAGCTCTAGAACTGATCACCTTAGAGCGAGGCTTGCCACAGCGTATAAGAGTAGATAATGGTCCAGAGTACATAAGCAAAGACCTGAAAGCATATTGCGAAAGGAGAGGAGTGAAACTAGGTTTCATCGAGCCTGATAAACCTTAGCAAAACGCATATGTTCAAGGTTTCAATCGTACGTTTCGCCAAGACATGTTGGATGCGAATTGGCTGATGAGCCTAAAGTATGTACAGCATGTACCTGATGAGTGGCGCGAAGACTACAATAACTATCACCCGCATTGCTCTTTGGTGTATAAAAGTCACCTAGTGTATCGCAAATCCTTCCACTAAGATAGTCGTGACCAATAAACAGGAAAGGCTGATGTGAACTATTTCGTTCCTCCTTCGGTTTGGACGGCATCTTGCTCACAACAGGTCGCAGTTTAAGGATTGACTCAAACCAGCTAAATTTACGACCTGTCCTAGTAAAGGAAAGCGTACCTTTGGAATTTCAATTGTTTTCTAACCCTAACGAGACTTTTAAGTAAATGAACACATTTTTGGAACAAGAATTTAGTGTCAAAATTCTAAATATCAAATTACTTGATGGTTACGATAATAAGAACTACCATATCACGGCAGAGGGAAATGAATTTATCTATAAGACGTATGCATTTTCTGAGTGTCTAAAAGATACCCTAGAAGCAGAAAATGCTACGCTTCATTACTTACAAGAAGAATTTGATTCACATATTCCAAAGCCTGTTGCTTTTAAAGATAATTCCTTTGTAAAGGTTACAGGCACAGATGAAGACAGCGTAATTTCACGTATGCTTTCTTTTTTAGAAGGAGAATTTCTTGGTAACGCAAAGCATTCACCTTCCTTATTTGAATCCCTTGGAACTTTCTTGGCGAAATTAGACATCAAATTAAAAGACTTTAAAAACTATACCATCCAAGCCAGAAAATGGGAATGGGATATTCAATACTTTGAATTAAACAAAAAGTATATAAAGTACATTCTAAATCCAAAAGATAGGAGCGTCGTTACTTATTTCTTTAATCAATTCGAAGAGATTGTAAGACCTGTCATTCCTGAACTTAGAAAACAGGTCATTCATAATGATGCTAATGAATGGAATGTACTCGTGCAAGATGGAATAATTTCAGGTATCATTGATTTCGGAGATGTTGCTCATACCTTTTTAATTAACGAACTAGCCATAGCTATCACTTACGGATGCTATGACAAAGAGAATCCTTTAGAATGGGCTATTATAATTATTAAAGCGTATCATCAAGTACTACCAATAGAAGAGAAAGAGCTAAATATTCTGTATTACCTCATAGCTGCAAGACTTTGTACCAGTGTATGTAACTCAGCATATGTACGTAAGGCAGATCCTAATAATTCTTATGCATCTGTAAGTGAGAAGTCGGCTTGGGAGATGCTATACCGTTGGCTTGCAATAAATCCAATCAAAGCCGAAAATGAATTCAGAAGAGCAACAGGTTTTCCAAAGCTAGAACAGGTTCATATAAACGAGGTTCTAAAAAAGAGATCTCAGCATATTAGTCCTATATTATCGTTGAGCTATAATGAGCCTATTCACATGGTTCGTTCAGCGTTTCAATATATGTATGATTCAGATGGGAATACTTTTTTAGACGCTTACAATAACATTCCGCACGTAGGGCATTCACACCCAAAGGTAGTAGAAGCGGGTAAAAAGCAAATGGCCAAACTCAATACCAACACGAGGTACCTTTTTGACGAACTTGCCGTATATGCCGAAAAACTATTGAGTCATTTTCCATCTGAGTTAAACAAAGTATTTTTTGTCAATTCTGGAAGTGCAGCTAGTGATTTAGCTATTAGAATGGCGAATAACCACACAGGGGCAAAGCATATGATGGTGATGGAACTTGGTTATCACGGTAATACACAAGCGTCCATAGAAATAAGTGATTATAAGTTCAGCAACCCGATAGGTATTGGTCAAAAAACACACATTATAAAGACTTCTATACCTGATACCTACAAAGGAATTTATAACAAGGATAATCCCAACGCTGGAAAGTTATACGGATTAGATACCGTAGCACAAATTAAAGATAGTAATGTACCGATTTCTGCATTCATTAGTGAGCCTATTGTAGGTTGTGCCGGCCAAGTGCCACTACCCAAAGGATATTTAAATGAAGTATATCCAGTAATTAGAGCGCAGGGGGGAGTTTGTATTAGTGATGAAGTACAAACAGGATTTGGGCGATTGGGACAACACTTCTGGGGATTTGAAGCCTCTGATGTAATACCTGATATGGTCATTCTTGGAAAGCCCATAGCAAACGGTCATCCAATGGGAGCTGTGGTTTGTACCGAGGAAATTGCTGCTACTTTTGAAAAAGGTGTAGAGTTCTTTAGTTCTTTTGGAGGTAACCCAGTTTCTTGCGCTCTAGCTACTGCTGTATTAGATGTTATAGAAGAGGAAGAATTACAAGAGAACGCTAAAATTGTGGGTGCACATTACGTTTCACGCTTAAGAGAATTAATGTACAAGTATCCTTGCATTGGAGATGTAAGAGGCTCTGGATTATTTATTGGTTGTGAAATAGTAAACGATAGTTCTAAAGCTCCAAATACAGAGCTAGCTGGCCACATCAAGAATGAATTACGAAGGAAGCATATATTAATAAGTACAGATGGTCCTTTTAATAACGTGATTAAATCTAAACCGCCCTTGTGCTTTAGCAAAGAGAATGCGGATGCTGTAGTTGAAGCAATTGATGAGGTGTTAAAAATGCACTACAGAAATGTATGAAAACAATAGCAGCTTAATTTCTAAAACGAAAGAAATCACAAGGCTTTGTTTAACCGAAAAGTCCGGGCATAATAATCCGCTACTATTCTTGCACTATACCTTGTAGCTACAAGGAAAGATTAAATAAGAGATGCTGGACAATCTGCAATACCTCATTTTCAGCTAAAAAAAATAAGTTAACTGACCGACGGGCTATAAGTTAATACACATTCTATCGTTATAGATGATCGCCAGTCCCGTGTTGGCATGAGGATCCTCGCGTCGCGGGATTCGCTCAAGATTCGATTCCAGTTGTGCATCGGATCTTGCCACTTATAAGTGATGTTAGGCTGCACTACAAACAGCAACGTCATCAAAGCCGTATCAGAAGTGAATGAGCCTTTTGTCTTCACACGCCGTAGCAGACGATGGAAGGCCTCGATTTCATTCTTGGTCTACATCACCTTACGAATCATCGCTGAGTAGTTGTACATCGATGTAAGGTTAACCCCGTTTCTACGCCACGACTCAATGATTTTGGATGCTGCTTACGGCCTTTGCGAGAAGAATTGCTCGAAAAGTCTAAGGGTTCCTTTTGGATTGACCCAAACTTAGAGATGGGTACCAGCGTGATTGTGAAATTGCCTAGTTGTCCTTTGGGTCCGTCAGGACACTGATAATCCCACCATCATCAATTCCCAAGCGCACCGCTGAGGTTGCAGCAGCTTGACCTAGGCGCTCCCCGATCATTTCCTGACCGCTCACCACATAGATAATATGCTCCTTGGTGATCGTAGCAGCAGAAGTGCTGATTTCATCATTCTCGACATAGCTACCCGCGATGACACGGTTTTCAATTGGGTTGCCCAGCTTGTCGAAGGTTGCTAGCCGATAGTGATTGTGCAGCAGACCGGCCTTCCAGTACACCAAAGCGATGTAGTCTTTTTTTGAAAACTTGGCCACTGGTAAGATCTCGGTGAACTCATCCAATTCAGCTTCTAGTGGTGCAATCCACTCGGCCATCAACGCATCGGGCAAGAGCATCGCCTTCGTTTGAAAATCACGATAGCTGAGTTCGCCAAAATCGAGTGGCAACTTGGCCTTTGGAAAGCAATCGGTAAAGTCTGTAAAAGCCATAAAACACTGAGTATTTGAATCTAGCTGTTTGCGAAACGCAGCAATAGTGGGCAAAGGTAAACGTCGCCAACACAAATGCAGTTGAATAAGGCACGGGGACCGGCAGCTAAAAGCACACTGTATATTTAGAGAATGTTGGGAACAAAAGCACAAGGATTCAAGCCTTGGGTGGACTGATTCCAAATTGTTAAGAACCCTGAAAGGGAGTATAAACCTTCTATAGTTTTATACCGTCTGTTATTCCTACTTTCGCCGACAGCAGCAAACGTCTCGACGACTTATGAAGTGGTTTACTAATTTCCTTACCTCCAGCATCGGCCAGAAGGTCATCATGAGCTTTACGGGGCTCTTTTTGATCTCTTTTCTATTGACTCACTTGTCTGGTAATCTCCAACTCTTCATTGATGATGGCGGAATGGCGTTTAACAATTACGCTTACTTCATGACGACCAATCCATTCGTTACGTTCTTGAGCTACGGCCTGTACGCAGGGTTCTTACTTCATGCCATCCAAGGATTATTGCTCTGGAAAAAGAACAAGAAAGCGCGCGGCGACAGTAAGTACGCCGTTAAAGCACTAAGTGCAGCAAGCGATCACGCTCCAAAGCGAGCTAGTGCACACGCCGCTCTGCTTGGAACGATCATCCTCGTATTTCTCGGCATCCACATGGGCGACTTCTGGTACGAGATGAAGTTTACTGATTCCATCGCGATGGTGAATTACCCTGGCAACGATCATGAAGTAAGAGACCTGTATGCGAAGGTCATGGCCAGCTTTGGTCAGTGGTGGATCGTCTTGATTTACGTCATTTCAATGGTGGTGTTAGCTTTTCACTTGCTTCACGGCTTTTGGAGTGCGTTCCAGACCCTTGGGTTGACGCATAAGAAATACGCTCCCCTCATTCATGGCGTAGGTCTAGTCTTCAGCATCGTTGTCCCTCTTGGCTTTGCGGCAATTCCTGTATACATGTACTTCATTCAAAGCTAGAAGAGGAGGTTTCGAGGGCTAGGTCCTCAAACTATCTGCCTCCTAGGCTGTCTTACTAAGTACACGATTTCATCTATAAACTCTGAGAACATGAAACTTCAATCAAACGAACCAGCAGGTAAGCTCACTGAAAAGTGGAAGACGTTTACTGGCCAAGGTCCGCTGGTTGCTCCAGGTAACAAGCGTCGCATCGACATCATTATCGTTGGTACAGGTTTGGCTGGAGGCGCTGCGGCGGCTACACTTGCTGAGCAAGGCTACAATGTCAAGGTGTTTACCTTTCATGACTCTCCGCGTCGCGCGCACTCGATTGCTGCACAAGGTGGAATCAACGCAGCGAAGAACTATCAAAACGATGGTGACTCTGTCTACCGTCTTTTCTATGATACAATCAAGGGTGGTGACTACCGCAGTCGTGAGAGCAACGTCTACCGCCTCGCAGAAGTAAGCGCAAACATTATCGATCAGTGCGTTGCACAAGGCGTTCCTTTTGCACGTGATTATGGTGGCTTGCTCGACAACCGTTCTTTCGGTGGTGTCCAGGTGAGTCGTACGTTCTACGCACGTGGTCAAACTGGTCAGCAACTACTCATCGGCGCTTACCAAGCACTAAGTCGACAAGTAGCTTCAGGCGCAGTCACGATGTACAACCGTCACGAGATGGTTGATGTGGTTAAAATCGATGGTGTTGCCCGCGGAATCATCGCCCGCAACCTCGTTACTGGAGAGCTCGAGCGTCACGGTGCACACTGTGTCGTGCTCGGTACAGGAGGATACGGAAATGTGTTCTACCTCTCTACCAATGCTATGAACTCCAACGGATCGGCTGCATGGCGTGCCCACAAGCGTGGCGCATTCATGGCCAATCCATGTTTCACGCAAATTCACCCAACCTGTATCCCTGTAAGTGGCGACTACCAGTCGAAGCTTACCTTGATGTCAGAGTCACTTCGTAATGATGGACGTGTTTGGGTTCCAAAAAATATCAGCGACACCAAAAAGCACCCGAACGAGCTTGCGGAGTCAGAACGTGACTACTACCTCGAGCGAATTTATCCTGCGTTTGGTAACCTCGTGCCTCGTGATGTGGCAAGCCGTGCAGCCAAGTACGTATGCGACGAAGGTCGCGGCGTTGGTGAAACTGGTTTGGCGGTCTACCTTGATTTTGCCGATGCAATCGAACGTCTTGGAAAAGACGTGGTTGAGGCACGCTATGGCAACCTCTTCGAGATGTACGAGAAGATTACCGGAGAGAACCCATACAAGCAGCCAATGCGTATTTACCCAGCGGTTCACTATACCATGGGTGGTCTTTGGGTCGACTACAACTTGCAGACGACTATCCCAGGTCTCTTTGCAGCGGGTGAGGCTAATTTCTCTGATCACGGTGCAAACCGCCTCGGTGCTTCTGCACTTATGCAAGGTTTGGCCGACGGATACTTCGTACTTCCGAATACGATCGCCGCGTTCCTTTCTAAGGAGATCCGCACACCTACTATTGACACAAATTCACCAGAGTTTGCAGAGGCTGAAGCTTCCGCCAAAACACGCATTGATCAGCTCCTAGCTATTCAAGGAAACCAAAGTGTTGAGAGCTTCCACCGTCGTCTCGGTAAAATCATGTGGGACTACTGTGGCATGAGCCGCAACGCAGATGGACTCATCAAAGCAAAGAAGATGATTCGCGAATTGCGCGCGGAGTTTTATGCAGATGTGTTCGTACCAGGAACAAACGAAGAGTACAATCCGGAGCTAGAGAAAGCACTACGTGTAGCTGACTTCCTCGAACTTGGAGAGCTCATGTGCGAGGATGCACTCGATCGCAACGAGAGTTGTGGTGGTCACTTCCGTGAGGAATCACAAACACCAGAAGGTGAAGCACTTCGTCGCGATGAGGAGTACGCCTACGTTGCCGCATGGGAAATGACCGACGGCGACAAAGTAGAGTGGACACTCAACAAGGAAGAGCTCGTATTTGAGAACGTAGAATTGAAGACGCGTAGCTACAAGTAGGCGTAGCCTACTTGGTTCTGCGGAATGAAATTCCGCGGTACAAAAAATTGAAATATGTCAGAAACAGCAGCACACCAAGGCATAACACTCAACCTTAAAGTTTGGCGCCAAAAAGGCCCAAACGCAAAAGGTGCCTTTGAGTCGCATACCGTAAACAACGTCAGCGAGCACATGAGCTTCCTCGAGATGCTTGATGTACTCAATGAACAGCTCATTCACGAGCGCAAGCAGCCCGTTGCTTTCGAGCACGATTGCCGTGAAGGAATCTGTGGGACATGCTCTTTGGTCATCAACGGTCGCCCACACGGTCCTCAACAAGGAACGACGACTTGTCAGCTACACATGCGTCACTTCAATGACGGTGAGACGGTATACATCGAGCCTTGGCGTTCTGCTGCTTTTCCGATCATCAAGGATTTGGTCGTCAATCGTGATGCCTTCGATCGTATCATTCAGTCTGGAGGATATATCAGTGTAAATACGGGGGCAACTCAAGATGCGAACTCGATTCCTGTTTCTCACCAAGATTCAACCGATGCATTTGATGCTGCTGCTTGTATCGCTTGTGGAGCCTGTGTTGCAGCTTGTCCAAACGGATCAGCCATGCTCTTCACCAGTGCGAAAGTGAGTCACCTAGCCTTGCTTCCGCAAGGTCAGGTAGAAGCAAAGAAGCGCGTGCAGGCGATGGTAAAGCAGATGGATACAGAAGGCTTTGGTCGCTGTTCCAACATCACAGCATGTGAAGCGGAATGTCCGAAGGATATCTCAGTAGACAACATCGCTCGCATGAACCGTCAATACATCGGTAGCATCTTCGGATCGAAGACTGGCGCTTAAGCTTCACTTTTCAGTCCGCAATTCTATCCTGCTAAAGGATAAAAAAGTCCCGTCGCCACAGAGCAATGGGGCTTTTTTTTAGCGTAATCTGTTTTGGCGAAAGCCCTACCTGCGGCGAAGATTCTCGCCCTGCGTCATCGGCTCAAAGGCAAGGCCTTATCCTTATCGCGGCTTATTCGTACCCGTCAAGGTTACGTTGCCCGTACGCTGAATCGTAGTTCCATCGCTGAGCAGGATAGAAGCATAGTAGACGTACACGCCGACATCAAGGAATTCATCATCTCGTTTTCCGTCCCAAAAGCAGGTTTCGGCAATATCGATTGGACAATCGCGTACGCTGTAGAGGACATTCCCCCAGCGATCCACAATTACGAATTCTTCGAAAGCAACAAGGGCTGGATCACTACCCGGGCCGAACCGATCGTTGACGCCGTCTTCATTTGGCGAGAACGCATTTGGGAAAAACTCCGTGTCGCGCGGCTGCAGCGTGACGAAAATGGACTCGGACTCTTCGCAGCCGTTTTCATCAACCACTGTTGCCACAAGCAGCCCGTCGTTCGGAGGGGTGTAGGTAAGCCTCCCCATATCGTCGATTAGTGAGTCAATCGCGATGTCATTAAAGGTCAATGAGAAAACTGCGTTGTCGCCTGAAAAACTCACCTCATAATTGCCCAAGGCTCCAAGCCTAATGAGGGTATCGCCAGTGAAAGACAATTGTACAGGACTCGGACCATCGATAAAGAAGTTGTCCATCACGGTGCAGCCAGCGGAGTCTCTTACTGTCAGGTTGTAGGCACCAATGCCAAGGGTGTCGATGTTGAAGAAGGTTCCGTTTTGCTCGACGATAAACTCGACTGGACCAGTGCCACCGCGCACATCTACGATTGCAAAACCGTTGGTTTCTTCTGCGCAACGTACGCCTATGCTGAGGATGTCAGTAATGGTAAGTGGCGCTGGATTTTCTATAACGATCGATTCGCTAATGCTACATCCTCGTTGATCTTCGGCCAGATAGGTGTAGGTGCCAGGAGATAAGTTTTCGCGAACCGGGCCTGTTGGTCCGTCATCCCAAGTGTATTGCACAGTTCCACTTCCAGCTAGATTGACGAGTGTTATCATGCCGTTTGTGTCTCCGTCGCAGCTCGGATTAGCGACCGTTTTTTCAATGTTCTTCGGCTCAAAGTATATTGCTTGGAGCGTAAAGAAAGTATCACAGCCTGTGGGAGCGGGGACAAGTTTAGACAGGACCGTATCAGTTGTAATGATCCAATCGTCAAATCGGAGTGTGTCCCCGAAGCAGAGGCTATCGATCACTAGACTTGCAAAAAGACTATCGCCTTGAACCGCTGTCACGGTAAGGATCGAATCGCATCCTGCTACGTTCTGCAACGTACGGGTGCCAGAATCTCCTATGCCAAGGTTAAGTCCAAATTCAGTGTAGCGTTCGCTACTGCAGATACTTACTTCTTGCTCTCCAAAAGTTTGATCTCCGAGAGCAACATAAAAACTGTCTAAAGTAATTGGACCAAGTTCGACAAATGAAAGGTCGTCGATGGCCAAGTCGTTGCCAGTTGCAGAAGTGTTCAGGTCGTAAATGCAGATTTCAGCGCTTGTAGCTCCTGTACCGTTCCAATAAATAAGCGCGCGCTTCCAAAAACAAGCTTGGACATCTGCGATGGGCCGACCGCCAACATCTTGTCCATTTATTTGAATACGGAGTGTGCTGGGGTTTCCATTACTTAGGGAGGCCAAGTCAAAACCAAAACCATAGCTCGCGTTTGGATTTACATCAATCGTTTGGCACCAAACAGCATCATCTGCAGAATCAGAACCATCTAGAGCCATGATGGCGTTTCCCGGTACGGCTGCATCTGTACAAGGTGAAAAGTTTGGGTTGTGATCGCTTCCGCTGGTGACAATACTGTATGTTCCCTGGGCACTACTTCCTCCAGCAGAATAACGATAGCCCGATGAGAAACCGACGTTTCCATCCTCGAAATTTGGATTCTCGACAAGATTCGGTCCGACGAAATTTTGCTGTTCGACATAAAGCATTGCGCTTGTCGTTCCAGTGAAAACTACTCTTCTACCGTTTGGGCTCTGTATATCTGTAGTAGGAAACCAGCGGTATCGATCAAAACCTCCATCAGCAAGAATACCATTCGCTTGGCCTCTGCACGCAATTACTGTATCAGCTTGCGCCAAAACCTGAGAGGCTAAAGTGAGTAAGCCTAGTACTACAGCAAATGCGGATGTTTTTGTGATCATGGGTGATCTTAATACACCTTGCAATGTAAGGGACTTTAAGGAAGAAATTCTGACGGCTAGACTACCCTTTTGTGATTGTTTTAGGGTCTCAATTTAGGCTAAACTGCATTAGTGAAGACGAATCGTTGGTAAGGAGAAGTGGCTCCCATGCATAATCGACAAAGTCTAGGATTGGAAACTTCGAGATAACAGCTTCTACGGCATACTGGTCATTCTCAACGGTGAGTACCATCCAGACCTTGGTTCGGTCGGCTGAGATACTGTACGATTGTACTACTCCTTCGGCCAATAACTCATTGATTAATGCGCGTTGTGCAGGGATGGTTTGAACGAAGTCTGGCGACCAAATCTCTGGAAGATTGAAGACGACCATGACAGGAACCGTTTGCCGTAACGAAGAATTCATACAGGTTCAACGATAGGAATCTGGGCTTTGGTTTACCGATTAAAGTCAAAAAATAACCAGTTTTAAGATAGTCTGGCACAATAATCGGCTATGAAGGGCGGAACGTAGATTACAGATACAAATGCCGGTTAATTCAACTTTACAGACAAGTTCAGCCAGTCAGACATTCGATGAGGCGCGCGCTGATCAATTAGTGGAGACTACATGGACAATGGTCAAGGCGCTAGCCTTCGGTTCGCTGATCTTTTTGACTTTTGAAGCGGCAATAGGGGAAATCCGAACCGAACTAATTTCGATTTTTTGTTTCCAGACTTTTCTAGTTGCTTGGGTGCTCTATCAGAAGCGTTGGTATGTCATAGCCCGTTATTACATTTTCCTTGGAGCGACCATCGCCTTAATCATGCTGAGTGCGATGTTTGGCACGGAGTCCTATTCATATTTTTTGATGTGTCCGCTTCTTCTTGGAATTTTCGCCTCTTTTCATTCAGCTAAGGAACGCTTTGGACTGTCTGCATTAGTCTTGTCTCTAGCCGTTTCTCTGATTCATTTTGGGGTATTAGATGACTACGTTACGCCAGTAGAATCGCCAGAAAGCTATCAAACAGTTTTTATTCTCTTGACCATGATCCTCTGTTACTACGTTACAGGGCGTCTACTTGAGGTAAACAGAGACTTCATGGTGCGAGCCAAAGGCATAACGCATGTATTGAAAAAGCAGGAATTAGCGCTTCACAAAGAGTTCTTGAAAGAAGAACTGCAAACGAGTCAATTTCAGCTGGCGAACAGGAAGTTAGAATTAGAGATGAATCAACGCATCTTGATGGAGCGCAAGCTCTCCTCGAGCAATGAGCAGCTGTCTCAATTTTCTTTCGCAGCAAGTCACGACCTCAAAGAACCACTACGATCGATTTCTAGCTTCATCGGAATTATACAAAAGAAGATTGCTGGAATCAATGATGCTGCACTTGAAGAACGAACTGGCGAAGTCATCGAGAGCGCATCGAAGATGAGTAAATTACTCGACGACTTATTGCTGTTTAGTAATGCAGGTAAATACAAGCACACAAGCGAACCTGTTGATTTGAATCAAACTTTAAACGCTTGTTTTGCTAGCCTAGAGCCTTCACTCAAGGACTGCAAAATTGAGGTATCCACGATGCCTGTTGTAATGGCAGACAAGAAGGCTATGCATGTATTGTTCATGCAGGTCATTAAGAACGCCATCATGTTTGCATGTGATTTGCGTCCACTCTCATTGAAAGTGTCTTCCAAAGAGCATGTCGACGGGATGGTCGAAATTCTTGTCAAAGACAATGGAAAGGGTATTAAAATAGGCGCTAGAGAAGATGTATTTAGACTCTTCTGTAAAGAAGGAGATTGCAACGGAAAAGAAGGCTCGGGAGTCGGCTTGGCAATTTCTCGAAAGATAGTGCACTCGTTTGGTGGAAGCGTTCAGTTCATTTCTAATAAAAATCAAGAGGGAATCACCTTGACTTTTACGCTCCCTGTATTGCCATAAAATTTTAATCAGTCTGAATTGCACTTCACGTCTCAGTGCATTTGAAATCTTCAATTAATGAATAGCTATAATTCAGCTCCAATACAACGGACAATTGTAAGGTGGGTTTTAGGAATCCTTTCTTCGGTAAACGTACTGCTCTTAGTTGCTAGCGGCTCAGAGCTATCTCAGCTCGCGCAAATTTCTTGTATAGCCTTAGGTATGTTGAGTGCAGTGCTCTATGTGGGTGATGTGTCTCGCGCTTGGAAGGTGAACCACAAATTTTCGCTGGTGCTGTTGTTCTTGAATAGCTGCGTCATAGCTTTTTTATTTGACTTGAACCCAGCTCCGATTTATATTTTTGTACCTAGTTTTATTATCAGCATTGCTGTATTGAATCAGCTTTCCTCAGTAAGAGGAGCAGCGATAATACACTTAGTTGCTGTAATTGTATGTCTTTCGCGCGGGGATGGAACTACCGAGTTAGTCTATTTACCTTATTTGATATTGGGTGTTGTTGTTTGCATTGCAACCGTCGCTTCGGTTCTTCAGATTTCATCCAATAAAAAGCACTTTTATAAAGTAAGAAAATACGAGGCTGTCGCAGAAAGGAAGCGGAATTCTTTGATTACTCAAACAGAGCTATTTAAAAGAAAGAGCAGAAAGCTTCAGTCGATTAATGCCGAGCTAAAGCTGAGGAGTGAAGAGAATTTACAGCGTGTAGAGCATCTGGTTCGAGTCAATGAAGAGTTAGGACAGATCGCGCAAGCTGCAGGTAAATACCTGAAAGCACCGCTGTATAAAATTGGTTCAAATACCGACCAGATAGGAAAGCTCCTTCATAAAATGGGGCATCGAGAAGGTATGACAGACTATCTGCACTACGTTACCGAGGGCGCATCAAGAATGCACGCAATGGTCGATGATCTTCTTCAATATTGCGATACGAATACTGAACATACTCCTATCGTAGTTCCGACGGCTGAAGTGCTCACGATTATAGAATCTAATTTGTCTAACCTGATGGTTCGGGAGCAAGCACAATTGGTCATCGAAGAAGGCATGCCTGATATTCCAGGACACAAAACCGAGGTTATTCAACTTTTTCAAAATTTAATCTGTAATGGTATTAAATTTAAAAATTCGTCGAGGAAACCAATTTGTAAAGTCGGCTACACAGTAAGCGACCAAGAAGTACGTTTTAGCGTAAGCGATAACGGAATAGGTATTCCTCCAAATCGAGTGCATGATGTCTTTGGCTTATTTACTCGACTCCACGAAAGAGGTAGCTATGAAGGCACTGGTATTGGTTTGGCGCTTTGTAGGCGAATCGTCTTAGCGGCAGGAGGAGAGATATGGGCGGAAAGTGAGCTTGATCAAGGAACCACCTTCTATATCACTTGGCCACTCCATTCGGTAAATGCAGGAAAAGTTCCAGAGAAAGAGGACGTTCTTGTTGCGAGCTAGACAAAAATTAAGCGAGTGGAAGAGGGTTTGCTGATTTAGGTCTGAGGGGGATTTCAGGAAAGCCAACGTACTCTCACTGAAAATTGCGTACTTCGGGCATAACACTTCGGCCTTGTGCTCATCTTATGACGCCCGACACTTACGGTTTTCTCTCGCTTGTTCCTCCGCTACTTGCCGTAGTACTAGCTATTGCCACTCGACAAGTTTACATTTCTTTATTGGCTGGTATTGTAGCTGGCCAGATGGTGCTGGGCGGTTCTGTCATAGATGTTTTTCTGTCTACGCTTCAGCGCTTCGTAGGCGTATTTGAAGATCCTGGGAATACTCGCACAATCTTATTCAGTTGTTTGGTGGGTGCGCTCATTGTCCTCATGCAAAAGTCAGGAGGTGTGGCGGGATTTATTGATTGGGTTCAAAAAATCATCGCCCGCAAAAGTGCCGAAGGTGCCACAAAGCAGGTTCAACTCCTCGCCTGGGCCACAGGAATCTTGGTCTTTGTCGAGTCTAGTATTTCTGTATTGACGGTTGGAACGCTGTTTCGCCCGCTGTTTGACAACATGAAAATCAGCCGCGAAAAACTTGCATATATCGCTGATTCAAGTTCGGCTCCTGTGTGCATCCTCCTTCCTCTCAATGCTTGGGGAGCGTTTATCATGGGGCTGCTTGCAACACAGGGGGAAAGCAATCCACTTGGCATGTTTGTGCAGTCGATGGCTTATGCCTTTTATCCGATCGTTGCGCTACTACTCGTGCCTCTAGTCATCTGGTTTGGCTGGGATTTCTCAGGTATGCAGATGGCCGATGCGCGTGTGCAAGCCGGTGGTCCTGTGATTTCAGCAGGAGGTGTTGCAATGACAGGCACCGAACTCACAGAGACCTTACCTGAAGCCGAGACGCCCAAGCGTGCAGTCAACATGTTGCTGCCGATTGTATCGATGGTTTTGCTCATGCCGACTTTCCTCGCCATTACTGGTTGGGAGGCGGCACTTTCCTTAAATCCGACGGGCAGTTCTTGGGACCTGTTTATCACAGCCTTGGGGCAGGGCAGCGGTTCGACAAGTGTACTCGCCGCAGTCACAGGTGCGCTCACGCTATCGATTATCGCCTATCGCGCACAAGGACTTATGAACCTGAGAGAAATGTCGGAATTGACCTTGAAGGGTTTGAGCGCGATGCTTCCTTTGGCCTTACTGATGCTCTTTGCCTTCGCGATCAGCTCCTTATGTAAAGAGCTTGGAACAGGCACATATGTGGCGAGTTATGCAGCAGATTACCTCGTCGGCTGGCTCGGACCCGCGCTCATCTTTTTAGTGAGTGGGTTTATCGCGTTTAGCACAGGAACGAGCTGGGGCACCTTCGCGATCATGGTTCCGATCGCGCTTCCGGTTGCTACTGCACTCGGCATTGATCCTGCGATTGGACTAGCAGCTGCGTTGGGAGGTGGGGTGTTCGGAGATCATTGCTCTCCAATTTCGGATACCACTATTCTCGCCAGTATGGCTGCCGCCACCGACCATATTGATCATGTGCGCACCCAGTTGCCTTATGCTCTGATCGGTGGAGGCATCGCGATTCTAGGTTATATTGTTTTGGCTGTTGTTGGGTAAGTACGAATTGCTCGCTTGGGCTCGCAATTGTAGTTCAAGGTTCATCACCAACCGCTCGTTTCACTCGCGCTTGGTTGGTTCAAGGTTCACCATATAGGGATGGGGCTGCACCTTGAACGAAATCTGAAGAAGTGCGAAGCACGAGTCAGATTTCTCGAACCTCGAACCTCGAACCCTGAACCCAAACCAAACTCAAAAAGTGCGTTGCACTTTGTTGAGTTTACGTAGTCCGATACAACCACCATCCTCCACCTAAAGAGCGGTAAGCAATCAATCCGCCAGGGGTTGGTGTAGGCTTGCAACTCGCGTCATTACAATAGAGATAACCGACATCGTCGCCCCCGATTGCTGCTATTTCGAAACGCAAAGGACCTTGCCCATGATAGGCCCGTTTTACCAAAAGGTACTGAAGTAACTGACCGACTTGCTCATTGTCATGTTCTAAAGCGATTGGAGACTTCGGCATGCTGTCGATCGCAGTTTTGGCCGCTTCGAATTTCTTGCGCAAATGCTCAAAGTGTCGGACGAGGTCCCGGTCTGGAGAAGAAGCTAGCCTTAAGTTGAAGACGTAGAAAATTCGGTCATCCACTGTTCCATGAACTTCTTCATGTTCTTCCTTGGTGACGCCGCGCGCCATCGAGGCCTTCAATTTCGCATTATAATCCGCTCGAATGCTGCGCTCTCCCTTGTTGCGGTAATGGTTGAGTTGCTGGTAGTAAACCCCGGGCAAATCAAACTGACGCAGCGCCGAAATTCTCCAACCTCTTGCGGTACTGTCAAGAAAAACATAGAGGTCTTCCGCTGAGGTACTACTCGAAAATTCTATGTCTACCAAGGCCCGCCCGTCTTTACGCCAATGAGGGATCGCCTTGATTCTTGGTGCCTTCGGGAGCTTGAGCAAGCTGATTGGATTTTCAGCTGCTTCTCCCGTCAAAGCAGAGTCGAGTGGCTGTACCTGTCCTCGTATGTAAGCTTCCGCCAAAACCGTAGGATCGGCAGTAAATTCCTCTAGCGTTTGAGCTGAACTGGTGCTCAGCGCAAGGGCTGCGAAGGCGAGGGCTAAAAGTGTAAAACGCATAGTGTTGCAGAAGTCGATGACGCTAAAACGCGCCAATGGTCGACAAAAGTACCTTTTTGTCGGCATGTGGACGGCTGAGTTGGGAGATGCTCGTTTTTGGGCTATCACGTAACTATAGTTTGAATGAAAATTTGCGATTTGAGATAGCTCTGCACCTTATTTTAAACAAGCTACAAATAACAATTATCCATATGCGAATGGATAATCTGAGACCCAGATTCACGTCAGTGAAATCTCATCCCAGTCGCTCGTGCAACGGCGAAACCACATTATGGGATTGCCATGTGACGCATCCCAATCCGCACAATACCCAGCTCGCGTCACACAATTCAAAATTCAAAATTGCCACAGCGTAGCTGTCGGCGCTAATTCAAAATTCGGCTTCGGCTTTAAGCCGAAACCGACCTACTTCCAAACCAACGCCGTCACCTCAGCATCCCCAACGCGCACCCGAACATGCGATCGCTTGTAGGGACCGCCAGCAGGATGGATGTCCATAGCCATTACTTCCTCCGGACTTAAATACACCAAAGTGCCTGGAACAATGCCGCCGCGATGCGCAATCGGCGCTGCCGAATAATTATCGATAATCATGTGATTGAGCAAGTCAGCCGCGTAGTGCAAATGACCTTGCAGCCACTCATTGTCCATGCGCGGCTCGGCAAGCGGACCGTATAAAAACACCGGCCAATCCGAAGGATCAACATTGGAAATTGGCGGCTTTTGATTAGGTAGAGCGAGCAAATCTTGGGCAGGAAAGCAAGTCGTCAGACCATGAGAAGCAAAGTACCCGGGTACGTCCTCCTGCCCTTTTGGTACGGCCAGCACAAAATCTCCCCCCCAGGCGCCGAGACTTTTAACGGTACCTTTAAAGTCTGCGAAAAGGCCCTTTCCTACAGGCGTTTGGTGCGTGACGTAACCAACGAGTGCTTCATGTTTCCTCAGAATTTCCCCAGCAGTTTCGATGTCGGTAGCTTGAAGCAACGCAGCGGTTAGCTCGTCGACCTCTTCGGCGTAGCGATAAAGATCAGCGCCTGCATTTTCGCGATAATTGCGAATCCCTTCACGGCTATTCTGCTTCTTTCCGAGATGAATCAAATAGCAGTCTTTCAGCCAACTAGGATTCCAATCTATACGCTCGAAGATCGGTTCGCCTTTCATAAGCTGATACACGAGCGGACCGTCAGATCCTGCACAAGCGATGTCATAGCCAGAACCACCGAATTCTTTCTGATTGATCTCAAAAGGGTTGGCGCCAGCAAAGGCCGAAAGCAAATAGGATAAGGTAGCACTCGTACCGAGACCCCAAGTATGGTCAAATTCAAGCGTTGCGCGAAACTGCAATCCGCGTCCACGTGGCCAAATCAGCGGATGAGTCGTCAAGATCGAATTGAGCAGTCGCGCGAGTCTTGCCTTAGTGCTCCTATCCACAGCTGCAGGCCGCTTTTTTAGGCTTTTGCGCGTAAACGCACCTTCAAACCAGACATTGCCATACACGTCCAAACTTTCCCAATGCAAGACGTCAGGGCTATTCGTAACGGCTACTTGTAGGCGCTGTCCGGGCTTGGTCGGCACAGCCAAGGCCTTAGCACCGTCAAGCACCAGATACTCCCCAGTAAGCATGAGTTTCCCCCTCGCCTGAAACGACTGACCTGCTGGAAATGGAGGAACTTTGGGCATGGAGACAAGGTTATTTCAAATTTACCAAATGTGCCCAATTATTGAATAGGGTTACATTTGAGCGCTTTGCAGAGCTTTGCAAGGATAACGCACAATTCAGCCTCTGGTTATGTCTTCTCAGTCAAGCGTCTCAACCTCCAATACAGCAGCTAACGCAATGTCCAAGTTGTCAATGGGGGCGCTTGCAATCATGGTTGGAATCATACTCTTGATGGTTGTCCTCGGCAATTTTTCTCCCGAATTGTACAGAGATTTTGCCGTGGAAGATGGTCCAGTCGAGTACATCACTTTTTTCGGACTCCTCGGGGTTTCTTTTTTGCTCTTCTACCGTTTTCTCAGCTTTCGCCAAAACCAAACCCTCTTTTGGAAGGCCGTCACCCTTGGAGCAGCACTACTCTTTATTTTTGGAGCAGGAGAAGAAATTAGCTGGGGGCAACGCCTCATGGGCTGGGAAACGAGCGAAGCGATGGCAGCGCTGAATTCTCAAAATGAGACCAACCTGCACAACATCAAAATCAACGGCGTCAAGCTGAATAAAATCATCTTTACCAACGGGCTTGGCTTAGGCTTGGGAATCTATTTTATAATCCTCCCACTCATCGCGAGCAAAAAGCCGAAATTCATGTTGACCCTTGCCAAAGCGGGCATTCCAGTACCTAGATGGGCCATCACGCTTACCTTTCTAGCGGCAGTCCTACTCGTACTACTCATTCCGCAATCAAACAAGTGGGAGACCCTTGAGGTGGCAGTCCCACTGGTTGCGTTGGCAGTCCTTTTTGACGCCTACCCCTCAAAGAAAGCGGGCGATACCACCGAGGCTGAATTTCACCGAGCGGGAATGTTGCCGGTTTAACAGCGTGGTTTCGTGTGCAGGAGCGTACACAATAGTCGAGTCAAAATGATCTAAGTTGCTGATGGCAGGTTAATCCTTTGCAATTACTCTCTTTCACGAATTTGCAGCTTCTTAAGACAGTAGTCAAGGCAATGGCCATCAATTACATTTACACCATGAATCGTTTCTCCACCCTTCTCGGTTTTCTCATCTTTTCGCTAACCCTTAGCGCTCAGTACCGTCCGACGCCGCCAAGCTCTGTATTGCTGCACAATCTCCAGAAGTTGCAAGACGTAAGCTCAGCACTCTACGTGGCGGCTCACCCAGATGATGAGAACACGCGTCTCATCTCCTGGATGGCCAACGAGGAACTCGCCGAAACCGCTTACCTCTCCCTCACTAGGGGGGACGGAGGCCAAAACCTCATCGGTACGGACATTCGCGAAGGCCTGGGCGTTATTCGTACACAAGAGCTACTCGCTGCCCGCCGTACCGACGGTGGACACCAATTCTTTACTCGAGCAAACGACTTCGGCTACTCCAAAAATCCAGAAGAGACGCTCACATTCTGGGATCGCGACTCGATATTGAGTGACATGGTCTGGGTAATCCGCAAGTGGCAACCCGATGTCATCGTTACGCGATTTGATCCAGAATCGGCAGGGCGAACGCACGGTCACCACACCACCTCTGCGATACTTGCCGTAGACGCTTTCGCACTTGCGGCAGACCCTAAAGCCTTTCCTGAACAACTTCGTCAGCCAGGTATTACCACTTGGCAAGCCAAGCGCATCATGTACAACACCAGCTGGTGGTTTTACGGAAGTAGAGAGAATTTTGCAAAAGCAGACAAATCTGATCTCGTCGAAGTCGACGCAGGATCTTACTACCCACTTTTAGGTCTGAGCAACGGAGAGATTGCAGCGCGCAGTCGTTCAAATCACTCCAGTCAAGGTTTCGGTAGTTCTTCATCTCGTGGAAGTGAGAAGGAATACATGAAGTTGCTCGGTGGTGATTTTCCCGCAGACCGTAATAACCTCTTCGACGGAGTAGATGACAGTTGGTCAAGGTTTACAGGAGGAGCTGCCGTAAAGCAGGTTTTGGCGAAAGCAGAAAAGAACTTCAATTCAGCTATGCCCTCCGCAATAGTACCCGACCTCGTCGAAGCGCTTAAGCTGATGCGCAAGCTGCCGGAATCACGATATACACGCACAAAAATTCCTGCGCTAGAGCAATTAATCGCAGATTGTGCAGGGCTTTATTTTGAAACAACTGCGCCAGATTCTGTTGTCGGGGCTGGAGAAAGTGAAGAGCTAAATTTCGAAGTCATCGCTCGAGATATATCCTCAGATATATCTTTAGAAAAAATTGAAATCCTCAAAGGGAAAACGGATAACCTTAACCAAACCCTTAGTAATAATAAGGACGCAAAAGGAAAAATTAATACGAAGGTTGAAGGCTTTTCGAGTATACCTTATTGGTTGAGAGGTAAAGCAACAGAAGGCATGTATAGCGCTCCTAAATATGCGCTTCGTGGTCTTCCTGAAAACCCGCCTGCAATGGAGGCCATCGCGACGGTAAAGGTGATGGGTGAGTCGATCAAACTGACTGCTCCCGTCATCTACAAGCATACCTATCGAGATGTCGGCGAAATCTACCGTCCAGTCTTACTACTTCCGCAAAACTCGGCTCGATTTGAAAATTCGGTCTACCTCTGGGCGGATGGCAAAGCGCGTGAGGTTAGCGTTCTTGTCGAGGCCCTTTCAAAAGGTGGCGAACTCAACCTTAAGTTAGAGTTGCCAGCGGGATGGGTTGCTTCTCCAAGTACACAAAAAGTCAACCTTCCCGAAGCGGGGTCGAAGCAGCGTATCACCTTTATGGTAAGCCCTGGGGCTACTGCTGATGGCAAGATGCACATTGCTTCAGTAGGTGCCGACGGTTCTACCACTCAGATGCCAGCGATCAAAATTTTGCGCTACAGCCACATCCCGTACCAAGCACTTCCAACAGGAGGCGAAGCGCGTGCTGTGCGCCTCGATCTCAAGCGTTCAGCCAAGAACATTGGTTACGTTATGGGAGCTGGTGATTTGGTCCCTGAGGCATTAAGTGTTATCGGTTACAATGTTGATTTGCTTACTGAATCAGACCTCGTCAATCGCGATTTGTCAGGCTACGATGCGATCGTCGTTGGTATCCGTGCTTACAATGCGCAGGACTGGGTGAAGCGTCAAAATGCCAAGCTTCTCGCTTACGCTAAAACAGGCGGAACGGTCGTCGTTCAATATAATACAAGTCGCCGTATAGATATGGATAAGTATGCACCTTATCCGCTCAAGCTTTCGCGAAAACGCGTAACGGTAGAAGGCGCACCAGTCACGTTTATTGATCCAGCTGCAA
>CALDUE010000176.1 GCA_937923485.1 uncultured Saprospiraceae bacterium
GGATGCCCGCATATTTATGCGCAACATCCAAACACTCGCAACGACTGATCTTTCTTTTGAGAAAATAAATGGAACGAACGATTTAGATCCTATTTATTCTCCAGATGGTAGCAAGATTGTGTTTACCAATACGAATAATGACGGTATCTCAGTCAAGAACATCTTAATCATGGACATTGACGGGTTTAACCGAGAGGTCTTGTTTGAAAATGCAGAGATGCCAGATTGGAAATAAGGCTGCTTTTCGAATTAGTCCTCATCCGCGTATACGCTGACAGGGCTTTGGGGGTAGCGATCTTAAAGTGCGTTCAACGCTCATGTTAGCGCAGAGTCCTCTCGAGCGAGCAGCTGCTGCATTACGTCGCGAATGCGTCGCTCAAATAGGATGTGCGTAGCGGGGAAATCTTTTCGGGCTAGCTCTTTGCTTCTTGGCAAGCTGCACATTCTAAACTGAGGTTGTGAGGCGATAATTTTGCTATTTGGAACGCCTACGGTCTAGCTGTATTTCAGCTTGATGTTGTGCTTTATTATTATGAACTTGCCGTAGTCTCAGAAATTTTAGCAATATTGGGGGCGAATTAGTGCAATATTGCATTGGTTGTATTTGAAATATCCGTATGAAATTCTCTCTCTCTCTCTCTCTCTCTCTCTCGTTTTCTTGATTAGTGCTTTCGCCAAAACCGATGTTTTAGCTCAAGCCACGCCACCCTCTGAAAAAATGGGGCAATACCTGTCTAATGCTGCATTGGTAGTAGAAGGTAGAGTCTTAGAAGAAACGTTTGCTGTACGCAATCCCGAAACAGGCTCAATAGAAACGGTGCACACTATTTTCATAGATCGCATTCTTAAAGGTAGTGCAGCTTATAACAGTGTTGAAGTGCATACACCTGGAGGTCGGCTCGATGATGTAATCGAATCTGTTTCACACGGAAGCACGCTAAGTGGAGGTCAAAAGGGCATCTATCTGCTTTCACCAAATTCTTCAAGCGGATACCATTTACATGAAGGGAACGCAGGAAAAATTACTCGCCTAAAGTCAGACGACGAATATGAGGCGATCCACTGGGGAGAGCTGGACAAATACAAGAGTTGGCGACAGCTGCGGGAGCAAGTTGGTGAATCGCTAGGAGTTGATCTGACCATTCATCCCCTGACCGAAGCTGAGTTGCGGTCACTTTCTAATCCCAAAGAGTTTTGTATTAAACTTGATAACCCTGTGCCCAATGTCCATGAGATGACTGTCGAATTTGACGTCATGGCCAAGAGTAGTGTTCATGGACTTGAATTCGGCCGAGCGGAGGTACTGATTGATTACCCCGCAGGTAATTTAGGTGAATTCATTGTGGATCAAGAAAAAATTGAGGCGAAAAAAGGTGATATCAGTGACGGTCCTGCGTATACGGTAGACGTAAAAGATCAGACCAAAGACCAGATTGGGCTTACGATAGAGTCGCCTTGCGACAACAGCGAGCCACACTACGTCCTCGATACCGTATATGAAAAGCTCGCTACCCTTACAATAGCAGTAAACGAGTGGGGCGATTTCGGCACCATGAATGTGGACGAATTTGCAGTAGCTGGAATAGCAGAATACGTTAATCCTCCTACTTTTCAAGGCACGCCTGGGTGTACGGAGTTTGAGGATTTGTGTGGGGAGGGTGAGTATGATTTACTTATGTGTGGTTTGGACGGGGTAGATGGCATATATCGATCAGGGATACACGAGACAATAACGCTAACGGGTAGTCGCTTGACCGATCCTGATAGAGTTGCAGCAATACTTATTCCGAACGGCGACCAACCAAATGGTGATAAACTTATCGTTCGTCAGGATGACTCGAATTTAGTAACATCTTGGACAGAAGATCAGATAACGTTTCGATTATCGAGCAATACCCCTCTTGCAAGTGTTCAGACTAGCACTGGGCCAGTAGCAACTGGTAATTGGGAGCTTACATTTTTAGGTGGTTTAAGAAGATGCCGCACACATGTAGATGTGGAATATGCACTCACAAATCATGATGTTACAATTCCAATTAATGGAGTTGACGAAACTTTTCGAGATCGCGTGAAATCGTTTACGTTTATTGAAGGTGATTCTGAACATCAAGATGGGCAGTTCCATTATTATATCAACAACGACCCTGTGAAACTAGCAGCGGCGGGTGTAAGTGAAATTGATTTTATTGATGTTGTGCAGCAAGCGTTTTGCGATTGGGAACGAGAATCAGGACTAAATTTTGCATTTGCTGGAACCACGCTTCAGAGCAGGGGTTCTACCGACAGAAGTATTATAGAATTTGCCACCCCCACCAATGCGGAAGGCGGTCATGTGGCAGAAACACTCCGATCAAGTCAGACTGGAAGAGTTCCTTGCCTATCATTATCTGAATTTCCTGACCGAGTTACACAAGTAATCGATGGAAATATTGTAGGCGCAGACATATTGATCGATCCAAATCAATCATGGCATGCTGATGTATTTACCGGTCCTAATGGAAACCAAGTTAGCCTTTATACTGTACTACTACACGAAATTGGGCATTTAATTGGTCACTCCCATGCTATCGGCGTAGGTGGTGGATCAAACTCGAATGACGTCATTATGTGGTGGGATACTAATGAAGGAAGACTACAAACTACATTCGATGACGGATCAAAAAACGGTGGTGTCTGGTTGCGGACAAACTCAGTCGAAGAGGCGTCGCCAGATGGCTGCTTGGACAACCGTGAGATTAGTCCCAATACTTCCGCTGTATGTACGATAGATTTTACGAGCGATGTTAAGGATTTTGCGTTACCAAAACATCACAGCGAAAAAGGAATATTACTTAGACAGGGTCAACTTCTTGAGTTAGAGGTTGGTTTTGATTGGGTGGTCACATCGGCTAATGGAGTACTTATTGGTCGCGAGAAAGGTGGGGCTTCCCTCAATGTCAATTGGCCTAGTGGCGTATATTACGCTATTGGTAAAGGCAATTCTAAAAACTCTATTCTAAAAGTTGTTGTTCAATGAATATTCGTTGGTTAATATGGATTTTCGTTTTGTGTGCGTTTTCAGCAGCCTGCAATAAATCGTTTCAGCCTGCGGCCACAAGACCTGATTTTCATTGGGAACCGGGCCCTTCCATCCCTTGCGAGAAAGTAGGCGACTATTTGGGATCGGTTTTAAAGCTTACCGAAGTGTTTAATATTGGTTCAGGTGAGTTAGGCATAAGATTTTCCTTAGTTGGTACTACTCGGTACCAATCTGTCAAGCAAATTGAGAAATATATACCTGTAGAATGTATTAAAAAGATTCCAGTTGACAGTCTTGGGGTTATTTTTCCTCAACTTAGGCTATTATGGGACTCGGTTCAGTCAAGTAGGCAATTAAAGCATTTAGATAGTCCTTTCAGTATTGCTATTAATTGTGAAGATTTCGTCTCCGTGTACGTTCTTAAAGATTCTCTGGCAATCACCCGTTTACCTAATGAAACAAGGCGGAATCCTTAGATTTACTCAAGGTTGTATTGTAGTGGATGATTTTTCTGTAGCTGG
>CALDUE010000177.1 GCA_937923485.1 uncultured Saprospiraceae bacterium
ATGCAAACACCTTTGCAAGACATCATGCAATTGGAGTCACGTCAGAAGGCGATTCAAGAACTAAGTCCATTAGTGGACTGGCGACAGCGATTTCTTGCGCATGGAGCTGAATCAGCAGCCAAACCAGTGGCCTTAGACAAATTAAGAAGTTGGGCCGCGACGCCTTCAAACTTCTCTCAAAGCTGGTGGCCGATAGTGATCTACGGACTTTCGATTTTCAATCTCGCGTGGTTGGCAGCGTTTTTCTTTTTGCCATTTTTTGTTGCGGTCTTGGCCTACTTACCGACTGCATTTCTTCTATTTCGGTTCAAGGCACAGGTCGACGTCATTCACCAACAAACGGAGGCGGCAGTTGAACTTCTGCAGCGATACCAAGGGATGCTTGGTGACATCGAAACAGCTTCGTGGAGCAGTTCTCTGCTTCAAGCATTGAATGTTCAATTAATATCTGCAAAAGGCACAACTACGAGTGAGGCATTCGGCAAATTGGCCTATTTGAGTCGACAATTGGCTGTGCGTGCAAATCCATTTGTGGCCTTACTCAATCTCTTCTCATTCTGGGAGATCCGCTATGCGCGACAGCTTGAAAATTGGAAGAATACCTATCTGTCCGAATCGATCGTAGCTGCTTTTCCTGAAGAAGTCGCATTCGAATTGCCTACAGCAAAAGGTATTGACGAACAAGCAGATGCTACTGTTCTCGATCAATGGCTACTCACACTTGGAGCCTTTGATGCGCTCGTTTCTTTCGCAGGGGTAGCCTTCAGGTATCCTGCCTGGACCTTCCCAGAATTTTCTTTTTCCTCAGATCTTATAGGAGAAGGGATGAACCATCCGCTACTTCCTCCACGCAAGAGCGTGGCCAACGATTTTACAAGTCCAGCGAAGGCCCACATCAAGTTACTTACGGGTTCCAACATGGCGGGAAAGTCTACCTTCTTGCGCACCGTTGGCTTGCAAATCGCGATGGCGCATTGGGGTGGAGTAGTACCTTCCAGAAGACTACAACTGCCTATCCTACGGGTATATACGAGCATGCGTACGCAAGACAATTTGCATGAAGGGGCATCTGCTTTTTATGCCGAGTTACAGCGCCTACGTGTCGTTGTAGAAGCCAGTAAGCGAGGTGATAACATCTACTTCTTGCTCGATGAGATCTTGAAGGGAACCAACAGCCAAGATCGCCATGCCGGAGGCAAGGCCCTTATCGAACAGCTGATCCGTGAGGGTGCTGCGGGCATCGTCGCGACGCATGATCTGGAACTTGGTGCAATGGCCACCGCATCAAATGAAGTTGACAACATTCGCCTTGAGGTGGAGACTGATGCAGAAGGAAAGCTATTTTTCGATTACACCGTAAAGCCTGGATTGGCTCAGAGCCGCAACGCTTCTATTTTGATGAAGCAAATGGGGCTAGGGGTGGAGTAATTGGTAGTTGAGGAATTGTTAATTGGTAGTATGCGTTAGGGACGCTCTTTTGGGATGTTCGTGTGGACTAAAGTCCACGCTCAATGCAGTCGCAACAGGACCCTTGGCCCTGATTGCTAAACGTTCAGGGCCAAGGGTCCTGTGCTCGAAAAGCGAGCTGAGAAAGGGCTTTAGCCCTTCGAAGATCAAGCATACATATTCTGCATGAAAGCTTTGAGCTTCTTTGTACCAGATAAGTCACCGGCATTGATAGCTGACTGAATACCCGCCAGCGAACAGCGCAAGAACTTAGCCTCAGTTGCAGGATTTTCGAAATTCATGGCCTTGAAAGCTTCTGCGAGGAGCTTGTCGAGTTTGGCAGTTGGGCTTTCCCGCAATCCTCCAGGACTGACGTCCCCAAAACTCGTCCCCGTAGCGCCTAGCTGCGTTCGGATCGCATTGTAGTGACTCATGCCCTTGGTTTTGGCGAAAGCCTGATCAATAGCCAACTGAATGCGCTGCGCCATGTCTGTCTCATCTTCTAAGGCAGAGAGCTGACTATCGGCTGCTACTGATGCCATAGCGCTGATGGAATCGAGCAGCCCTTGTTTATTCTTGAAATGTCGAAAAATCAAGCCTTCAGAAACACCTGCTTCTGAGGCGATCTTGGAAGTAGGAGTGGCGTCGTAGCCATCTGTAGCAAAAAGTGCAGTAGCAACTTCTAAAATGCGCGCTTGCTTAACAGTCATGCAGCCAAGATAGGTGAGCAAGCACTCACTATGCATCACGGATTTCTTAGATACGTGTTTGGTCGAAGTAGTTACCCGCAAATGAAAAAGGCTCTACAAATCTGATCGATTTGTAGAGCCTTTAAAGTTTCAAAAAGAAGAGCCTATGAGGACGCTTGACTTTCGTTTTCGATTTTTTGAAGCGTCCTTGCTGCACTCAACATAAAGTCATCGTGGTGGCGAACGAATTCACGCTGGGCCATGAGCAACTGTGCCGCATCAAATGCCGCAGAGCGTGGCATAATCTGACGTGCTGCAATCGGGTGCAACCAGAACTCCTCGTTATTTGAGCGCAGGTAGTTACCATCAAAATCAAAACCTGTAACAACTCCGAGCTTTTTCAAACTGAAGAGGTAGTTGGTTTCAGCACTGATGTCTTTCTGAAGATCTAAGATGCGTACGCGATCAAATTCAACACCTGAACGCTCGCAGAGGAAAATATCCCGGCGTCCATCAAAGGTGTATAGTTGATTGACGCGATACTTGCGCAAGTTATTTGACATGAAACGCTTCACATTCGTGCGCGTCATGCGCAGATTTTTGAAGGTATCTTGAAGATCTTCGTCGTTGAGTTGAAAGTTCTCATCGAAGTCTTGTCGACGACGCGTCCGCATGTTGACCACGGTCTTGAATCGGCTCATCGTGTGGCCCAACTCATTGACTTTGGTGTCAACACTCACGAAATCAACGTCAGCATTGTTACTCCAACTCTCTAAAAATATTCTTTTGGTGTCGGGTTCAAAAACCAACATAGCGATCTCCGAAATCGCGAAAAAGTTGGGGTATCCGCCGTATACGTTACCGTACTTTAGCTCTAGAATAGCAAACTTGTCTTCCACTTTATGCGTGTTGTTTCTGCGGTTTATCCAGTCATCAGGGGCTTCCCCTAGGCTGGCATCAGCAAAATTGATTTAAATATTGGTCTTCAGGCACCGCCAATGTAGTGTTTGTATCCTAAACGTAAGTTAATTCACTAAGGTTACTCACTGAGCTACACATCATTATGAGGATGAACAGGTATTTATACCAGCAAGTTCAGAGTAGGAAGTCTAGAAATAAGCCGTCACGGTAAATAATTTCCCCATCAGCTTTGATCTCCCCTCCATTGCGCATTCCAGCAATCATGTCCCAATGCACGCTGCTTTTGTTCTTTCCTCCAGCTTGCTCATAACTCTGACCTATGGCTAGGTGAACAGTGCCGCCAATTTTCTCGTCAAAGAGAATATTGCGCGTAAAGCGATCAATCGAATAGTTTGTTCCGATAGCTGCTTCACCAAAGCGTCGCGTACCAGGCAAGCTAAAAATATGATCTAAGAATTCCTTACCACGCTTGGCTTCCCATTTTACAACTTCTCCTTTTTCGACGTAAAGCGTGACATCTTCAACTTCATGGCCTTGGTACACCGCAGGGTAATCAAAGCGAACGTGTCCATTTACTGAGTCCTCTACAGGGCTGGTGTACACCTCTCCACTCGGCATGTTGGTTTGCCCATCAGAGTTAATCCACGTACGGCCTTCCACGGAAAACTTCAAGTCAATATGTTCCCCGAGGTAGTGCATTTGCTTAGCCGCGTTGAGGCGATCGGTTACTGCCTGTTGGTTTTTACGCACGTCCAACCACGCTTGCTTTGGGTCTGGTTCATTGAGTTTGGTTGCTTCAAAAATGAATGCCCGGTACTCGTCAAGGCTCATCCCAGCGTTCTGCGCGGCGGCTTGAGTCGGATACTGACAGAGGTTGCGGCGAAGTTCTCGCGTTCCCGTTCTCCTGAAATAGGTGTCGTTCAAGCCTTTAGTGGCTGCACCGCGTTTCTTTTTCTTATCTGGAGAAGCATCCTGCATGTCACGCAGGTTGAAGGGCGCGCGGATTGCTAAATAAGCATCGAAGGTCTCAAAGGCCGCACGTTTTTGCGCACTGATGTACTTGAGTTGTTCGTCGTTGGCTTCTGCTAAAAACGTTCGATCCATGCCATCCCAAGCGAGGCTGACCTCTACATGCGCCCCACGTTGGAGTGCGATTCGGTGGACTTCTTTTACCAAGGGCACAGCCAATAGCGTGCTACTCACAAAGAGCTTGTCACCGGGCGTCAATTCCACGCAGTAATCCACTAAAAGTTGCGCGTATCGCGCTTCGTAAGTTTCAATAGCCATGGCAGAAAGGTAGGCTTCCGATGCTTAGCTAACAGCGAGCAAATCAATAATTGCTTCAAGCATTTCTTTGATTTCTGGATCGGTCACTTCGTACTGCGCTGTGATCCCTTTACCAGCCCCATAAATCGGTGCTTCTACTAGCACTTGAGCATCTAGTGCTTGCAAGGTCCAAACGAGACTTTGCATACATTTTTCACCACGTGGGCTATGGGGTGTAGAAGTAATTGCGACTACCTGCTTTCGCGAAAACTCGCCACTCGCAACGCACCATTCTAGCGCACTTTTGAGTGCTGCGGGCATGTTGTGGGCATACTCTGGAGTGGCGATTATGACAGCGTCGGCGTCATTAACAGCTTTCGCCAAAACCACACAAGCATCTGGTTTTCCTTCTGCTAATCTTGTCGGAGAGAAGAGTGGGAAACTGTCTAGTGCAGGTGCTTCCACCCATTCAAATTGAGGTGCGGACAGCGACAAGGCTTTGAGCAAGCGTACGGTAGAAGATTCAGGTCTGGTCGATCCTGAGATGGTAAGCAGTTTCACAACTATCGAACAACAATCCGTTCGGTATAGATGCGCGAACCGTTTTGCAAACTCAATAAATAGACTCCCGCGGCAAAACCGCTGAGATCGACTTCTGTGCGCAGCTGATCTGTTTTGGCGAACTCTCGAAAAACCTCGCGACCTAAGTAATCTCGTAAGATCACGTCCAGTGTTTGTAGCCCCGTAAAATCAGCACTCACCTGAATGGACTCGTGCGCAGGATTTGGCGAGACCTGTACAGTTTCAAGTTCTTCGAAGGTATTGAACGTTGAAGAAGCTCCCCCACCGTTTGAAGACGTGTCGACAATGGTACCACTTGGACTAACATCAAAAGTTACTTCGTCCGTCAAGACCCAATACTTACGTTCCTGTTCAGGATATGGATCAGTGACACGAAGGCGCAAGCGATACTTTCCAGAATCAGAGAAAACTACCTTGGTAAAGGCATCTGTAGCATCCGTATAGGTTGTCGTTCCTGGTCCCCAAAGAGTCTCCCATTCATAGGTCCAATCGTTGTCTGGACCAGCATTATCGTATCCGAAGTCAGGCGCCAACTGCACCATGGTATCGGTTTTGACGGAAGTCCTCGCACCAGCATCAATGTAGTGGCTGCGCGTATCGGGTTCGAACTCGAAATTGGGTGTCCTTGCACCAACAAACTGTTCTCTGAGAAACTCTCGACGATCATTAATAAACTCGTCTGGACTACTGTGGTAGAGGTCTAAACTGTGTAGCATGAGGCGAGGGCCAGGCATTACGTTGTGGGCTGCATAGGAAGTTTCTGGAGGGCAGACATCGTCCAAAAAGCTGGAGAAATGCATACTTGTTCCTCTGAATCTTCTTGCTGCGAAAATGGCGTCGTAGTACTTCGTTGCTTCGTACACTTCATCCTTCTCAGCTTGTGTGGTATAAAGCGCCTCTGCGGCCTCCAGATAGTAAGGGAATCCACTCGGACGACCTGCACGATCACCTCCATGTTGACTTAACGCTGCGATACTTTGAATGAGGTGCGTCGGTCGCTGGTCAATACCTGCGACGAGCATGCTAAGACCTCCGCCTTGGCTATCACCGTAAAGGCAAAGTTCATCTCCATTCCATTCCTCAATGGTCTCGAGGTAATCGATTGCTCTGATAGCTCCAAGGATTGCATAGCGATAGTAGATCGTTTCAGGATCGGTGATGATGTTGGGCTCGTACGCATTCGGATCTTCCCGATCTGGAGCGGCATTGTGTATCGAGATCGTCATCGCAATGCAGTTGGCGCGTTCAGCTCCAATCACATCAGGTGTGGCGATGTTACGTCCGCTACCAAACGCTGGAATACGGAGCGTCGCAGGGAAAGGACCGTCACCATCTGGAATCACCACATATCCATGCACACGACGGCCGTCAACATTACCTAGACTAAATTGATAGGTCTTGGAAAAATCATTATCGTCTTCTTTCCAGTCGGTGATGTCCATCGGAACGTCAGCGAGTTCGTCCTTTTGGTCGTCCCAAAATTCATCAAAATCTGCAGGCTCTGCGCTCAATGCGCGGACATCTTCTTTGCTTACTGAGGCGCCTACCGCTTGGTATCGGCTACCCAATTGGGCTTCAAAAGTGATAAAGCCAGGTTGATTCAGGGTGAAGGTTATCTCTGATGTCCCTCCGTAATGCTCTTTGGTTCCTTCTAGGATAGGAGCAGTCCGAAGGTTATAGCTAATGGTGTATTCGATTTCGCCTCTGCGGTCGGTATCAACGATGAAGGTGATGGTCTCGCCGGCTTTATAATCGGCTAGTGGTCGATCCGTATACACCTCAAAATCTTGAGCATCAGCAGAGAAGCTGAGCATCAATCCAAATAGGATGGTAAATAAAAAGATGCGCATAAACACTGTTAATTGAGGGGAAGTCCAGCACCGTAGTTATGCTTCGAACTTGCTGCAAAGATAGCTTGTACAGCTTTGTAAGGAAACTTACCACTTTTTGGTACCGAAAAATGACTCCATTAACACCTAGTTAGAATGAAATAGTTCATTGATTCCTAGCTCCTAATGTATATTTATCTTGTCATCCCATGAACGATTGCAAGGGCGCGGCTTCTTTACTGAGGTCGTGCCTTCTGCGTTTTATAGACTCAAGCACTTTAAACCTGCCTTCAGTCTTCTATCTATCCCCTAGCTTTCGCCACTAGATTTGTCTATGGCGCATTTTGAATTGAGGAGGGTATGCAGAAGCAAGAATTCGTTCATCCGCGCTTAGCGCA
>CALDUE010000178.1 GCA_937923485.1 uncultured Saprospiraceae bacterium
CCCTTCCATAACCGCGATAGGCCTTATATCCACCTTCTAGACGAGAGACCTTCAGCCCTGCTTTTTCAAGCAACCATGCTACTGAACTAGAACGCTGACCTCCTCGCCAGCAGTAGATGCCTACTTCACTTGGACGTGCGGAGGTAGCGATCAAACGCTCAGCTTCTTCAATGAGCCAGCGCATTTTCGGACCTACAATTTCGAGACCTTCTAAGAGCGCCTGTTTAGGGTCAACTTGCTTATAGGTCGTACCTACTTTCGCGCGTTCCTCGTCTGTAAAGAGCGGCAAAGACTTAGCGCCAATGATATGCCCTTCCGCATATTCACCTGGCGAGCGCGTATCCAAGATAACCAAGCCTTGGTCCTGTTTTTCTAAAAATTGTTTTGGATCTATTAGTTCAATCATTCACTAAACGCCTGACAGGCTTTTACAGCACGTTTCCAACCTTCATAAAGCGTATCAACTTCTTCCGAAGCATTGTGGACCTCAAACGTTTGTGTGGTAAGGTCTAGGCCATTAAGGTCCTTCATCGTCCATAGTCCGACACCCAAGCCTGCAAGAAAAGCCGCCCCCATTGCGGTAGCTTCACCAAAATCACGGCGAACCACTGGACGTTGAATAATGTCTGCCTGAAATTGCATCAGCCAATCATTGGCCGCTGCGCCTCCATCCACTTTTAGGTTGACAAGTTGTAGCCCACTATCTGCCGCCATAGCATCAATCAGGTCACGCGTTTGATAAGCCAAACTTTCAAGTGTAGCACGCGTAACGTAGCGTTTGTCCGAACCGCGAGTCAATCCAAAAATTGCTCCTCTTGCTTCGCCATCCCAGTAGGGTGCTCCCAAGCCTGCAAAGGCTGGAACAACATAAACGCCACCATTATCCTCTACCGAACTGGCCATTTCTTCCGTCTCGGCCGAATCTTCGAATAGATTCAATCCATCACGCAACCACTGCACTGCGGCACCAGCTACCATAATCGAGCCTTCCAAGGCATAATGGCGTTCACCATCGATATTCCAAGCGATCGTGGTCACCAAACCATTGGTACTCGATTGTGCTTTTGTGCCCGTGTGCATGAGCAAGAAACAGCCTGTTCCGTACGTGTTTTTCGCCTGACCTGCTTCAAAGCATCGCTGTCCAAAAAGTGCAGATTGCTGGTCGCCAGCGATACCTGAGATCGGTACGGCTGCTCCGAAAAGCTTTTCATCTGTCGTCGCTAATTCACCCGAACTCGCTACGACTTCAGGTAATTCGTTTTGGCGTAAGCTGAACTCTGACAACAACTCATCGGCCCACTCACCTTTATGAATATCAAAAACAAGTGTGCGAGAAGCATTCGTTTCGTCCATAATAAACGCTGCTCCTCCAGACAATTTATGCACCAACCACGTATCAATTGTTCCGAAGCGCAAATCGCCTGCTTGACGTGCTTCCTTGACGCTGTCCACGTTTTCAAGCATCCACTCCATCTTACTTCCCGAGAAATAAGAATCGACGATAAGTCCTGTCTTTGCAGTGAACTCATCTCCACGCTCTTTGCGAAGCCTTGCACACCTTTTTGAAGTACGCTTATCCTGCCATACGATCGCCCGTGTCAACGCTTCGCCCGTTTTAGCACTAAAGGCCACGCACGTTTCACGCTGATTGGTGATACCGATCGCCGCCACATCAGACATGCTTATACCCGCTTTTTCTAGCGCCTCATTCATCGTCGCAGACTGTGCTTGCCAAATTTCCTCGGCATCATGCTCCACCCATCCAGGCGTGGGATAATACTGCTGAAACTCTTGCTGGGCGAGACCAACCAGTTTTGCGGAAGCATCAAAAACGAGCGTTCTACAACTGGTCGTTCCTGCATCGAGGGCTAAAATATACTCAGGTTGCGACATGTGAACAGGTTTGAAATTAGACTTGTTGAACTGTAAGCCTTTGTGGTAGGTTGTTGCCGTGAAGCTAACATCTTATGATTCCAACGCCAATTGTTAAAGTCGACTATCTGAGTTTTCGCGAAAGCGGACAATTTTCTGCACGCGACACCGCCTATGCAGAGCAGGATTCGGCTTTAGAGCCGTTTATGGCGTATTCGCCTAGTCTTTCAGCTTTCGCCAAAACAATCGAGATGCGCAAAAAGCATCCTATTGACCGCGGAACGCTGATTGAAGTACTCACAGAGCAATACGCAAGCTATGGGGTGAAGCTTCCAGAAAATGTAAGTGCCCTTTCGGAAAAACACACGTTTTCAATCACCACGGCCCACCAAGCATCCTTGTTTTTAGGTCCGCTGTATTACGTCTACAAAATCCTCAGTGCGGTTTCACTTTCCCGACAGTTAAAAGAGGTTTATCCAGACCATGACTTCGTGCCTGTTTTTGTTTTGGGTGCTGAAGATCATGACCTTGACGAGATTGACCATGTCCGATTGTACGGCAAAAAAATCACCTGGAAAACGCAGCAGACGGGCTCGACTGGAGCAATGTCGCTTTCAGAAATTGGAGCTGCCCTTCAGCAGGTCACCGAGCAACTCGGTCCAAGCAGTGCCGCAAAAGATTTGAAGGTGCTTCTTGAAAAGTGCTACAAACCTGAGCGCACCTTGGGTGTAGCGACAGCGCATTTTGTCGCTGAGCTTTTTAAAGATTATGGTGTGGTTGTCGCCAACCTCAACGACCGTCGGTTCAAGCAAAACTTTTCGTCAATTATTGAACGTGAAATTCTTGAGCAAGCGAGTCAAAAGCTTATAGCAGAGGCAGTTTCAGGTTTGGAAGAAGTCGGCTATTCGCAGCAGGCACACGCCCGCGATATCAATTTCTTCTATCTCCAACCTGGTCGACGCGATCGCCTTGTCGTGAATGGCGACCGGATTGAAGTATTGGATACGGACATTTCATGGTCTACCGAAGAAATCAAAGCCGAAGTAGCGAGTCACCCCGAGCGTTTCAGTCCGAACGTGGTGATGCGTCCCTTATTGCAAGAGACCGCCCTACCCAACCTCGCCTATGTAGGTGGTGGAGGCGAGCTAGCGTATTGGCTTGAACGCAAAGCGCAGTTTGCGGAATTTGGGGTTCCATATCCTGTACTCGTCCGTCGCGACAGTGCTTGGTGGATCAATCAGAAGCAAGCGAAGCGTATGGAAAAGCTGGGCGTCACCAAGCTCGATTTGCTAGGCGACGAGCATCAAATGCTAAAGCGCTACGTAACATCCAATAACGACGACGACCTCGATTTCTCTGAAGAATTAGCAACACTTGATGCCTTATTCAAAAATCTCGCTGCCCGCGCCGAAGCAGTTGATCCAACGCTAGGTCCGCGCGCACTGGCGCATGGTGCGCTAGCTGACAAGCAGGTCACGAAGTTGCAAAAGCGCTTGGTCCGCACCT
The DNA here is from genome assembly GCA_937923485.1 of uncultured Saprospiraceae bacterium. GTDB lineage: Bacteria > Bacteroidota > Bacteroidia > Chitinophagales > Saprospiraceae > CALDTK01. Next base: position 3,379 of record CALDUE010000178.1, read on the forward strand.
TAAAAAAGCAGCAATCTGAGTCTGTCGATCAAATCGTAGCGTTACGTGCTGAGTTACTTCCAGGTGGTGGTTTGCAAGAACGCAAGGACAGTTTCATGGAGCAGTACGTGCTCTACGGTTCCCACTTTTTTGATGTTTTGTTGGAGCATTTTGATCCGCTGGATATGCGGCTTAAGGTGTTTGTGGAGAGCTGAGGTGGATGAAAATTTTAGGCTAAAACATTGAGGCCTGCGGCGCGGAGGGAGGCCTGCGGCACTGCGTTTAGGGATGTTCTTAACACATGCGTCCTGATTGTGCGCCTGGCTCTGCGGTCTCTGCCCTCTGCGAGTCTGCGTAAGCAGGCAACTCTGCGATAAAACCATATAGCGATTTGCGTCTAGTCCCGTGTGTAACACGTGGACCATCGCGCGGAGCGGTGCTTCGCGATCACAGCTCTCTGCGGTTTTGCGCAAGCAAAAATCTCGACTTTAAAAATTATCAACTGACAATCATCAATTGTCTCACATAGCCTTACCTTCGCTCCATGCGCCCAACCATTTTCGCTCTAGTTTCTCTGGTCTTCGTAGGCTTTTTTGCTAGAATGCTACCACACCCACCGAACTTCACTCCGGTGATTGCAATGGCCCTGCTTGCAGGAGTCTATGCCCGTCCACGCTGGTTGGGCATAGCGATTCCATTTGCTGCGATGTTCATCAGTGACATTGTCATCAATAACACGTTGTACGCAGCCTATTATGAAGGCTTCTCCTTCTTTGGCCACTGGGGTGTGTACATTGCAATTGCAGCTGCTGCACTTCTTCCAATCCTTATGAAAGCCACCAAATCTTCGAGTTTAGGTGCATTGGCAGGCATCGGAGTTGGGGGTGCTACCCTCTTCTTTCTGGTGAGCAATTTCGCTGATTGGTTGAGCTCAGGCATGTATCCCCTCAACCTCGCTGGCCTACTTGCATGCTATGGAGCAGGCGTTCCTTTCTTCATCAACACTTTACTAAGTACACTCCTTTTTGGTGGTATTGGGGTTGCTGTGATGAAAATGGTAGACGTGAAATTCGGTAAATTACAGCCCGTCAAAGCATAACAAAATATCTCAAAATTGTCAACGCCCCGATTACATGTAAACCATGTGTTCGGGGCGTTTGTCTTTAGCACAATTGCCTGCGAATTCTTCTTAACTTCGTGGCCCCTTACCAAGTAACTGAAATGACAGAAATAGCAGACGTCCAAGAGTCATTGGACATGATCCGTACCTCCGCTCGAGATTTTGCCGAAGCGCACATCCGCCCAAATATTATGGAGTGGGATGAGGCCCAGTTTTGGCCAAGAGAACTGTTTACCAAATTAGGTGAGCAAGGATTTCTAGGCATTCTTGTTCCTGAGAAGTATGGCGGTTCTGCACTCGGCTACCAAGAGTACATCACTGTTGTTGAAGAGATCTCGAAAGTTGATCCTTCAATCGGACTGAGCGTCGCTGCACACAACTCACTTTGTACCAACCACATTTTGATGTTTGGTAATGAGGAGCAGAAGCAGAAGTACCTGCCAAAGCTTGCAACAGGAGCACATGTAGGTGCATGGGGTCTTACTGAGCCAAACACGGGTTCAGATGCAGGTCGCATGAAAACAGTTGCTGTACGCGATGGTGACCATTACGTCATCAATGGAGCGAAAAGCTGGATTACCCACGGTAAAAGTGGAGAGGTCGCAGTTGTCATCGTGCGAACAGGCGAGATGCTCGATTCTCACGGCATGACAGCTTTTGTAATCGAGCGCGGAACACCTGGCTTTAAAGCAGGCAAAAAAGAGAATAAACTCGGCATGCGCGCCTCTGAAACAGCGGAGATGATCTTTGAAGATTGTCGCGTACCTGTTGCCAATCGCCTCGGGGAAGAAGGAGAAGGATTCATCCAAGCGATGAAGATTTTGGACGGTGGGCGTATTTCCATCGCAGCCCTTTCACTTGGTATTGCAAAAGGAGCATACGAAGCAAGTGTTGCCTACAGTAAGGAGCGCGAGCAATTTGGACAGCCGATTTCAAAGTTCCAAGCAATTGCCTTCAAGTTGGCGGATATGCAGACAACGATCCACGCTGCGGAACTGCTTACGCGTCATGCTGGTGGACTAAAGGATGCTCACCTGCCAATGACTCGTATCGCGGCCATGGCAAAGTACCAAGCCTCTGAGGTTTGTGTCGCTGTCGCTACCGATGCCATTCAAATTTTTGGTGGCTACGGCTATACCAAAGATTACCCTGTCGAGAAGTTCTTCCGTGACTCAAAGCTCTGTACCATCGGTGAGGGCACGAGTGAGATTCAGAAATTGGTAATCTCACGTATGTTGTTGAAGGGGAAAGAGTAGATGGGATGTGGGATGTGGGATTCCATAGGAACCGCCTAGCTCACGCATAGATTAAAAAGTCCGTGCCTCAATCGAGGCACAGACTTTTTTTTTGGTTTAACTGCTATTGTCGATAGTAATAAACACCTTTTTTAGCCTGCCTGAGCGGAGCTCAAATGTACCCGCCTCCCCTTACGGCAAAACAACCAAATGCTGCGTTCCTCGCGATTGACCAGCAGCATCCAACAACAACAGAGAATACACCCCTGGAGCACCTGTGAACCCGAGTGCCGACCCATCAGCAGTGCCACGGTAGACCAATTGTCCTGTACTCGAGAATACATTCAAGACATCACCTGTTTCTACGCCATCAAAGCGCAAATCACCTCGGGTTGGATTAGGATAAGCTTTCCAGGTTTTGGCGACAGCTGTACTTGTTGAAGGACGCGTAGTATTTACGATCCCTTCCCTTCGGAATGCTCCCATTCCACCGCGTTCATTCCCAATTATGGTCAGTTCAGTGCCCTGGGCATCACGGCCAAAGCATGGATCAAGGTCAAAACCAGCATTGGTCTCTACTTCTGCTTCAAGGGTCGCCGTATCGTTCGCTCCCGATGGAAGATCAGTATACACCAGCATACGACCTTGCCCAGAACCGACGTACAATACCGGCTCACCATTTATTTCAATTGCAGCTGGACGTGCAAAAGCAGTCGAGTTAAAACCTGGAATTCGCGTGTCAATAGCCCCATAGAAGTCATCCGTCGAGGTACTAGAAAATTGAGGATTGCTAGCTGAGCCTTGATTGAGGTAGAGACTCACACTGCCCCGGTTTAGGCCAACGAGTAGATCTAATAAACCATCTCCATTAACATCAATGACTGCGGGGGAGGCACCTTGTCCAGGATTAACGCCCATCCACGAAAAGCTAATTGACGGAAAATTAGCTACACCGCCACTACCCCTATTCTCTGCATAATTGATGCCCTGCAGGCTCGACCCAAGAAGTAGATCTAAATCACCGTCATTGTCCATGTCCTGAAGCAGAGGGTCTAGTCCGAGTAGGTTCGGGCTCAATTGTGCATTGAGAGCAGTTAGCCAAGATGGAAAGCTCTCCACGTAACCACCTGCCGAATTCGAAGTATATAGCGCTAATTCACTCACACGTGAATCCTGAGCATCTTCATCGAAAAAGAAATCATTCCCCACAAGAAAATCATCAACACCATCGCCGTTCAAATCACCCATGGTGATGTGAGCACCACTGCCGTGATCAAAAGCCTGATTGCTAATGAAATCCCTCTGAGCAAGCGAAAGCTGACCTGGAATCTCACCTGACGGCTCGTAGCGCCACAGAACCTCAAAGTTTTGAGAGACATTTTGATTCGTTGGACTAACGAGATAGGTATTGATTCCGTCTTCATCAAAATCAACGGGATAAGCAGCTGGGAAAAAAGTAATTTGAACAGGAGTCGTACCTCTTGGCCAATTGACGTTCGCTTGGGTGAAGAAAGCTGTTCCATTTACAGGCTCGTTGATGAGCTCAGTCATGAAGTCGCTGTTTATATCACCCAGCAAAAGATCTAAATCTCCATCTCCATCAAGATCAGTTGCAGTTATGGTTGAACCTGGGTGAATACCTGATCTGTTGTTGACACCGCCTCCTGTCGGAGCGAGGGGCGTCGCACAAGTACCTGGCGATGAGGCGAGGTTAATTGTGCCATCGGTAGCACTTTCGAGCACTCCACCATAACAGCTCGAGCGCCTGATGAATTGAAAAAAATCTGCAGGTTCTGAACCTCCTGTGGCGATGTTCTCATGAAAATACATGAAGGTTCCGCCTGCTTCAAAATTCACGATGTCTAGGTCGCCATCGTTGTCAAAATCTTCGATCGCAGGAACATCTGAAATGGCATGGTAGACAATTAGCTCTTGCCCGTTGTTGTCGTAAAAAAGCAGGTCGTCTGGCCGGTCGGGAAACAAAACGAGTTCGAAGTTCAGCCGATTGTTTTGGCGAAAGCCTTTGTATACCTCAATGCTCGATTTACCAGGCACCGAAGAGAAGGTAAAAAGATCTACAACCCCATCGTTATCAAAATCTCGGGGCGTCGAAAAACTTACAGCGTCTGGCCATCCTTCTGTTAAGGAAGGATCATAAACGAATGGGACATCGGGATTTGAAGTTTGGTGAAAGCCCAGGTGAACATTGCCAGTTTTATCAAAAATGTACATCTCATTACTGCCATCACCATCGATATCGATGAGGTGTACTTGAGGGCTATTAAGTCCTCCAGAAGTCAGATAAATCTGATCAATTCCATCTTTCGATAACGAAGGATTATACTGAGTGTCGCGTGTAAGATTGTACTGCCCAAACAGGCTAACAGCACCGATACAGATACTAAGCGTGGATAACAATACTCGTTTCATAGGCTTTAAAGATGCAAACCAAAGGTTTGATTTCAACATAGAAGTGGATGTTTGGCTTCCTCGTGACACTCGAACTCTCTTACATTCGGGCGCACATGAAAATTCTATCCTTTCATAAGCAGGAATTCGGTAGGCTGTCGTTGAAGCTTCACCTACTTATCATCCTCTGCTTACTCACTTGTTTAAGTAACACTTTTGGGCAATCGACAGTTGCAGATGTTCAACGAACACTGGGTTGGCAAGCCGACAAAGAGCTCGTTTATAACGGGCAAGAGCAGTTGGCGATTGCTGTGAGTGAGCAGATGCTCGCAGCCGGCGAGAGTGGAAAGCTCTTTTTGGTCACGGAAGACGGCTCGGCGAGACTCATTCACGCTTCGGTAGATGCGGCCAAAAACGTGCGTCTTAAGTCTATCCCACTTTGGCTTTCGGTAATACCGCCGCTCATTGCCATTTTGCTCGCACTGCTTTTCAAAGAGGTGGTGACCAGTCTTTTCGTTGGAATTTTGAGTGGATCATTCATAGCTGGAGGCATGCGTTTGGACGGCATTTATTACGTCTTCAAAAGCATTTGGAATGTCTCCGCAGATTTTTTCATTAGAGCCTTAAACGACTCAGGTCACCTCTCGGTAATTCTCTTTTCCTTGCTTATTGGCGGCATGGTCTCTATCATTTCAAAGAATGGGGGAATGGCAGGCGTGGTAAAAAAACTTTCGGTCATTGCCAAGGATCGCATGAGTGCGCAATTGAGTACCTACCTTTTAGGAATCGCGATCTTCTTCGACGATTATGCGAATACTTTGATCGTCGGAAATACGATGCGCCAAGTGACCGATCGTTTTGGCGTAAGCAGAGAAAAACTCGCCTACCTCGTCGATGCAACCGCTGCTCCGATTGCAAGTGTGGCTTTCATTACTACGTGGATTGGCGCGGAGCTTGGGTACATCCAAAGCGGTATCGAAGCAATTGGAGATTTCCCAATTACGACAACGCCTTACGCGATTTTTCTGGAATCATTGAAGTATAGCTTCTACCCAATTATGACCTTAATTTTCATGTTTATGCTTATTCGTAGTAAGCGTGATTTCGGTCCAATGTTGAAAGCTGAGCGTACTGCTTCTTCAGCCTTTCGGCAAAACCTGTCTTCTCAACCCTCAAGTGATGCGGACGGTGATGTTATGGCTACGGGAATTTCAGACGATGAATTTACGCCAGTAGAAAACGCCCCGCGACAAGCTCGAAATGCCTTGTTCCCTATCCTAACAGTGATTTTAGTAACCATTTTCGGGCTCATTGACACCGGTATGAATAGTGCTGGAGCAGATTTGGGCATTCTTTCGAGCAACTATAGCGACATCTGGGCAGCGCTCGGTTCTGACGTACCAGGAGGTGCAGGATTCTTCAGAAAAATCGGTTTGTTGATCGGTTCATCTGACAGCTACGTCGCCCTACTTTGGGCTTCACTCAGTGGAGTCATTGTGGCGCTAGGCATGACCCTCGCCAGAAGGATAATGACGCTCGAAAAGGCGATGGAGAGTATGCTTCACGGGTTTGGAACGATGCTGCCCGCCTTGGTCATTTTAACCTTGGCTTGGAGTCTGGCGGCGGTAACCGAAGATCTACATACCGCTACTTTTCTGACGGAAGCCTTGCAAGGAAACATTGCCCCCGTCTTGCTTCCTGCTCTAATTTTCGTACTTGCTGCTTTCATTAGCTTCTCGACGGGAAGTTCTTGGAGTACGATGGCAATCCTCTACCCTATTGCGATTCCGACCACTTGGGCGATTGCAACGGCTGCGGGTTTTGACCTCGATCACAGTTATGCTTTACTGCTTAATGTTGTAAGTACTGTGCTTGCTGCGAGTGTACTTGGAGATCATTGTTCACCGATAAGCGATACCACGATTTTGAGTTCATTGGCTAGTAATTGCGATCACCTTCAACATGTCAAGACGCAAATGCCCTATGCATTAACGGTGGGTGCTGTAGCACTGAGCGCTAATATTATCACCTCTATATTTGACGGAGGCTGGTTGCTCTCACTGGTGATGCTGGTAGGAAGTGTGGTAGCATTTTGGGCAATTATCCGCTACTGGGGACGTGAGGTCGATCATGGAGTGGAAGCATAGTCAACTTTACACTAAACTATGCTCGTAACGCGCTGTTCTGCTTCTGTGGCAAAGGCAACAGCCAAACGAGATTTACCGACCAAGGTCTGCCCTGTTTGTGACCGTCCATTTACATGGCGGAAGAAATGGGAGCGCGACTGGGAGAACGTAAAACATTGTAGCGATCGTTGTCGACGCGACGCTAAAAACCAAGAACCCAAATGAGTTCACGTCAAGCTTCCTCCACTCGTCAACACCCGTTTGACCACGAAGGTCCGTCGCCTTTCCACCCCTTGAATGTCATCATGATATTGACATTGATTGGCATCGCTGTCTTGTTCTTGGCTTTCTCTGGGGCCTTCATTTACTCCCGCATGCAGGCGGAATTGCCCCCTGTCGATGTGCCATGGATGTTTGGCGTTAACAGTCTAGTCCTTCTTGCTAGTTCATATACAATAGGTCTAGCGACTAAAGCATTCAAGGCTGATGATACTGAGAAGTATAAAAAAGCCCTGTTGTATACCATGGGCCTTAGTGCGCTTTTCCTTGTCCTTCAAATCATTGCTTGGCAAATGCTTTTCGCTGAAAACATCTTTCCAAGCACGGACAATTCTGCTGGCTATCTCTATGTATTATCGGGATTGCACTTTGCCCACGTAATTGCAGGACTTCCTTTTATCGTAGGCTTCTTTTGGGTCGCCAGAAAGCGCATGAAAGAGCCAGTGAGTGTATTAGTTTATTTCTCAGATCCAGAGAAGCGTCTCAAGCTTAAGATGCTTACGATGTATTGGCACTTTATGGATGCGTTGTGGATTTACCTAGTGGTGTTTCTTTTCATAAATCGGATGATGTATTGAGGTGGACCGTGCACTTGAATCGCAACCACATGCTAGAATAGCCTGCAAAAAAACGCATCAGCGACCACCTGCGGTTTTCAACCTAAATTAGGAAGGCCCGCTGAGAGGTACTTTGTTTACGTCCCAAAGTTCATGTCTCGCATCCAATGACATAATCTGGGACTAAAAAATTCGCCCCCTAAAAATTCTGACTTTTTACATAGAGGAATTGATCAGCGAAAGCTGTCCAGGCGCTCCACCACACGAACATCCACTTCGCGTGAAGACTACAGTTTCATCACACGAGAGCGTTTTACAAGCAACAGCATTAAACTGTTCTCCCATTTGATACCAGCCGTCAAATTGAACTACAGGGAACAAAGCAGTATAGGTTTCTGAATTATCTGAAGTTAAGCTTACTCGAAGCTGTATGCCTTCGTCGAGCATGTTCACTAGCTCAACATTGTTGATCAATAACGCTTGCTCTGGTCTAAGCAACTTATTAAGTGATGCACCTAATTTCTCAGCTAACTTATAGGCATCTGAACCAGCCTCAGAGAATTCAATGCTGTATGCGGTTGAGACATCAGATGAGGCGGGGGCAATACGATACGTTAACATCGTAGATGAGTTAGGATACTCAACTTGCCCGTACATGAGAGTAGAGACTAAAACGAGGCTAAGAAAAAAAGTACATCTGATCATGTGAAGGAGCTTTTGTGTAAATTTAGGCTACTTTGAGGATTTTCAGCCTGTTTTACAAACTTCACGACCCCTTTTCGAATGTTCAAATCTTCGACTACTCGTAATCGCTTCATAGTACTGGCGATGTGCATAGCGTTTATGCCGTACGGAACGGCTTTTCCTTTTGCTTTCATTTTTGCTGACTCGGCTAATCCTGATAGGGTGACTCACCCTGCGGGTTATACAGGTACTGGTGGTACACTTACAGTCGATATAGGAATTGACAACACTAGCGCGAATAGAGTTGAAATGGTTACAGCGGTCCAAAATGTGGTTGCTACAGTCAATGCGATGGTATCAACTGTAGGCAATCTTTCTCTTGGAGCCAATAACAATATCCAACCTTCTGAGATTGATTTTGAATCTGTTCTGCTCCATGAAGTCGGACATTCGCTAGGACTCGCACACTGCAATATTGGATCAGTTGCTGGAAATCCTCCGGGGATTACTGAATTTACAAATTCTACTCCGGGAGTTGGAGCAATGGCTGTTTTTGAAACCGACAATGGGGCTGACAACATTGACGGGACAGCTGACGACATCCGTGGAGACGATGTCAATTTTAACTATTTCAAAACAGTTGATAACGATCCGTTCAGCATAGCAACTACAGTAGATAACTCAACCTACACCCGCGACATAGCTAGCCTGCCAGCTGGAGATACATACTCCGAAAATGCATCACGACTAGCTGGCCCTGGCCTTTCTGAAGCTGTGATGCAGCAAGGCTCGTTTTCTGATGAGGCTCAAAGAGAGTTACACCCTGACGATGTTGCAGGACTGCAGTTTGCGATGTCTGGAATTGATGAAATTCAAGGTAATGCAGATGACTACACGATTGTCCTAAATTTTGTCGGTGAAGTCCCGGCAGGAGGTGCGGACATCGTAATTGACTTTGATAATACTCAAACTGGTTTTGCGGTGTCTTCTTCCGGGGGAACATTTATTGCAACTGACCATTTAGCTATTACTACTAATTCAATATTCTTTAATACAAATTTCAATTGGTTCTTTAATAATGCTCCTCTGCCTGTCAGCTTAGTCGCATTTGACGCCGAGCTTAAAGACAATGAAGTACATTTGACTTGGTCGACAGCTTCAGAAATAGAGCATAGCCATTTTGAAATTGAGCGCTCACAAGACCTTGATACTTGGAAAAAGATATCCTCCGTTTACGAGCACGATCAAGAGTACAATAGCGGCCTAAAGGAGTATAGCGCAAAGGACCTAGAAGTAGCTGTACGTAACGGTGATTGGTATTACAGGCTAGTCGCAGTTAGTACTGATAATAAGCGATCTATAAGCAGGATTCAGCACATTAGTGTTTCTCCAGGAGAACTAAACGTAACGGTTGGACCAATGCCTCTAATTGCAACTAGCTGTGCTGAATTGTACTTAGATGTTGCGGCGGCAGTTCACTTTAAAATTGTCGATGGAATGGGCAAAGCAATCTCAGAAGGTACTTTCTCAGGCCAAATTGGGCCAAATGAAATTGATATTAGCGCTGTACTTGAGCAGACTGGTCACGGAGTCTATTTTCTAGTCATAGAAGCAGAAAAAAACCGTGTTATAAAGCGAATGATTCGCTAAGACTGAAACTTTTATTTCTTCTATAAAACGACCCCGCTGAGTATTTTTTATCAGTGGGGTCGTTTGCATTATGGCGTATTCGTAATTTTCGAGGCTGGGCTAACAGACTTTCCTGCGTGAACAATTCCGACGTGCTTATGCACCCAAGGATCAAAGTCAATCATTACGCCTTGCATTTTTCTGTTGCATTACTATCACTACGCGCGTTGTTTTGCTATAAGAGGTTTGCTTGTTAGCCATCATCGGAGCTTGAAAGATGTATAGAAGTTTATATAATTTTGCCATGTCAGCACGCGCGCTGCATGTCTGCCGATGACAGCATACCAGCAGATATCCTATTCTAATAACGGAACATTATTTCTCAAAGCCTAAGATTGATATTGTCCTGAAAATATTTCTTAAGTCAAAACATCACCTCCGAATCAAGGCTAGAAAAAAGCCGATTGCATTATTAATTTGGAGAAAGATGGAATTTATAAATACTCCCCTGTTATTTGTCAGCTAATTCCTCTATCATTCCGAGGACAACAGCTCCATATGCTAGAGCCTACGCACTACAGCAAACGCGTAACAAAGGAGCCAACCCAGCCAGCTGCGCAAGCGATGCTTTTCGCCACAGGGCTAAACAGGGAAGATCTACTTCTCCCCCAAATTGGAATAGCAAGTTGTGGTTGGGAGGGAAACCCCTGCAACATACACCTCAACGGGATTGCTGCAGATCTAAAAGCTCCGCTACGAAAGCAAGCGCTATAAAGGCCTACGCGACCTACATGAGCGTCACAAACTCTGCGTACTATGCTCCTCTGCGAAGTTGCGAAGTTGCGAAGCAACGACGCTGCGTGAAATAAAAAGTCATGATTAAGCGAGACTAGCCCTGAATTTAGCTAGCTCAGCGTGTTAACGCCCACGCAACTACCCCAGCAGCCACGCTCACATTGAAACTCTGCTTGGCACCACCCTGTGGTATCTCAATCACATCATCAACGAGTGCTAGTGCATCTGCACTAACTCCACGAACCTCGTTTCCAAGAATTACGACAGTCCCCGCATACTCCGACGTCACATAATCATCGAGCATGGTAGAATTCGAGGTTTGCTCCAGTGCAGTGATGCGATAGTTGTTTTGGCGAAAGCTAGAAAGACAGGCCGCTAAGTCAGAAACGTGACGCCAAGGAACTGAGGTCTCCGCACCCAAAGATGTTTTAAGAATCTCTCGATGTGGCGGACAAGGAGTGTAACCGCTCATGATAACTTCCTGCAAAACGAAGCCATCAGCAGTGCGTAATATCGAGCCCACATTGTTGCCTGAACGGATATTTTCAAGTACAAAAACCACAGGTTTTCGCAGCTGTTTTAATGCATCGTCAGGTGCAAGGCGGCCATGTTCTTGAACGCTTTTCTGTATGAAGTCTGCCAAAAGTTAAGACTTCACTTTATCCGCAGACTCTGCCCTATCAACGCTACTTCCTCGCTTTTTTGAGTATTCTAGCGTCGCCTTCACAAACGACACAAAAAGTGGGTGAGGCGTCTCTACCGTGGACTTTAATTCGGGGTGAAATTGAGCACCAAGGAAGTAAGGATGACCATCTAATTCAACAATTTCAGCGAGTCCCGTCTGAGGGTTTACACCTGTAATATTAAGGCCAGCTTTCGCCAAAACATCCTTGTAGTCATTGTTAAATTCATAGCGGTGACGATGACGTTCCTCGATTTTCTTTCTGCCGTATGCTTTTAGCGCAAGAGACTTCGGTTCAAGGTTGCAATCGTATGAACCAAGACGCATTGTTCCTCCTTTCAGTGTGACCAATTTCTGGTCTTCCATAAGGTCGATCACCGGATCGATGGTGTCAGAATTGACTTCGGTACTTGCAGCATGTTGAAGCTCAGCTACATTGCGAGCAACCTCAACAACTGCGCATTGCATGCCAAGACAAATACCGAAGAAAGGCACCTGGTGCTCACGACAAAACTTGATCGCTTGTAGCTTCCCTTCGATTCCACGCTCACCAAATCCTGGAGCCACGAGTACCCCGTCGAATTTGTGAAGTAGCTCGATGACTTCTTTATCAGAAATTTGAAGGGCTTCACTATGAATAGGCGTAACGCGGACCTTGCAGTTATTCATCGCGCCCGCATGGATGAACGACTCGTAAATCGACTTGTAAGCGTCTTGTAGTTCGTTGTATTTTCCTACGAGCGCAACCTTCACTTCTCTGCTCGGATTTTTGAGTTTTGAGATAAAGCCTTTCCAAGCCTTGAGGTTTGGCTCCTTGCGATCAATGAGTCGGAGCTTAGAGATGACGGTAGTGTCAAGATTCTCTTTAAGCATCATGAGTGGCACGTCGTAGATCGTCTCCGCATCCTGTGCCTCGATGACGCTAGAAACCTCCACATTGCAGAACAAGGCAAGTTTGCGACGGATTGCCATCCCAATAGGATGCTCAGTACGACAAACGAGAATATCGGGCTGTATACCCTTGCTCTGAAGCTCCTTTACAGAGTGTTGCGTAGGCTTTGTTTTAAGCTCTCCAGCGGCATTTAAGTATGGTATTAAGGTGAGGTGAACGACAAGGCAGTTGTCCGTTCCAAGCTCCCATCTTAACTGACGAAGAGCCTCCAAGAATGGCAGACTTTCAATGTCTCCAACGGTGCCTCCAAGCTCTGTGATTACAATGTCGTGATCATTGTTGGCGCCTAACAATTGGACACGTCGTTTAATCTCGTCGGTAATGTGTGGTACGACCTGAACAGTCTTTCCTAAATAGTCTCCACGACGTTCGCGCTCAATGACATTTTTGTAGATGCGGCCTGTGGTCACGTTATTGGCCTGGCTGGTGGGTTTGCCAAGAAAACGCTCATAATGGCCAAGATCTAGATCAGTTTCAGCACCATCATCGGTGACGTAGCATTCACCATGCTCATATGGATTGAGCGTACCTGGATCGACGTTTATATAGGGATCGAACTTCTGGATAGTGACATTGAAGCCACGGGCCTGTAGAAGCTTCGCGAGAGAAGCGGCAATGATGCCTTTACCGAGAGAGGAAGTCACCCCACCGGTGACGAAGATGTATTTGGTCATTACCGCAACTGTTGGTTACGGGGCCTAAAGGTAAGAAGGCTTTTGAGAGGTCCTGCGCGAAACTTTGAAGGAAGTCGATAAATAACCAGAAAGGTATCCACACTGGAAGCATCAAGTCTTGAAGAACTATTTTGAAGAGCTGTCTATATGCGTTTCAGCAGCTCTATTCTCCTTGTCAATTCTAGCCTACAGCATAGGTCTACTAAGGAGCAAGATCATGCCTTCTGCAAGGCAAAAATGCATTCCATCATGCCTAATCATCCTTGAATTCTAAGAGACACAGAGTTCTTACGTAAAGTCAAGGTTAAGGTTAAAACAACTTCAATGCGGGATACTTGCCCTTAACCATTGACTACCAGTCACTTACAGCGGATTGTGAATAACAGAAATCTACTTTACACTGACTTAACTTTTACGCAAAACTGTGGTGACAGCGTCAGCTGATCTTTGCAGTGCAATTAGACAGGGACTCTCACAACACAACCCAATCAATCTTTTAATGAAAAACTTAACCTACTTCTTTTTTGCACTTGTGCTTTGTGCACAGTTCGTCGCCTGTAACGACGATGATGAAGGCACTATGGCCACTGATCCTACTGCTACAATTTTCGAGAGAAGTTCTATTGATTTCATAGACGGTACAGGTGTAGAATCCACTATTCAGATCGTGAACATCACTGATCGTGGACAAGGAACTGGCTCTGTTACGTTAAGTAATGACACAACTTATATTCTCAACGGGTTCGTATTTGTCAATGAAGGACAGACGCTTACGATCGAACCAGGAACGGTGATAAAAGGAGCTGAAGGCCAAGGTGAAGATGCTGCAGCGCTTGTTGTTGCTCGTGGAGCGATGATCGATGCATGTGGAACTGCTGATAATCCAATTATTTTCACTTCAGTCGCTGAGCCAATCTTCGCTTCTTCAAATGGAATCGTACGAAATGGTAACCTTGATGCAAATCTCATTGGTTTGTGGGGTGGTTTGATTGTTCTAGGAGAAGCTACCATTAACAGTACACCAGGAACATCTGCTGTTGAAGGAATTCCTACAGACGAGACGCGAGGCAATTTCGGCGGATCTAATGATGCAGATAATTCTGGAAAATTGCGCTACATATCTGTCCGCCACGGTGGGAGTGACATTGGCGGTGGTAATGAGATCAACGGCGTCACTTTTGGTGGAGTAGGAAGCGGAACTACTGTTGAATTTGTAGAGGTATTTGGAAATAGAGACGATGGCTTTGAGTGGTTTGGAGGTACCGTAAATACAAAGAACCTCGTATCTGCCTTCAATCAAGATGATGCGTTTGACTACGATATTGGCTGGAGAGGAAACAACCAATTCTGGTTGGCATTTCAACGCATATCAGCTGACCGTGGTGGAGAGCATGACGGCGGTACAGACCCTGAAACTGCAAGTCCATTCGCGATGCCATTCATCGCAAATGCCTCTTTCTTCGGTTTAGGATCTGGAGAAGGAAAAAGAGCTATAACCTTTCGCGACAATGCTGGTGGTCACTACCTAAATAGCATCTTTAGTGGATATGAAAATGGAGTTGACATTGAGTACCTCGGTGATGAAACTGTTGAGGATAGCCACAACCGCTTCCTAGCTGGCGAACTCACCTTCGTTGCGAATATCCTTACAGATGTTGCTCAAAACCCATTCACGATTGCTCCAGCAAACGATGACATCATGGTTCCACAAGCTGTTCAGGATGACGCTACACTCTATTTCTCAAACCAAGGAAATACAACGGTATCAGACCCAATGTTTATGGCTGATGGGGTCACTCCGACACCAGGTGGTGTTGCGAATTCAGGTCTAACGACCAACCCAGCAGGATCATTTTTTACTACCGTAGACTACAAGGGTGCTGTTAATCCATCAACTGGTCCTACATGGATCGCAGGTTGGACGCGCCTCTCAGAAGAACTCTAAGTCCAAGGGCTATTCCTCAAGCTTAGTCGAACTGCCCAGTTTCGCGATAAGGTGAAACTGGGCAATTCAACCCAAACAAAAAATAGACAGATTTTCTCGCACGACAAATAGACAAATGAAAAACAGCTTACTACTTTTCGCAGCCATCCTTTTTGGATGCTCCGTAATTCAAGCGCAGACCACCGTTCGCGGTAAGGTCATCGACGAAACTGGTTTCGAAGTCATCGGAGCCAGCGTTTATTTCGCTCAGGATGTTTCATCTGGTACGACGACTGACATCGACGGACAGTTTGAACTTAACAGCGAGCGAACAGGAACTGACACGGTTGTCATTTCTTACATTTCTTACAACACAGAGCGCCTGCCTATTAACTTAGACGGAACCACTCAAGCAGTTGGCGAAATCCTACTTGCAGAAGAAAGTGTCGCACTTGCTGATGTCGTCGTTGTAGCGCGTATGACGCGTAACAACGATCGCGCAATGCAGACCATTGAGCGTAAGTCCCTCAATACGGTCAATGCAATTTCAAGTCAAGCATTCTCACAGCGTGGTGACAGCGATGCAGCAAGTGCTGTTAGTCGTGTTACTGGCGTAAGTGTCGAAGGCGGTAAGTACGTTTTTGTACGCGGCCTTTCTGACCGTTACTCGAAGACTACACTCAATGGTGCAAGTATCCCAGGTTTGGATCCAAACAAGAACGCGGTTCAAATGGATCTCTTTCCAACAAACCTCATTGATAACATCGTTGTCTACAAGAATTTCACGCCAGACCTTCCTGGTGATTTCACTGGTGGGTTGGTTGATATTACAACAAAGGATTTTCCAGATGAGCTGACGATCAAAGGAAGTGCTAGTATAGGTGCGAACACAAATGCGCACTTTGGAGACAACTATCTCTCTCATGAAACTCCTTCAAGAGCTTTCCTCGCAGCAGGCGCAAGTGATCGCGAGATTCCTTTTGATGTTGCAGAACTTCCAAGCAGAACAGATGTGCTTTCGAACCCAAGCCGACTAGGTGAGTTACGCGATGCTACGCTATCACTCGGCAACAGACTTGTTCCTGAGCAAACTACAGCTACGCCAAACCATAGCCTCGCCTTCAGCCTTGGCAATCAGAAGAAGGTATTTGGTAAGTCACTCGGTTTCATCGGTGGATTTACTTACAACCGTACCGCTAGTGGCTATACTGACGGCGAACAAGGACGCTTCAAGCTCACTCAGGTTGATGCTCCAGAACTCAACATCCAACGTACTGTTGAAGACAATAGCTTTACTGATGAGGTAACCATCGGGGCGCTTGCAAGTGCCTCTATGAAGTTAAATAAGCTCAACAAGATTGGAGTCAACTTGATGCACAACCGTAACGGTCAGCAAACGACTCGTTTACAAACCAACGGTCGTATCCCAGATGCAACTGGAAATTTCTACGAAGCTCGTACATTAGGCTACACTGAGCGTACACTCAGTAGCGGTCAAATTCGTGGAGAGCACGCTACAAGCGCTGAGAACGATGCTTGGAAATTGGATTACACACTTGCTGCTACGCAAACGAAGTTGAAGCAACCTGATCTTCGTTTCGTCAACAACTTCTACGACGAAGACGCTGAGGGTAACCAAATTGATCAGTTTATCGAGGCTGCAGAAGACATCCTTCCTACACGCTTTTCGCGTAGCATGGATGAGACTAACCTTGACGGTCACTTTAACGTCTCACGTGGATTTACGCAGTGGAATGGTATCGAAAGTCGCCTCAAATTCGGCGCAGGGTACCTAAACAAGGATCGTACATTCCGTGAAACAACACTTCGTTACCAAAATGAAAATGATGGTAACGTAGCTGACTTTAGCAACTTCGTTACACAGGAGAATGTTATCGGCGGGGAGACCGGAACAGATGCGAGCCAGGGTGTTTTCATCGCTGACTTCTCGCAAGACGGTAACCAGTATGACTCTCAAATGGGAATCGCTCACGCTTACGCAATGACTGAGCTTCCTATAACGGATCACCTTAAGAGTGTAATCGGTGCCCGCGTAGAAACAACTACGCTAGATTTCACCAGCTTCCGCCAACAAAACAACTTGAATGACGCGCGTCTCATTGATGATGTTGATGTGCTTCCAAGTGTCTCGATGGTCTACACTACCGAAGATGAGTACACGAACTTCCGTCTTGGATACGGTCGCACGATTGCTCGTCCTACCTTCCGCGAGATTGCTCCAGTATCTATTTATGATGAGGTGTTGAATGCGTTCGTACTCGGAGATGTTGGTCTTGAAATCACTCGTATCGACAACATTGATCTTCGTTTTGAGAAGTACTCACAGTCTGGCGATCAGTTTAGCATTGGTGGTTTCTACAAGCACTTCACCAACCCGATTGAGTTAACCATCAACCCTGAGGCCCTCAACCTTGAGCTTCAATACCGTAATGTGCCAAACGCCAACCTCGTTGGTGCTGAGGTTGAGTTCAATAAGAACCTCGACAAATTATTTGAAGGCATAAGTGCAGGAGGAAACTTCACGTACGTACACAGTAGTGTTGATATTCCAGACGTCGAACTTGAAACGATCCGTGAATTGAATCCTGGTGTGGACGACACACGTCCAATGTTTGGACAGTCTCCTTACATCGTAAATGCTTTCCTCAACTACCGCAACGACAAAGGTCTCACGGGTAACCTTACGTACAACGTACAAGGTCAGCGCCTTTCACTTGTTAGCCGAGGAGGTACACCAAACGTATTTGAGCAAGCATTCCACAGTCTCAATGCAAAGTTGAGCATGCCTGTAGGAGAGAGACTCAAGGTGAATGGTCGTATCACAAACATTCTTGGTAGCGAGCGTCAGTTCCTACAAGAGTATAAGGATGTCGACTACGTCTTCCAAAGCTTCCGCCCTGGACGTACGTTCACACTAGGAGCGAGCTGGAGTTTGCAGTAATTGGTAATTGGTAATCGTCAATTGTCAATTAATAAGATCTGTCTATTTGTCTGGGCCGTCTCTATGTCAGTAGGGGCGGCCCTCCTATTTCTACTTGTATGCAGTCAGTTGATTACGCTGATAATCAATGGTGAAAGATTGACTTTTCCAGAAAGCCGGACCGAGCAGGCCAGCCACATTCGGTGCCTCTGATTGGACATCGGATAGATTCGCAAAGAGGAAGGGCCTATCGGTGTAGGCTTCTTCTTCAAGGAGCGTTAAGCGCACTAAGGCACAAGGCACCTCAGTAGGATTATTATCAATACCAGCTAATGTGCGTGTTGCTGGACGACCACGGATGTGCTCTTCGAGTTTCTTGAAATAAGAATGGTCGATAACGTTAACTCCACTACCTGTATCGAATACAAAATCAAGCAACTGGCCCCCGACATTTGCTTCTAGGATCGGTAAGTGACCAGATAAAGTGAAGTCGTACTTGGTAAGTTCATTCTTTTGAGTAGAGCTCATTCGGCTTTCGCCAAAACCTAACTTGTTTTGCGAAGGCGAAACATGGACAGGAAAGTCTTTTAGCTGAGCGAATCCAATTACTCCTAGTATTTCTTCATTCAAGTGCGCTTCCGCAAAACTCAAATCGAGCGCTAGGGCAGAAACCTCAGTTTGAATAAGTCCTGCAACTTGTAGCTTGTCTATTTGCCTTGCCTGAAATGGAGTTTGCCCTGTCGCACCTCCGATACTTCCATCAGAAGTAGAAACATCTATAGAGGAATCATTGATAAGAAGTCCAGGTGAACCAGTGTCGAGGATAAACCAGCCTTCGCGAGTATCATCAAGTTGCCCTTCTACAAGCAGTAATCCACCTTTACGAATCAAATTGGCTGTCTGGAAATCTTCTTGCGCACTAAGCACGCTCTTTTGAGCATCTAAGCTTACACCACCAGCCACAACAAAAGCAGGATACTGCGCAAACAGCATTCCGCCCATGAGGCTAAAAAGGATGATGTAGAAGGTTCTGAACACGCTAAAATTTCTCTTTGAGTAACGCTAAGTTAACCCACAGTTAACATTGGATGTTGTTAATTCTTTCAAAAACTTTGCCAGAACATTATAAAATACTGTTTATCAGCGTATTAAAAAGTAATCGAGCGAGTTAACATTGCCGTAACAGCACTTGGCTACCTTACAGGCTCAACGATACACGTATATGGACGCAACAATGCTCATCATGTGGGGAGGTTTTCTCCTCTCCGCCTATGCAGTAGTAGGGAACGACTCTATTCAGACCCTAGGAACGTTTCTAACGTCCAACGAGGATAAGCCATGGTGGATGCTATGGGCCTTTGCAGGTAGCATACTCACAGCCACCCTGGTTTATGGATGGATCACCCACGGCGGAGATGTAAGCTACGGCCGCCTACTTGTGTCCTCGAAACTTGATCCCAACGCGCTACGCTACCCTAACCCGATGGACATTGAGGGCTTCTCTTGGCCTTATATTCTGCCTCCATTGGTGTTGATGCTTCTTACGAGGACAGGAATCCCAGTGAGTACATCGTTTCTCATCTTGACGTTCTTTGCTCCGAAGGGTGTCTATGACATGATTTCCAAGTCCTTGCTTGGGTATGTACTCGCGTTTATAGTGGCTATTGTTCTGTACACAGTAATTTCAAGAACGCTTGAAAAAAAGTTCATCACTACCCCACTCAAACCAGATAGCAAAAAGCTATGGACAGTCTTACAATGGGGAAGTACTGGCTTTTTGTGGAGCATGTGGTTGATTCAGGATTTTGCGAACATCTACGTGTATCTCAATCGTCAAATCACAGGATTCGAGCTTGCGATTTCGCTCATCGTACTCTTGGCAATGCTCGCTTACATTTTTGCCAATCGAGGCGGTTCTATTCAAGACATCGTAAGAGCCAAGCTTAATACGCAGGACATTCGTTCGGCGACCATCATTGACTTTACCTATGGCCTCTTGTTGCTGTTCTTTAAAGAATACAACGATATTCCGATGTCTACTACCTGGGTATTCCTAGGTCTTCTAGCTGGTCGTGAAATAGCAATCCGATGGCGACTAGGTGACCGCAATGACACAAATGATTATCTCGATGCGGACGAACCTGGATTTGCGCTAGATGCCGATCAAAACATTCATCCGATGTCTCTTGGTAAGGACACTTGGAAAATGGTTGGAACAGACCTTTGGAAGGTATTCCTTGGTTTGGCGATTAGCGTTGGGCTTGTGTTTGTAATGCAGGCCTTGACTGGGAAGGGAGGGTTTTAGGCCTGTGGCGCTGGTGGCGAAATGTCAGTATTGGCGTGCGGAAAATGCTGTCTTCTGCTGGGTCATAGCAGTTCATCGAAAACGTGCGAGACCAGACTATACTACCGTGGGTACGCGTGAGTGATTGTTATATGCTGAAGCTACTTTTTAGTACAGACGAACGGTGCTGCTCAAATTTGACATTCGCTAACCAAAGTTGACCTACTTGAAATGCTGAGAGACCGTAGCGCTTGATGTGGGCATTGAGGGCAAGTGCAATGTGCTTTTCACCTTCGAAGAGCTGCGAAAGCTCTTGAAAGCTCTCTATCCATTTGGTCTTGTTGGTATTGATCATTACCTGCGGCTCAATCGGCGACTGTTGGTGTAAAAACTCTAGGAGTTCACTCTCTTGCGCTTGCCTCTCTTTCTGCTGACGAGGTGTGTACCGATTGTGCAGATACCCATCTAACCAATGTCCGAGTTGGGTTTTGGCGAAAGCTGAATTCCACTCCTCACCCATCTTCAAACCTCTTAGGGCTGTGGTAATTTCAGTGTGGCATTCTGCAAGGCATGTAAGAGAGTGCTGACCGTGACTTGCCATGAGCTGAGTGCCAATCACATGTACGTCTGTTAAGCTATCCTCATCGATATCGGCAGGACCGATGTTGAATTTCGGAGTGAGATTTTGCAGGCGCTCATCTGGATGCTCGTCCATTCGAATATCACTAAAGCGCTCCTGCAGCATAGGTCGAAGGATGGTATGTACAGCTGTACTGTCTGCTTCAAGGAAAAATTCTAAGACAGGTCCACGTTGGTATTTACAATTGAAATACCACTGATTGATTACGCCTGTATTGTCTGCTGATTGAAGGAGCGGATATACTTCACGAATGAGGAAGTTCTTCCAGTTGTCGTCCACTGGCATAGCCATGCGGATCCAGCGCAAGTGTGTTTGTGTCATAGTGTTCGTGTGTGTCTTAAGACTGGATTACCATGTAACACAAAAGTCTCGCCGCATAGAATTAAGCTTAATGTAAGAGATCTGCATAAACGCAAAGAAGCCCCTTCACCGTGCGGTGAAGAGGCTTCAATTCTTTCACAAAAGTGCCGGGCGCTTAAGCGTTCTCGTCCACTTCCTCAAACTCAACGTCGGTCACGTCCTCGGCAGCGCTGGCATCATCACCGGCTTCTGGGCCCGCTCCTGCGTCACCTTCTGCACCTGGTGCATTTCCAGCAGCATACATCTTTTCAGTTGCAGCTTGCCATGCAGTGTTAAGATCGGCCGTGCCTTTCTCAATACCATCCATGTCCTGGATCTTGTGCGCTTCCTTGAGCTTTTCTAGAGCAGCTTCGATAGTTGCCTTGTCTCCTTCTTCAACCTTATCACCAAACTCTTTGAGTTGCTTTTCGGTCTGGAAGATGAGTCCATCGGCAGCATTTAGCTTGTCGATTTGCTCGCGAGCAGCCTTATCAGAATCAGCATTCGCTTCAGCCTCGTTCTTCATGCGATCGATTTCTTCTTGACTCAAGCCAGTTGAAGCCTCGATACGGATTGTTTGCTCCTTTCCAGTGCCTTTGTCCTTCGCAGAAATATTGAGGATACCGTTGGCATCCATGTCGAAGGTTACTTCAACCTGTGGTACACCACGAGGCGCTGGTGGAATTCCCTCCAAGACAAACTTACCTACAGATCGGTTTTGAGCAGCCATCGGACGCTCACCCTGAAGGATGTGAATCTCTACGCTTGGCTGGTTGTCGCTCGCTGTAGAATAGGTCTTCGACTTCTTGGTCGGGATAGTCGAGTTGGCCTCGATGACCACATCGTAAACACCCCCCATGGTCTCAATACCAAGACTTAGTGGAGTTACATCGAGAAGAAGTACATCCTGCACGTCACCTGAAAGCACACCACCTTGAATCGCTGCACCGATGGCAACAACCTCGTCTGGATTCACCTCGCGGTTTGGCTTCTTACCGAAGAACTTCTCTACTGCTTCCTGTACAGCTGGGATACGTGTTGATCCACCAACGAGGATTACCTCGTCAATATCGCTGTTACTCAAGCCAGCATCCTTCATGGCCTCCTTACAAGGTCCGAGAGTCCGCTGAACGAGATCAGAAGCGAGTGATTCAAACTTCGCTCGAGATAGTTTTACCGTAAGGTGCTTAGGAACACCGTCAACAGCTGTGATGTACGGCATGTTGAAATCGTACTGCGTCGTACTAGAAAGCTCCATCTTGGCCTTCTCTGCTTCTTCCTTCAAGCGCTGAAGCGCCATTGGGTCCTTGCGGAGGTCGATGTTCTCTTGATCCTTAAACGTATCAGCGAGCCAGTCGATGATTACGTGATCAAAATCATCACCACCGAGTTGTGTATCTCCGTTGGTTGACTTCACTTCGAATACACCGTCCCCAAGTTCAAGGATAGAAATATCGAAGGTTCCACCTCCAAGGTCATATACAGCGATGGTTAAATCTTTATCGCTCTTGTTGAGTCCATAGGCCAAAGCAGCTGCCGTTGGCTCGTTGATGATACGCTTGATGTTCAATCCTGCGATCTCACCGGCCTCCTTGGTTGCTTGACGCTGTGAATCGTTGAAGTATGCTGGCACTGTCACTACAGCCTCCGTTACTTCTTGTCCGAGGTAATCCTCAGCAACCTTCTTCATTTTCTGAAGAATCATTGCGCTGATTTCCTGCGGTGTATAATCACGATCGTCCACTTTTACACGGGCGACGTCATTTGAACCTTTCACCACATCGTAGGCTGTATTCGTAAGGTCATCTTTCACTTCTGAGAAGCGACGCCCCATGTAGCGTTTCACGGATGAAATGGTTCGGGTTGGGTTGGTGATTGCTTGGCGCTTGGCGGGTGCACCGATTTTACGCTCACCATTATCTAAAAATGCGACCACTGAGGGAGTAGTCCGCTTGCCTTCGTCGTTGAGTATGACTTCTGGGACATTACCTTCCATCACTGCTACGCAGGAGTTGGTTGTTCCAAGGTCAATTCCGATGATCTTTCCCATAATGTTATTGGTTTGTGCCAATACAACATCAAAGGCTGGGCCTTTCGGCAAAACCTGCCAAATCGCCTCAAAGTAGTGCTCTAGCGTGCAATTTCGTCAGAGCTTGGGGAGAGGGTTGTGACAGAATGTCCGCGAAGAGGAAGAATTGCTAGTTGGTAATTGTCAATTGTCTATGCCTCTAGGGACGCTGGGATTACTTTGAATGAGATTGCTAGGTTGAATTAGTTGATGATTGTCAATTGGCAATGCTTGTAGGGACGCTAGGCCTACTTTAACTGAACAGTCTCTGTAGTCTATTAATTGACAATTACCCTTAAGCCTAATACCGAAAATGAGCCGCAGGCGAGCCATACCTCTCGCACATTAACAATTATCAATTAGCAATTGACAATTATTACCCTTACAGCCCAAAATCAATCTCAGGAATACGATCCCCAAGCGCATCAGCAGAAGCGGGGCTGAGACCTGCATCCGAGGTCTGGCGAAGCTGGGTAATGCCACCGTAGAGACCAATACCACCCTCTACGTTAGAGAAAGGAGGTAACTCTCCATTAGAGGTAACCCCTCTGTTGGCACGAATGAGGTCTCGAAAAGCGATGAAGTTTTCATCTCCTCCAGTAATGACCAAGCGCACTGCTGGAAGTGTATAGCTAAAGCCTTCTAGTCTTGTATTCAAGTTGGCTTCTAGGAAATCATAGAATCCATCTATCCTTCCATTAAATACTCTAGCAGCAACGTCTGTACTCGAATCATCTCCTGCGATGAAGAAAAGATTGAGGTCACGCTCCACACCATCGGGGCCAGTCTCGGTAATGAAAACATCAAATCCGACTTCGTAAATGGATACATCAAGACCTTCGGGGGTTTCAAAATCAGTAGACCAACTGAAAGAATATGGTCTATCCGAACTGAAAGGATAAAAATCAAGTGGTGGACGCACCTGAAGAAACTCTAGTCTAGGAAGAATTGGGGCACTGCCAGAAGCGATAAGTTCGCCATCCATTTCGATGCGGAGACCTATGGTATCGCCTGGATTAGCATTCAGCCCTGTTGTATCGTAGGTGTAGAAGAAATTAGGTGTGGTTGGAAAAACCCCTTCTACTCTATCTATGCCTTCGTCGGACAAATTGACGCGTGTCATGGTTACCCGATCAGCAGTTCTACTATTTTCTGCAAACGCTACGATTTCATCAACACCGAAATACAAGGAATCTTGTTGCTGAGCAGCTCCGCTCGCTCCTCCAGGACCATTGTTAAGAAAAGACCTAGTAATGCTGACTAATTGTTCTTCGGCAGAAGAGTTATAGAGCCCATAAACAATTGGTAGCGGAGGTGCATCTTCGGTCAGGATAACATCGTTATCACAAGAGAAGAGAAAAAACACACTGCTCAGCAGTAGTAAAAAGCGGTAATTCATCATTGCTCCGCAAATGTAGTCGATCTTACCATCTCTCGGATGACAACTGGGCGCTACTTTGCGCGAAAAATTTAAACTATGTCTGTACATGCTGAAGTTAAACGTGTAACCACGCACGTATTGCAAGCAATGAAGAGCCAAAACGAGCCTATTGCAATGCTCACTGCATACGATTACACGATGGCACGTATTCTGGATGCGGCAGGCATAGACGTTCTGCTTGTCGGTGATTCTGCCAGTAACGTGGTAGCAGGACACGAAACTACCTTACCGATTACCCTCGATGAGATGATTTTCTTAGCGAGTTCAGTAGTACGAGGAGTGCAGCGCGCACTGGTTGTTGTTGATCTACCTTTTGGCAGTTATCAAGGGAACTCAGAGCGTGCATTAGACTCTGCCATTCGCATCATGAAAGAAAGCGGTGCACATGCCGTCAAACTGGAAGGAGGAGCGGAAATTGCTGAAAGTATCTCAAGAATACTATCGGCAGGTGTGCCAGTCATGGGACATTTAGGATTAACACCACAGTCTATCTATAAATTTGGAACGTACTCCGTGAGAGCACGCGAAGAAGCAGAGGCTGATAGACTTAGGTCGGATGCTAAATTGCTACAGGAGCTTGGCTGCTTCGGACTTGTATTAGAGAAGATCCCCCGAGGACTCGCCGAAGAAATTAGTAAAGACCTCATTATTCCTACCGTTGGGATAGGCGCTGGACCAGAAACTGACGGCCAAGTTTTAGTAACGATGGACATGCTCGGTCTAACAAAGGACTTCAATCCCAGATTTATTCGACGTTATCTCGATCTCGCTTCGGTGATTGAGGGAGCGACGGCTGAATACATCAAAGACGTGAGGTCACGAACGTTTCCAGACATTAAAGAATCATACAAGTAACAGATGGCTTCAGGGACTAGAAAATTAGCCTATGCGTTCGGTTTTGTGTCACTAGCGACAGTGGCATGGATTGGTGCTCATATCTATTCGCTGCGGGTGGCTCCATTGACGGTCAAGGAAGCAGTGATCCATTTACCGCGGAATGGTGACCAAGGCGACATCTTGGATACACTACTTAGTGTTGGTGCAGTCATAGATACGGGTATGCTACACATGGCAATCGACAGGTATTTGATCGGATATCGACCTGGGCAATTCGAAATAAAGAAAGGTTGGAGTGCAAAAAAACTCATGGATCAGCTCCGAGCTGGGGCTCAAAAAGAAGCAAGGATAGTGCTAACGCACGGTCGCCAGCTTCAAGATGTAGCTGCAAAAGCGACGCGCTTTATCGAACTAGATAGTACAGAATTCATGACTGCTGTTCTTGACAGCACCTGGCTGGATAGCGTGGGCTTAACTCGCCAAACCGCCATGACCATGTTTATTCCCAATACCTATAACGTGTATTGGTCCGCGAGCGGAGAAGAAGTGCGTGATCGTCTATATAAAGAGTCTAAGCGCTTTTGGGAGAAAAATAGTAGGCAGGCTAAAGTCGATAGCCTAGGATTGACAACTGAAGAAGTGTACACCCTAGCCAGCATCGTTGAAAGCGAAAGCAAAAATGCAGCAGAGCAACCGACTATCGCAGGAGTCTACCTCAATAGACTGCGTTTAGGAATAAAACTCGATGCTGATCCAACCGTCATTTTTGGGATAGGTGATTTCGGAATTCGAAGGGTACTGTTCTCACACTTGGAGTATGATTCTCCCTACAATACCTACCTGTACGCAGGATTGCCTCCTGGTCCAATTTCAATGGCCAGCATTTCTAGCATCGATGCAGTGCTTAATCCTCAACAGCATGATTATCTCTTCTTCGTTACCAAGGGAGATGGTACAGGTACGCATATGTTCGCTAAGAACATGAGCGGACATAGCAAGAATATACGGACTTTTCAGCAAACGCTTAGAGAGAGAGGAATACGCAGGTAGGTAGATAGATAGATAGATAGATAGATAGAAGTAAGGCTAAAGATTGGCACTTGTTCTAGAACAACTAAAACACTATGCGTGCATAGGCTCCTTTAATCCAGCTCGATCCCTAATAATCTGAGCAACTGCTTCTACCCACTCTGGCATATCGTTGAGACTTGGGACGAGGTCGAGTACCTCTCCACCCATCTCGACCCATTCTTCGAAATACTCGTCACTGACCTCAATAGTCGTTTCGAGGCAATCTGAAGTAAACGCTGGACAAAGCACAAGCATTTTGCTGTCGCCAGCTTCTCTGCGCTGCTTTAGCACATCTGTTGTGTACGGTTGGACCCATTTCTCGCGACCTAAGCGCGACTGAAAGCAGATGCTGTACTGGTCTGGTGAAAGCCCTAACTCGGCGGCAATGAGCTGGGCTGTGTTATGGCACTGCGCACTATAACAAAATTGATTGTGCTTTCCAATTACGCTGCAGCAATTCTCTGCTTTTGCACAATGGTTGTGACGATCTGCTTTTCTGAGTTGACGTTCTGGCAGACCGTGAAAACTGAACAAGATGTGGTCGTAACTTGGAATATCGAAGGCACGTGCATTCTCAACGAAGCAATTGATCATCGCTGGATTGTCGTAGTAATCACGGATAAGCACCAACTCGGGGATGTTGTCCTCTTCTCGTAGCAGGCGCATGATCTCGTCGTGTACGCTTCCAACACTAGCACTTGCGTAGTGCGGGTACAAGGAGAAAACGACGAGCTTATCAATATCTTCCTCGATGAACTCCTTGAGCACACCCTTCATGCTAGGTTCTTGGTAGCGCATGGCCAGCTTGACGCTGCACTCCTCACCCAAAAGCGGCTTTACGGCTTCTACAAGACGTTCTCCATAAACCTTAAGTGGACTTCCTTCTGGTGTCCAAAGTTCTTTGTAGAGCTTGGCGGAACTACCAGAACGGAAAGGCGCGATGATACCTTGTACCAATGCTTGACGGGCGATCCACGGATAGTCGATCACCCTTCTATCTGTGAGAAACTCGCGGAGGTAACGATACACATCGGAGCGCGACGGTGAATCTGGCGTACCTAGATTCACAATCATTACACCTGTTTTGCCAAAAGAAGCCATGGGACAAAGTTAAGTACTGTTCAAGATCGTATCGTAGGTTTTAGCGAAAGCTTACACCCAGACTACAGACCAATTAAGGAATGGAATGGGTGAGAGGTTGCAGCTTTCATTAAAAAGTCTGTCCGTATCCTTGCCACATGGCCAAACCGCTTATTTTAATCACCAATGATGACGGCATCTCAGCTCCTGGACTCAAAGCACTTGTCGAAGTTGCTCGAAGCCTAGGGGAGGTAATCATTGTCGCACCCGACAGTCCGCAATCTGGACAGGGGCATGCAATTACACTCACTGCCCCACTTCGTATCAAGTCAGTTGACGTCTTTAAAGGTATAGAAGCCTACGAATGCTCGGGGACACCCGTTGATTGCGTCAAGCTCGCCAAGCATGTCATTTCTAAAGATCGCAACATCGACTTTTGTGTGAGCGGCATCAACCATGGCTCAAATGCAGGGATCAACATCATCTATTCAGGAACCATGTCGGCGGCAATGGAAGCTTCTTTGGAAGGGATTCCTTCTATTGGATTTAGTCTGACGGATTTTACCTGGGATGCTGATTTTTCTGAGGCCAAGCCTTACGTGAAAGCGCTTATAGGATATGGACTTGAGCATGGCTTTGGACCTACCAATTTGCTGAACGTCAACATTCCTAGGCCTAGTGATGTGCCGCTAAAGGGCATTAAGGTTTGTCGACAAGCCAATGCGCGCTGGGTAGAGACGTTTCAGGAAGGAACCGATCCGCATGGACGCGATTATTTCTGGCTAACGGGCAGCTTCGTATCAGAAGATGACGGAGATGACAGCGATATTCATGCCTTGGGAGAGCATTACATTAGCGTCGTTCCTTGTGGTCACGACTTGACGAATTATGCGGCCCTTGAGCCTCTCTCTCCGATAGAAAAAATAAAAGCAGACTGACTATGCTTAGAGAAGATAACATCATGATTGGTATTGCAATTGGGGTGACCGTTCCAGTGCTCGGATATCTCATGGTCGATGGCTTGCTGGGCTTACTTGAAACACTTGGCGTGCGCGGCATGGGCAATTCCGTTATTACTTTCAAAGAACGATCTACGATGCTCATTTCTTTGTGCGCCAATCTTATACCGTTTTGGATGATGAGCAGGATGCGCAACGACAATTCGATGCGTGGAATTTTGATCGCTACAGCAATCTATGCAATCGGCTGGTTTGTGATCTACGGTCCGCAGATTTTAAACGCAGCCGAGTAACGCGTGCGCTATTTCATACTAGCGGGGGAATCCTCAGGTGACAATCTTGGCGCAATGCTCATGGACCGTATTCTCGGTTTAGACCCAGCGGCCAAGTTTGCCTTTTGGGGAGGCGATGCAATGACCGAAGTTGCTCAAAAAGTCGATTCGACAGCCAGACCAGGCAGACACATTAAGGAATTGGCCTTCATGGGATTTGTCGAGGTTGTTGCCAATTTGCGCACCATTCTTGGGCTGATAAAGCAAGCTAAAAAAGACGTCGAAGCGTTTGCGCCAGATGTGTTGATTTGCATTGATTATCCTGGTTTTAATCTAAGAATGTCTAATTGGGCGAAGGCAAAAGGGATTCGGGTTGAATTCTATGTTTCGCCGCAAATCTGGGCATGGCGGCGTTCGCGGGTGCACAAGATTATCAAGTCGACCGATCGAGTGCTCTGCATTTTACCCTTTGAGGAAGCTTTTTACAAGAGTTATGGCTACGAAGTTGCCTATACAGGGCATCCGCTTCCAAAGCGTATTGACCAGCACGTTGCGCCTGAACAATTGACGGTAAATACGCTCAACGGTAAGAGCATTAGTAATCAAAAAATTCTGGCACTTCTCCCTGGAAGTCGTGTCCAAGAGGTCTCAAAGCACCTTCCAATCATGCTGGATGCTTTGCAGGTTTTGCGTAAACGGAATCCAGACCTTGCAGATCTTCAGCCAGTAATTGCAGCAGCCCCAGTGCTGAGCGATGCACAGTTGTCAGCTTTCGCGAAAACCTATAACGTTAGCTGGGTAAGAAGTAGCTATGATTTACTTAGTCATGCTACGATGGCTTGCGTTGCCTCTGGAACGGCTACTTTAGAAACAGCGCTGTTTGGTGTGCCTCAAGTCGTTTGTTATAAAGGGAGCGCCGCCTCTGTTTTGCTTGCCCGAAAGCTTATTAAAGTCGACTACATCGCCTTGGCAAATTTGATATGTGACGCCCCAGTTGTACCAGAACTGATTCAAGAGGAGTTTACCGCTAAAAATTTGGCGGATCAATTATCTGCCTTACACGATGGCGCAGCAAGACTGAAACAAGAAGAAGGATATGCTCAACTACGTAAATTGTTATTGCCGTATGAGGCGACAAATACGGCTGCTCAACTAATTGTTAGTGAAATAAATTGAACAAGTGCGCATATTATTCGATTATCCTATTACAACCTTGAACAATCGTAATAAATCGCCTAAAATGGAATACCAACGCAACCTTCACGCAGATGAGAAATACAATCCTGTACGTGCGGCAAACTATCGTGAAGTAAATAGACCTTTTAATTATGTACAAAATGCCTTGTCATACGGTATTTTAGGAGGCATAGTATTAGGAGCCTATCAATGTCTCATAGGTGGCGCTGATGGTACAATCAATATCGGTATGGAGTTGTTAGGATTTCTCCTGCTAACGCCATTCTTACTATTAGCACTACGGAAGTTTAGAAACTATCATGCGGGCGGCGAGATTTTTAAAATGGGTATAATTCACGGCATGTCTATTAGCGCTGTTGCATCACTCTTAATGGCTGTAATCGCAACCATTGGCATGGCCTGGTTCGTTCCGCAAGATATGATGCTTGAAAAACTAGATATTGGAGAAATTGTAGTTAATAGCAGCTTCCAAATTCTTGTAGGTATTGTATTCGGAATGACCATCACATTTATCATTTTACAAGGCCTTAAAAGCGATATTAGAGCTGATAAGAACATCGAAAAAATACACTCATAGTACTCACCCGTGTGCTAAATTAGGTATGTGCTAGTCTTCCTAGGCTTGCACATACTTTTTTTTTGCCAAATGATACAGTCTGCGGTAGAAATGTTAGGTTTCTTTATTCGTACCAAATCCCAGTCAACTGCGTTAAAAGCTATTATATTACTCGTAAGTTGCATCTTTCAGTCTAAATCACTCTAGTGTCAGAACTCGACCAAGATAATTTGCCACCAATAAGCTTCTCACGTGTAGGAGCTTTTGTTGGTTTAATGGCAGTAGCACTGTTCGGAGCAATTTGGGCTAAGCCTATTTTGGTACCCCTGGTTTTTGCGATCCTTTTTGCGCTTGTGCTGCGCCCTTTGTGTAACTG
>CALDUE010000179.1 GCA_937923485.1 uncultured Saprospiraceae bacterium
TCCACCTTTGCATATTCAGTTTGCGCGAGGTTTTGCGCGGGCGTTTGCGCCGCTGTTGTAAGCTTTTGATTTTTCAGCTTCCGCCAAAACCAAACACTATCCTTACGCTAAGCCCGGCACTCTTTCCGCTTCCAATTTCAACACCTCGACGGCAAGACTCTGACGAGTCTCTTCTCTAACGGTAACGAGCGGCAACCGAACCGCCTCCCCGCAATGGCCAAGTTGATGAAGCACTGCTTTGATGCCTGAAGGATTGCCATCGACGTAGAGCAAAGGATGTACGTCAATAAATGGCGCGTTGAGGCGCTGCGCTTTCTTGAGGTTGCCATTTACGGCAGCACGCGACATCTCACTAAACAAGCGTGGATAGGCATTGGCTACCACGCTGATGATACCACGACCACCAGCAGCAATGAAAGGCAAGGCCGTTGGATCATCGCCTGAATAGATGCTGAAGGTCGGTGGACAGTCGCGGAGCAGTTCGATGCCCTGATTCATGTCACCGCTTGCTTCTTTGACTCCTATAAATTTAGAGGAGGCTTTCGCTAAACGGACCGTCGTTTCCGCAGTCATGTTGACTCCTGTTCGTCCAGGAACGTTGTAGAGCAAAATTGGCAAAGGACTCGCCTCGGCCAAGGCCATGAAATGCTGATAAATACCTTCTTGACTTGGCTTCACATAGCTCGGAACCGAGCTCATGAGAGCGACATAGCCAGGTAGTGCAAGGATGTGCGCGTAAGCCTCCATGCGGTCGATTACACTCTGTGTGCCGTTGCCACCGAAAGGACCGGCAACCAGCGGAACGCGTCCATTAACCTGTTCGTGAACGGTCGCTAACACCGTAAAGCACTCTTCTCTTGTCTGGCTCACAGATTCGCCCGTGGTACCTAGTACAACGATGAAATCTACCCCACCATTGAGGACGTGCTCAACCATGTCGCGGAGTTTCGCAAGGTCTTGCGTTCCGTCGCTGTGAAACGGGGTGACAAGGGCGACGCCACAGCCTTCAGGAAGAAGAGACATAAGTTGGATTTAGAATCGCAAGATAATGAATCACCTGTTCTAGAAACGCCTTGACTCCGGTATTTACAGGCGGCGTTACCATCAGATCGTAAGCAGAAAGCTCCGTATCGTACGCGGCTACTCGTTGGTGGGCGCTTAGTCCCGCTACGAGATAGTCGAATGGAGGAAAAGGCTGAAGTCCACAATGCACAACCAAATCATAACTCTTCCTGCGCCAAGGGTCTTCGAATGCTGGTTTCGGCAGACCACTGAAAGCCATGTGCACAGGTGTCCAAGTGTCCTCAGGTAGTTCCTCTGCTTTAAACTTCGTATTCGTGTAGCGAAGTATGGCCACCTCCATACCTTTATTGCGTTGGGTTTTGGCGAAAGCCTGCGTATCACTTAGTGCAGCCGTGTCATCAAGATCGACTAAGAGTAAGATCCTCGTTTCCTTGCCCCACACGAATTGGCCCCGCGGACGTTGCACTTGCTCGCGTAGACGCTGCTCCCATGCTTTGTTGGCTTGCCGGCGGCGAAGGGGCTGCATGGGATTAAGTTAAGTGTTGAAGAGTGGTTATTAGGAAGCCGAAACCTTTTTGGCCGCTTTTTGCTTCTTGGCGCTTACCTCTGCTTTGGCCGTAGCCTCAGTTTTGGCGGAAGCTGTCTTTGCAGCACCTTCCTTCAATTCAACGGGATCTTTGATGGGCATCTGCGGATGAGCGGAGTGATAGTTGATTTCCTCGCCTTCTCTGTACACACCGATATTATCGTACTTCTCGATACGTTGCTCGATCATCACATCGACAGGTAGCGCTTGCAGCTCCTTGATGGTCTTCTTGAGTTGTTTTTTGAGGCGCTTGCACATTTCTTCTGGTTGACTGTGCGCTCCGCCATCTGGCTCTTCGATGATCCCATCGATGATCCCAAAACGTAACATGTCTTCTGCGGTGAGGTGAAGCTCCTCTGCGGCACGCTCTTTTTGATCCCATGATCGCCACAGAATACTTGAACAACTCTCTGGTGAGATGACCGAATACCAGGTATTTTCCATCATGAATGAACGGTCGGAAAGACCGATGCCGATGGCACCTCCAGAAGCTCCTTCGCCGATGACACAGCTCACAATCGGGACACGTAATTGTGCCATTTCCATGAGGTTGCGCGCGATCGCTTCTGCCTGTCCTCTTTCTTCTGCTTCGATACCCGGGAATGCACCTGGAGTGTCGATGAGGCATACCACGGGAAAGCCGAATCGTTCGGCTAACTTCATGAGGCGCAGCGCTTTACGATAGCCTTCAGGGTTACTCATTCCAAAGTTGCGGTATTGGCGCATCTTGGTATTGACTCCCTTTTGTTGCCCGACAAAAACAACAGACTGCCCGTCAATTTGACCTAAGCCACCGACCATTGCTTTGTCATCGCCAAAGGTGCGGTCTCCATGAAGTTCGATGAACTTGTTGCACATTTCGTGCAGGTAGAATAAGGTATACGGACGCTCTGGGTGGCGACTGAGCTGAACGCGTTGCCAACCCGTGAGGTTGTCGTAAATTTCTTTGCGACGCGTCTCTATTTTCGCCTCCATTTCCTTGATCATCGGGGTGATGTCAAGGTCCCCGCTTTCGCCTACCTGCTTTATCTTTTCGAGTTGCTCGTGCAGATTTTCCAGGTCTTTTTCGAAATCGAGGAATACCATATTGGCGTGTTTAGTTGAGATGAATTACACCGAAGTGCGGTCAGCAAAGGTAAGATACGCTTAGCGATGCATTTGCACATAGCGCGTCATGAAAATTGAACGATAATTGGTAGAGCGGGAATTCTCTACAAAAGCGTGCAATTTCAAGCAAAAATTGGTCACGATGAGCTCTTACCAACTGATTCTCAGTAGTTGATATGGCCTTTATCAGCTTTCGCCAAAACCTATTTCACGTCTAAGACAATCGGCTAGTTGTAGAAAGAAAGTCGAGTTGTGCATTTAAATCGAGGGGTTGCCCGACGGCTAGCACATCAATGATGATACCGTCCTCTAAATCATCGTCATAACTGGTCGCCCAGCGAATACCTTCGAGGTTGTATGGAGCTTTGCTGAAAGGTTCGATGATTTCCATAATCTCCTCGTTGCTCACCTTGTTTTCAAGACGAGAACTGCTGCAGATTTGCATCATCCAACGCGAACTCGTCGCATTCCAGAAAATTGGCTCGGTTGCGGCTGCATCCAAGAGTTGCTGGGCTGTTTCGGCGCGCTTATTCCCAGAGGCGGTGACTTGAAAGCTCCACAGCGTGGTACCTGACGTCCAAAATTCTTCGAAATCGCTCTCCATAAATTTGACCATCCCTTGGTGTTGCACCATGCGGGTTAGGCGCCAGAAGATCATGCGTAATGAAGGCAAATACCCTTGGCGGAAACCAAGCGCTCCCTCTTGATGCGGGTCGATAACCTCATAAGGAAGGATCGGAATCCAAGCATCAAAATGCTCGCGAACGGCACTGAGGGCACCGGGAGGATTACCTAAATCTACTTCGTTAGGGATGAGTACCAAGGCGACACTGCGCTTAATGTCAGGTTCGGGCTTAACGGTAGTCGCGAGTACGGTGACTTGGATGCGAGGATCGTCGAGATCTACAACAACAAGCTCAATACCGGGAAGCGCGTGTGCTGGACGTGGTGGCCGCTCCAATGAGAGCTGGTGCGCAAGCTGCCGACCACGATGGCCGAGCCCGCGCAAGGCGAAAAGTGTGTTCATTCTGTGTTTCAATAGTGTCAAACAACTTGCCGTGCGAGCAAGAGGAACCGCGCGTGCTGACGCGATTGACACAAAAATGAAGCATGAAATTTCAAAACGACGCGGAATTCCAGTAGGTGTGGATAAGTTCCACTATCTCAACAGGTTGTTCACGTGCTAAGAGAGCTTACTCACCGCCCTTGGGAGATTTTGTGGATTGACTGTTAGCGTTTGCCGAACCTCCTCGGTTTCCACCCTTGCCTCCACCTTGAGGTTTAGGTCCGCGACCACGACCACGTCCGCCACCACCGCCACGATTTCGACCGCCTCGGCTACCTCCACCGCGGTTTCCGCCGCCGCCTCGATTTCCATCACGTCTGTCGTCTCGACGATCTCCTCCACCGCCTCTTGGCTTGAGCCAATTTGGAAGTTCGGGTGTATCGACGGTTTTGCCGATCAGCTCTTCGATAGTTTTAAAGTCTCGCTTATCACGTGAACTAACTAGCGTTATGGCCTCGCCCGTCGTGTCGGCACGTGCGGTACGTCCGATACGGTGTACGTAATCTTCGGCTCCACCAGGTACATCATAGTTGATGACCAACTCGATGGCTTTGACGTCGATACCACGGCTAAGCACGTCTGTAGCAACCACGGTTTGAATCGTACCGTTTTTGAAAGAACGAAGCACTTGCTCACGCTCTTTTTGTTCCATTCCACTCTCGACAGAAGCAACATTAAGTCCTTTACGCTTTAGCCATCTTGCCAATTCACGAACCTTTGTCTTGCGGTTACAGAATACAATAGCCCTCTTAAGGTCTCTACGCTCATTGAGCAAGTGTGCAACGAGGGCATCTTTCGAGCGATCATCGATGTAATACGCCTGTTGCTTAATCGCTTCGGGTGGCTTAGATATCGCGATGCGGATTTCGACTTTACGCTCCTCGTTGATGAGTTCGCGCGCCAATTTCTGAATCTTCGGGGGGAAAGTTGCTGAGAAGAGCAAGGTCTGGCGACTCGCTGGCAGCAGCTTTACGATATCTGTAATGTCACCGATGAACCCCATGTCGAGCATGCGATCGGCCTCATCTAGAATGAGTGTTTTGAGTTTACTCAAGTCCAAGTGCCCCATTTGCAGGTGCGTCTTGAGTCGGCCAGGCGTAGCAACAATGATGTCGACACCAAGCTTCATGGCTTTGCGCTCTTGGTCGAGTGCTTTTCCATCGCGACCGCCGTATACGGAGATCGAGCTGGCACCGGTGTAGTAGCTCAAGCCTACGATCTGCCCTTCGATTTGCATGGCAAGTTCGCGGGTAGGCGTAATGATGAGGGTATCTACAAACTTTGAGGATCCGTCACAGAGACGGTCGAGGACAGGAAGTAGGAAGGCTCCTGTTTTGCCAGTACCCGTTTGGGCGACGGCAAGAAGGTCTTTGCCATCAATGGCAGCGGGGATTGCTTGGGCTTGAATGGGGGTAGCTTCTAAAAAG
>CALDUE010000180.1 GCA_937923485.1 uncultured Saprospiraceae bacterium
AAATAATAAAATAGAGAGTTTAAGCCTCACTTTGTTCTTTTGCATTAATCTCAACTTCATCAGCCATTTCGAGTACATCCCAGGTGTGGTCTGAAAGTAAACTCACCTTAGCAACGAAACGATAGGGCGGCTTGGTACCCCATTCTTCGGGAGAAACAAGACTCAGCACGCGCTTGCCATTGGCACGCTCGTACAGGAAACAAATTTGGCTGATGTTAGCCTTGAAACCAACTTCAGCGGTGTAAATACTTTCGCTTACGCTAATTCGATCGTGAATCGTCTGCGCTTGAGAAATCAATACCTCAATCTGCTGCTTGAGTTGATTGAGTTGCACTCCAGTCTGCTCGTACATCGCAGACATCGCAAGACCTTTAGTTTTTCCTTTGTCTAGGGGCTTAATAATCGCAGAGCCAACATGGTGCGCGTAGGGCAGCAAACCTGGATTCTCGGCCACCTTGTCGGGGTCGATATTCATCTTCGATTCTCTTGGTTCGCTTTTCGACATAAAACCAAAACGAAGGAACTAGTGAAGGGTTCAGACTTGAACCGATAAAAGTGAAGGGCTTACGATAAGGCCTTAAATTTTGCAACGAAAAAAGCCCTGCTCGCTTTAACGAACAGGGCTTTTCTGGTTTTGGCGAAAGCTGTAACAACTAGATCACAATCGATCTAATGCTTATTTCAGGCGAAAAGTTCCCTGACCACTCAGAAAACCTTTGTTGTAGACCTCTACTGAGTAATCACCTTCCGAAAGCGTTACTGGTGTATCCCATGTGATGCACACTTCGCTTACATCATTATTGAATTGGTGTTCAGCGACTTTTGTGTAGCGTACTTTCTCTTTGGTAAGTGTATTGGTGAGTACGCCTGATCCCATTTCTTCCACTGCAAGGGTCTCGCCGAGTGGATTGATGATGCGCACGTAAAACTCTTCAGTACCGATTGGGGTAACGTCGTTGGTAGTGGTCTGGAAGCAGATGTTGAGCAGGTCAACATTCTTCGCATACTTCTTACGAACCGTTTTTCCATTGTCTTTCATGCGAAGTCCAGTCACATTCACGCCACCAACTTTCACGACTGATGCCATTGTAACTGTACTAGCAAGAGCTGCACGCTCTTCCATGAGTACCTCTTTCTCGCTCATAAGTTCCGCACGAGCTGTTGTTAGCTCTTCGTTGGCCATAGTCGCTTGAGCTACCGTTTGTTGCAAGCCTTCGTTTGCTTGATTTAGGCTAAGATTTTGCTCAACTAAGAGTCCGTTCTGCTCACGTAGGTCATTGATTTCAGCAACGTATGTGGCGGTTTGCTCTTTGAGTGAGGCGAGTTCTTTGCGCACTTTACTCAAGTTGCGCTTATCTCTCATGAGCACATCAATTCGCTTTTTTGAATCGATAAGCTGAGCTTTTTGCGAGTCGATCAGCGCGTTTGCCTCTTCGTTGTCACCACGCATTTCCTCAAGCTCGTTGAGGCTCTCGTAGTATTGCTTCTCTACATCACGCTTGAGAGAGTTGGTTTCATCAAGTTGAGAAGACATCTCGTCACGTTGAGTCATGACTTCACTGCGATCATATGCAAGCCACCCGGTAACACCCAGTGTACCTACTAGTAGAACGATCAAAAATGGAAGAAGACGCGATGCGCCAGAAGAATTAGACATAAGTCTTGGTTTTTAGTCAACAGTGTTGTTGGCAGCCGTTAGGCCTAACATAAGTCAGGGTAAATGAACGGACAGGTTTCAAAATGCGTATCAAAACTATCAATTCCCCGACACTCTATACAATAAAATAACATTCTTTTTTAAGTGTATGCGGGTCTAAGTTTATGAAAGTCAGTTGGTTAGGTGGTTTTTTGATCTAAAATTTAATTGATCCACGAATTCTAAATTTTAACACTTTCTAGGTATTTTGATCAATTCTGGATGAAGAATCGCTTCTTTGGCAGCGCGAATTAATTTTATTTTTCTACTACATTCAGTCCATGTACGATAAAATTCCACTTAATAGCATTCTGTTTCTTGATATCGAGTGTGTCTGCGGTGAACCTACTTTTGAGGAAGTTCCAGAATCATTGCAAACACTATGGGCGGCGAAGGCTCCTCGTATCATGCGTGTAGATGAACTGAGTACAGAGGAAATCGCTCAGTCTTATGTCGACAAAGCAGCAATCTATTCGGAGTTTGGTAAAATTGTCTGCATCAGTGTAGGGTTCATAGCCGGCAAGGAGGGTGAAGAAGTCCTTCGCGTGAAAAGCTTCGCTGATCCCGATGAAAGAGTGCTACTAGAAGAATTTGCTCAGTTGTTACAGAGTAGTGGTACCAAGCTCAACAAATTCTGCGGTCACAATATTAAAGAGTTCGACATGCCTTACATCGGCAGGAGGATGCTCATTAATGGTATGCGCCTTCACCCGCTGTTAGATCTTCGAGGGAAGAAACCTTGGGAAACCAAGCACCTTATCGATACGATGGAGATGTGGAGTTTTGGTGATCGCAAGAACTACACAAGTCTTAAGCTTTTGGCCGCGCTCTTTGGTGTTCCGAGTCCGAAAGATGACATCGATGGCTCTCAGGTCGGGCGTGTTTTTTGGGAAGAAAACGACCTTGATCGCATTGCAATCTATTGCGAAAAGGATGTTGTCGCGACCACGAACGTGTTCATGGCAATGACTAATCGTAAACAGATTTCAACAGACCGGGTTTTACTCGTTGGTCGTCCCGCTGAGGAAGATCATGCTGTCTAACTTTGTACCTATGCCAAGTCACCTCGTCGCACCTTCTCTGCTCGCCGCAGACTTCTCATCTTTGCCTTCAGAAATGGAAATGTTCAATGCATCCAAAGCCGATTGGCTGCATTACGATACCATGGACGGCCAGTTCGTTCCCAACCTTTCGCTAGGGCTAGGAATGCTCAAAGCTGTGCGCAAAATGACGACTAAGCCCATCGATGCTCACCTAATGATTGAGCGACCAGGGCGTCATATCGAAGCGTTCCGCGAGGCTGGTGCAGACCATATTACAGTACACCAAGAGGCCTGCACACATTTGCACCGTGTGCTTCAGCAAATCAAAGCGACAGGCGCGAAATCTGGTGTAGCACTTAATCCCGCAACTCCTGTGTCGAGCATTTTTGATGTTTTAGAAGACGTCGACATCGTGCTGGTCATGAGTGTCAATCCCGGCTTTGGTGGACAGAAATTCATCTATCGCGCCATCAACAAAATTGAGGCCTTGAAGTCAGAGTTGATGACGCGCAACCTCAATCCTCACATTGTCGTCGATGGTGGGGTAGGGCTACAGAATGCACAGAAGATTTTACAGGCTGGAGCTGATGTATTGGTCGCTGGTAGTGCGGTTTTTAAAGCACAAGATCCGACAGAAGCTATTCGTCAATTGAAAGACGTAGGCCATGAGATCGCTCATTGGGCATAAATGTGGGTGTGTCGGAGAATAATCAAAGAGACGCAGAATCATTGGATTCGGAGCTTAATCCTGACATAAAATTGCGCGAGACCTTCACATGGTTAAAGAAGCAGAGAAAGGTCTTGAGCATTGCCGTTTGGCTACTCGTGGCGTATAATATCTTTGGTCCTATCTTGTTTATTGGTCATAAAGTCCAGTCTTGGCCCATAGCTTACGTTTTTGGGGTAGGTTTAGGCTTTAGTATTGCATCAGCCATCATTGGGTCTTTCGTCGGTATCCTCTTGGGACTTTTTCCGTTAAGAGGTTTGCCCTACTATCTCAAGCTTCCACTCGCAACGTTATCAGGAATTTTACTTGTCAATCTGATTTTTGCTCTCTTCGCTACTTACCAAGTGTTGGTAGTTGCGGGAAGGTCCTCATTGCCTGCTTTATAGGCTTGCTGTTTGGGCTTTCGCCAAAACTTGCTGCTCAAACGGCCACTATCACGGGTGTCGTAGTTAATGAGGAAGACCGCGAGTCAATTGACCTTGCTAACGTCTACCTCTCTGATTTTTCAGCGAACACTACGACTAATCAAGCTGGTCGATTTGAGATGACCGTGCCCGCAGACGTAGCCTTAGTCGTCGTGGTGACCAGAGTTGGTTTTGTCGAAAGACGGATTAACGTAAATCCAATCATTGCAGGAGAAACGAGAGATATACGTATCGACATGCTTCCTGCAAACATGGATGTAGATATCGTCGTCAAGGAAAGCAAGCTGGATGAAGGCTTCGGAATAACAGAACAGGCGAAAAACTTGCGTTTACTTCCTAGCACGACAGGAAATCTCGAATCTGTACTTCCAGGAATAGCCTTGGGTGTCAGTCCTGGAACTGGTGGAGAGCTAAGCTCTCAATACAACGTACGTGGAGGTAATTACGATGAGAACCTGGTCTACGTCAATGATTTTGAAATCTATCGCCCACAGCTCATTCGTACAGGTCAGCAAGAAGGACTCACCTTCGCAAACCTCGATTTAGCACAATCCCTCACTTTCTCTTCGGGAGGATTTGAATCTCGTTATGGAGACAAGCTTTCGAGTGTACTTTCTGTGCGTTACAAACGCCCTGATTCGCTCAAAGCTTCTGTTAGTGCAAGCGCACTCGGCGCAAGCGCACACGTCGAAGGCTCCTCAAAACTTGGGCAAGACAGCTATCGGCGCTTACGGTATTTGGTTGGCGCACGATACAAAACGACTAGGTACTTGCTCAACACGCTAGATGTGACTGGTGAGTATGTTCCTAATTTCGTGGACATCCAAGGCTACTTTACCTATGACTTGAATAAGGAGTGGCAGCTAGGAGCACTTGTGAATTACAACAGCGCGTCATATCGATTTTCACCAGAGCAACGGAATACTGGATTCGGACTACTCAACATTGCACTTGAGCTACAGAGCAATATCGAAGGTCTCGAGGATGATGATTTCAATACCACAATGGGAGGTCTTTCCTTGACCTACGTACCCGAACGCGAAAAGAATCCACTTTACCTCAAGTTCCTAGGTTCGGGATTTCACATTGAAGAAATCGAGCGTCTTGATATTGTGGGAGCGTATTCGTTAAGAGAAATTGAGGCAGGTCTTGGCAGTGACAATTTTGGAACGCCGATCCGAGAACTAGGAACGGGAATACAGCAACGCTACATCAGAAATTTCCTGTTCAGTAATATCTACAACTTCACCCATTTGGGAGGGATTGAGCTTCAACCTGAGAATAAAGAATCGAATACGAAATCAAATTTCATTCAATGGGGCTTAACGGTAAAGTATGAAGACAATGCCGATCGCATCAATGAATGGGAACGCCTAGATTCTGCGGGTTTCTCTCTGCCTTTCAATCCAGAAGCTGTTGAATTGGAGGAGGTCTTCCAGTCTGTTAATCGCTTAGAAAGTTATCGTTTCAGTGGATTCGTACAGAATACTTGGACCTATCGCAAAGAAGGAGCATTTGAGACGCGTTTGAATGTTGGTTCTCGTGCCGGATACTGGACGGTCAACGAAGAATTTTATGTGACTCCTCGTGCCCAGTTGCTGATTAAGCCGCTAAATGGCAAGCGGGATATTTCCTATCGACTAGCAGGTGGATTATACTATCAACCTCCTTTTTATCGCGAGTTGCGCAGAGAAACGGGGGAGTTGAACTTGGCTGTACAATCTCAAAAAAGTCTGCATGCTGTCGCTGGTATGACGTGGGACTACAACGCTAAAAAATCTGGACGTCCTTTCCGTTTTATAGCCGAGGCATACTACAAGCGACTCAATGACGTGGTCAGTTATGATGTTGACAACGTGCGCATTCGCTATTCGGGAGAAAACGATGCCTCAGGTTATGTCGCAGGAGTTGATATGCGTCTCAACGGCGAATTTGTAAAAGGAACAGAGAGTTGGTTCAACCTCTCCATTTTGA
This sequence comes from uncultured Saprospiraceae bacterium, assembly GCA_937923485.1. Taxonomy (GTDB): domain Bacteria; phylum Bacteroidota; class Bacteroidia; order Chitinophagales; family Saprospiraceae; genus CALDTK01. The sequence goes on from CALDUE010000180.1 coordinate 5,866, forward strand.
GAGCTCGTGAGTCCCTAGATGGGATTCAGCATCTGCAACGAGAGATAAACGAGCCGACTGCAACACCTGTCAATTCGGTTCCTCGTCCGACGGATCAGTTGGCAACCATGAGTATTTTCTTCCAAGATTATTTCCCAAAGAATGAAAATCTGCAGGTTAACTTGACCACAACCGTTGGCACGGGATTGCCTTTTGGGCTTCCTGACGACAACACTGTTTTTCGTAACACCTTCCGCTTTGCAGCCTATAGACGTGTAGATATAGGCTTTACTGCGCAATTGTGGAAGTCTGAATGGCGCGAAACGAAATTGAGGCACTTCCTTCGCGGGACCGACAATGCGTGGGTGAGTTTCGAGGTCTTTAATATGCTGGGTATCCAAAACGAAGCTTCGCAGACCTTTATAAAGACGATTTTTCGACAGCAATTTGCGATACCGAATTACCTGACGGGACGTCGCTTAAACCTGCGCTTGAGGGTAGAATTTTAAGGTCGAGTGCGTAAGCGAGTCGCCTACCGTGAGCATAAATCAGGTAGAGTTTTCATTGGATGATATTTTTTCGCCAGCAGGTTTAAAAATCTGCTACATTTGCGGCTGCTTAAGTAAGCCCGGTGGGGGATTTTCCTAAATGCCGGGTATGGTTCATCCATAAAAATTACAGACCTCATGGTCAAGATTCGACTACAGCGTCGCGGGCGACGCAAAAAGCCCTTCTACCACATCGTAATCGCCGACTCTCGCAGTCCACGCGATGGCCGTTTCATTGAGAAGGTTGGTACCTACAACCCAATGACGAAGCCAGCAACGATTGATCTCGATGCAGACCAAGCTTTTGATTGGTTGCTCAAAGGAGCTCAACCTACAGATACCGTTCGTGCGATTCTTCGTGTGAAGGGCGTAATGTACCGCAAGCACCTCCACCGCGGAGTGCTCAAAGGAGCGTTGACCGAAGAGCAAGCTGAGAAGATGCTTGCAGAGTGGGTAGGTAAGAAGGAGGCGAAATTCGCTGATCGTTTTGCTGAGACAGCGAAAGAAAAAGAAGCTCTTCGCGCGAAGGTGGCAGGTGTTAAGCCAGTCATCAAGGAGCCAGAGCCTGAGTATGTAGCTCCACCAGAGCTTACGCCAACAGTTGAATCTGCTGCTGCCGCAGCCGCTGCACCTGCTGCAGAAGCAGCACCAGCTGTTGAAGAGGCTCCTGCACCTGCTGCAGAAGCTGCTGTTGCCGAAGCAAAAGCTTCAACACCTGAGATTCAATCTGCAGCTGATACAGCTGTAAATGAAGCAGAAGCTGCTGTTGTAGAAGAGCCTGCTCCTGCTAAAGAAGAAGCTCCTGCTGCAAAGCCAGATAAGCTTACTAAGGTCGAAGGAATTGGTCCAAAGATCGCAGAAGTACTTAACAACAACGGCATCCACACCTTCGCTGATCTTGCTGCAAAGGATCCTGCTGATATCAAAACGATGCTCACAGAGGCGGAAGGAAACTTCGCTGCGCACGTACCGGATACTTGGCCAACTCAAGCAAAACTCGCTGCTGACGGTAAGTGGGACGAGCTTAAGGAGCTTCAAGACAAGCTTGATGGCGGTAAGCCTGCGAGCTAGCTTACAAGACGCTTACCGCGTTTTTACAGCTGACCCCGCAAACAAAACGAAGCAATTTTCGTAAGTTTGTAAGGTGGAATTCCTAGGAAATCCACACAAGACTGGGACATTAGACCTGGTAATTCTCAAGCGGGGATTACCAGGTTTTTTGTATCCAGCCACTCATTTCTAACTTTTTACCCCCCATTATGGAAGCTCTAAGCCAAGACTATAAACAACGACTCGAAGACATCAAGTCTGCAATTCAGGAAAGTGAACTACTCTCCACTTACATCGATAGTGAGGAGCCTGATGACTACGCTGCCTTTAAGGAGGCTTTTGAGTCTGAGATTGCTGAGTTATACCAAGAGGTTGCCAATGCTGCTCCTCTACAACTGGAGTCGCTTGAGCTTGCCCTTTTGGATGATGGATTGGAAGGACTATACATGCCGCGTATCCTTGGCTACGCAGTGCTTCGTCCACGTGTTGATGCGAGAGGTTACTACTACCGCCCACAGGATCACTTGCGTAAAGTGATGCATGCCATTGCTCAAAGTGCTTCTTTCCCAGAGTTAGAGCGCCGCATCGGTCAAGGCGTTACTGTTGCACTCGCATTGAGCACCAATGTCTGGGTAAGTAACCTGATGGATGCAATCCCTAACAAAATTCCGAGAAATTTTTACGCTAGTAAGAATGACTCGAGCATTCGAACACCAGAGCAAAGACTTGCGACCCACGCACGGTATGCTCGTCAATTTGCCAAGGAGAATTACGCGACAGCTTCAATGCCGACGTCTGTTGAAGAAGCAACCGTAACGTTTCCTGACGTGCTCAAATTTCTTGAGTATCGCTACGGTCACGATGTCGACAACAGTTCTCTTTCGGGGCCACTTTTTGAACTTTTGACTACTGAAAATCTCAAACCAGTACCTGGGTACAAAAGTGTATTGACGCTTACGGGTATGTTCCAAGAAATGCCGGCGGCTTCAGAAAACAAGCTTCGAGATCTTTTGCGCGAAGCGGCAAGCGATTCAGCTTTCCCTGATCCGTATTTCAGCTTTCTGGCTAGCCTACACCAAGGCAATACTGTAGAAATAACACCAGAAGTTGATCGTCGAATGGCTCAACGAGTTGGGACATCGGGCAGCGGCTTGGTTCAGCAGTACTATGCGCTCATTGAGAAAATCCACGCCAACGGAATCAACCACTTAGAGACCCAGGATGCGATTCGTGTATTTATTGGCGATCAGAAAGGTTTGAGTGATGTAGTTGAGTGCGTTCGCCAAACAGTTCTACGCTACTTTAAGGAGATGCTTGGCAACCTCGATACGGACAATTACACAGAGTTCTTCGAGGCTTCGAAGCTCTTTGCAGTGCACTTTGAAATTTTCGACAACGAGTCCTTCAAGCAAGAAATCCGTTCACTTAGCACGCGCTATGTGAAGTCTTGTATGAAAATTTACACTGATAAGCGCGGACGTGATTATCAAGACATCAAGAAGTTCGTTAAGCGAACTTGGGTTGATCTTGGATTTATGACAGAAAGAGAAATCACCAACTTCTTCAAAACGAAGCGAACGCGTAAGCCAGCCTCTGCATAAATCAATCATGAGATTGATGCCTAAAGCAATAGGCTCAAGCCGCTTAGCTGCAAATGCAGCTAAGCGGTTTTTTAACTTAGAGAAAACCCGTCTTGTGAAAAGCTAGGGCTGGCTTGAAACAAAGTCGTGTCTTTCATGCTTAAAATCATTATTGCAATAGATTCTTGTTAAAAGCAACGTACTGCTGTATTAAATTTCTTGCAAGGACCCAAGTAGCTCACCAATATTCCCTAAGTTGGCGTTGAGCCCCAGAAACCGCGTGTATGTCTAAGTTAATTATAGTTTCCAACCGTCTTCCAGTAACCATTAATCGTAAGCGCGGAGAGTTGATGTATTTTCCTAGTGCAGGAGGTCTTGCGACTGGACTAAATTCACTTGATGACAACTTGAATCGGAAGTGGGTGGGTTGGCCTGGAAAGTCGATTAAAGAAGATTGGGAGCGAGAGAGTATTCGCAATGACTTGAAAGGAGATGGTCTGGTGCCAGTATTTTTAACAAACACCGAGATTGAAAATTTCTACGGGGGCTTTTCAAACAAGGTAATCTGGCCACACTTTCACTATTTCACGCAGTACACCGACTACACGCACGATGCCTATTGGAAGGCCTACGTAAAAGTGAATCGGAAATTCGCAAAAGAAGTCACTCCGCTGATTGAGGATGGAGATACGGTTTGGGTACATGACTACCAATTGATGCTTCTTCCAGGAATGATTCGGGAAACGCATCCGAATGTGGCCATCGGGTTTTTCCTTCATATTCCTTTTCCAAGCTACGAGATCTTCAGAATTCTGCCTTGGAGAGAGAAAATTCTGCAAGGGGTACTTGGTTCAGATTTGATTGGCTTTCACACCTTCGGATACATGCGTCACTTTTTAAGTGCTGCCTATCGCATCGGTGGTTTTGAACACCAATTTGGTCGCATGGAAATAGCAGGACGAAAGGTCAATGTTGATGTTTACCCGATGGGCATCGATTACGAAAAGTATGCTTTCCATGATCCAGATAAGACGGATGATAGTGTACAGGCGATCATGAATATTTCAAAAGGTTTGCGCCTCGTATTGAGCGTAGATCGCTTGGATTACACGAAAGGTATTCCACAACGAATTCGCGCCATTGGTAGGTTTTTAGCCTCTCATCCAGAGTATACTAGGCAGGTAAGTTTTGTGATGCTTGTTGTGCCTTCACGAGATTCTGTAGACCAGTACCAAGAGCTAAAGCATGAGGTTGAAACCTTGGTTGGTGAGGTCAACGGCTTACACGGAACCTTTGATTGGACGCCAATTAAATACTTCTACCGCAGCTTGAGCTTTGGTTCTTTGAATGCTTTGTACCAGCGATCGGACGTAGCCTTGATTACACCATTACGTGATGGCATGAACCTCGTTGCAAAAGAGTACATCGCCAGCAAAGAGAGAAGTAAGCGCGGCGTCCTCATCCTATCTGAGATGGCGGGAGCTGCAAATGAGCTCACCGATGCAATCACGGTAAATCCTCAAGACAGTGAGGAGATGGTAAAAGCCCTAGACCAAGCACTCAGTATGACTGTAGAGGAGCAGGAAATGCGTCTCACGAAGATGCAGAACCGACTCAGAAAATACGACGTGAGTAATTGGGCTGCTGCGTTCATGAAGGACTTGAAAAAATTGACTATGCCTACAAATGGGAAGAAAGCAAATCTGATAGACCAAGCAGTTGTCGATCGGATGATTGAGGATTACAGTAAGTCTAAGAATAGACTCATCATGCTAGATTACGATGGGACGCTAATGGGATTTCAGGCAGATCCACAGGCGGTTTCACCAGACGATGAATTATTGGAGTTGATGGAAGTTTTAGCGAAAGCTGAAGGAAATACCCTCATATTTAATTCAGGACGTGATCACCTCACCCTTGAAAAATGGTTGGGACATCTCGGAACTGACATGGCCGCTGAACACGGGGTGTGGCAGCGTCGCAATGGCAAGTGGCAACAAGCTGCTGGCATGACCAACCAGTGGAAGGAACGTGTAATGGAAGTCCTTGACGGCATGGTTGAACGTACGCCCGGTAGCTTCATTGAAGAGAAAGAGTACAGTCTTGCATGGCATTATCGTAAGGCGGATAAAGAGCTGGGAGCCAAGCGCGTTAGAGAGTTTAGAGAAGTACTTAGCTACTTGACCTCCAATCTAGATTTACAGGTGCTGGAAGGACACAAGGTGGTTGAGATTAAAAACGCTGGCGTCAATAAAGGCAAGGCTGCAGCCACTTGGGTGGCTGAAAATGACTTCGATTTCGCAATAACGATAGGTGACGATCATACGGACGAGGACATCTTTAAAGCAATGCCGGACGGAGCATACACCATCAAAGTCGGAGAAGGTGCTACAGAAGCAAAATACCAAGTTGCTAACGTAGATAGCGTTCGAAAGCTCCTTACGAAATTGGCAGCTTCGGACAAGGTTCAAGTAGGGTAGTAGGTGCAAGCACTAAAAGCATTTGTCCGAGGATTTGCTGCCTACTTCAAGGTTATTCCTCTATTCTCCAGACTGAGCTTGTGGAAGTACTTGATACTTACTGCTGCCATTTCCTTGCTCGTGCTTGTCTTTATCGGAGGTTTGGCCTATGCGGTTGCTAAACTTGTACTAGCGCTACCGTATGAATCGATGATCGGTCCTTACCCTGGGTTCGCGACGGCTGTTGCAATTGTTTCCTTTCTAGCGGTGGTTGTTATCGGTGTACTTCTGTTTAAGCACTTAGTACTCATTGCAACCTCTCCTTGGATGGGCAAGGTAGCTGAGGCGGTTGCCAACCACGTTAATCAACTGGATGAGGGATCTCGAAGTAGTCCTCACGGCAAAACTCGCCTAGAGCGCACTGTACTGATCAAGCGAAGCATCCGCCTCAACAGCAGGCTAATCTTCTTCGAACTGCTACTAACGCTCCCAATCTTGCTCCTAGGCTTGATACCAGGAGTCAACCTCGTTGCTGCTGTAGCATTGATCGTACTACAATCCTATTTTGTAGGGGCAGGAACACTTGATTTCACCCTGGAAGAACGGTATTCTTATGGTGAATCTGTAGCGTACTTCAACAACAATCGATGGCTAACTATAGGCATCGGCCTAGGCTTTGTCCTTCTGCTACTTACAGCAATAGGGTTCTTGTTTGCTCCGGCTTGGTCGGCTGCAGCAAGTTCCTACGCGTTTCATCAACACGCAGCTAAGCAAAAATATTTGGTGGATTAACTCAAGCGACCTGAGCAGCCTGTTGTGGTTTCTCTCGCGGGTACTCTTTGTAATAGGTGTACTTCAGCACGTCGTGTGTCGTAATGATTCCAACGAGGTTGTGATCTTCATCGCAGATAGGGAGTCCGTGAAAAAGGTGCTTCATGAAAAGCTCTGCTGCCGCTCCAATTGGATCACCAGGATTGAGGAAGGCGACATTAGTTGTCATGAAATTCTTGATGCGGTGGTTGGCGTAGTCTTCTGTAGGTACATCCATTCGCATCAGGTCAAAGCTGGTAACAATCCCAACCATTTTGGAGCCTTCCACAATAGGTATATGGTGAAACCGCTTTGTTTTTATAATCTTATTTACGTCCGCGGCCGTATGGTCTGGAGTGAGAGTAAGGACCTTTTTGGTCATTATTGTATGTATACGTTCTGTCATCATAACTGAAGGGAGGTTGATCTACGGAATAAGGTAGGGTTTTTAGTTCAAATAGACAAATGTAGTTTGTGTATTTGAAGGTAAGACCTTACAAATCCGATGAGTAATCCTTCTAGCAACAGTAGTTTAATTACGTATCTGAACCCCTAGGTTTGTAGAACACCAACATTAAATGGCTCTATGATGCCATAATTCGCCGCCTCTAGACAGGTTGAGATAAATGGACGCGTCGTTGCCGGATCAATGATCTCATCAACCCACAGACGAGATGCAGCATAAGTTGCTTCGGTTTGCGCGTCGTAGCGCTCACTAATCTTCTTAAGCAAGGCATCCTGCTCTTCTTGTGAAGGCTTGTCTTTACCTGCGAGCTGAATTTGCAGTAGCACTTTTGCAGCCTGTGAACCACCCATTACTGCAATTCGCGCGGTAGGCCATGCTGCAATAAATCTTGGATCATATGCCTTGCCGCACATTGCGTAGTTTCCAGCACCATAGGAATTACCCATCACTATGGTAATCTTCGGTACAGTTGAATTCGATACGGCATTGACCAGTTTCGCGCCGTCCTTGATAATACCGCCGTGCTCGGAGCGACTTCCCACCATGAAACCCGTTACATCGTGCATGAAGACCAATGGAATTCGCTTTTGGTTGCAATTCATGACGAAGCGAGCAGCCTTGTCTGCACTGTCTGAATAAATGACTCCCCCAAACTGCATCTCGCCACTTGCTGTCTTGATAATCTCCCGGTTGTTGGCCACGATTCCGACAGCCCAACCATCCACGCGTGCATATCCGCAGAGAATAGTGCGACCGTAATCAGGTTTGTATTCTGTGAAAGTATCCGCATCGATAATCGTCTCGAGAATGCTCAATGTCCTATAAGGTTTGGTTCGAACATCTGGAAACCTTGCGTAAATTTCTGAGCTCGGTACTGCAGGATCTACAGCTTCTTTTCGATCTATTCCAGAAGTTGGTCGCGCGCCTAATTTGTCTACCAAGTCACGGATGGTGGCTAGACAGGTTTGATCATCTTCACACTTGTAGTCTACCACTCCGCTGATAGACGTTTGGGTGGTAGCACCTCCAAGAGTTTCTTGATCTACATGCTCTCCGATTGCCGCGCGAACGAGGTAAGGTCCGGCGAGGAAAATGCTTCCTGTCCCTTCTACGATGAGGCTCTCATCGCTCATGATAGGCAGGTAGGCACCACCAGCGACACAACTCCCCATAATGGCAGCAATTTGTGGAATCCCTTTACTTGAAAGCTGTGCGTTGTTTCTAAAGATTCGTCCAAAATGCTCCTTGTCTGGAAAGATTTCATCCTGCATTGGAAGGAAGACTCCAGCAGAATCTACCAGGTAGATTATCGGTAGTCGATTCTCAAGTGCAATCTCCTGAGCCCTTAAGTTTTTCTTGCCTGTGATTGGGAACCAAGCTCCAGCCTTCACTGTCGCGTCATTGGCGACGATGACACAGAGTCGTTGTTGTATTCTGCCGAGTCCGATAACAACACCACCAGCAGGGCAACCACCGTGCTCCTTGTACATGCCGTAACCTGCAAAACTGCCAAACTCTAAGAAGTCACTAGACTTATCTACCAAAGCTGCCACTCGTTCGCGGGCGGTCAATTTTCCTTTGGCGTGTTGCTTGGCTATCTTTTTGTCTCCGCCGCCTTTCTGAATGACAAGTAAACGGTGTTTTATGTTAGCATACGCAAGTCTATTTGCGTCGTCGTGAATGGCATTCTCTAGGTTGGGCATGGCGGTAAGATAAGGTCTTGCCGCTGCTTTTTAGGCTGTTCTTGAGAAAGGATTCAGCGCACAATTTTCAACGATCTATCGCTTGAAAGCGTAGTAGTATTCGCCGTTGAAGCTCTCGTAATATCCCTCTAGAAGAACATCTTCGCCTTTACGTGTTTTTGTAATTACTCGAACGAGATCTTCAATATTGAGAACACGCTCCCCGTTCACTTTTGTGATGATATAATCGGGGTCCATACGCGTGCGATCAACCTTGGATCCTAGATAGATAGATATCACCTTTGCACCTTGTGAAGGCATTCTTTCGGTTTCTTCATCGGTTAAATCACGCAGTTCGAAGCCAATCTCGCGCATAAAGGTTTGATGCTCTTGGGTGACAAGACTCACATCGTTAATTGCGTTTTTTAAGGTCACGCGAATGGTGCTCAATCTGCCCTTTCGGAAATACGTGATTCGCACTGTTGTACCCGGACGAAAGCGACCAATCGTTTCTTTCAAAGCTGGGATGTCTCTGATGGGAGCATCCTCGATTCGAACAATTACATCACCTGTTTTCATCCCCGCGTCTGCAGCGCCAGAATTCGGATTTACACTCCTGACTAATACTCCGTCATTGGTTGGGAGAGAGAGCCTTTCGACATCCTTGACATCAACGTGTTCTAAGTCGATGCCGAGTAGTGCTCGTTGTACCGTCCCGAATTCCATCAAGTCGTTGACTACTTTCTCAGCTAGCGAAGAAGGTACTGCAAAGCTGTAGCCTTCGTAGCGACCAGAGCGCGTGATGATTGCAGTGTTGATGCCCATAAGTTCACCACCAGAGTTGACCAAGGCGCCACCTGAGTTACCTGGATTTACCGCTGCATCTGTTTGGATAAAGCTCTCGATAGAGTAGCGGTCATCAAGAATATCGATCGACCGTCCTTTTGCACTTACAATTCCGGCAGTAACCGTGCTCCTTAGATCAAAAGGATTTCCCACGGCGAGCACCCACTCTCCAACGAAGAGGCTGTCGCTGTTGCCGAACGTGACAAAAGGCAATCCTTCAGCTTCAATTTTAACAAGGGCCAAGTCCGTACTTGGGTCTCGGCCTATAAGTTCTGCTTCGTACTCACCGCGATCATCGAGGGTAACTTCAATTTCGGTACCTCCTTCAACCACATGATTATTGGTAACAATATATCCATCTGGAGAGATAATTACACCTGATCCACTACTAGCGTCAATGCTTCTTTGTCTCGACCAGATATCATTCAAATTGCCTCCGCTCAGTGATTTGATATTTACAACCGCTGGGGTCACTTTCGAAGAAGCATTGACGAAGTTGGGGTACAACGATGCGGGGTCGACTGTTCGTCCTTTGGGTAATTTATAAAAAGAGGAGCCAAGAGCTGTGAGCCGGGCATTATTTCCTTCGCGCTGCACGGGTTTATCGCCTTCCATGTGCTTCCAACCAGCGATGGCTAGAAAAGCACTAATAATGCAGAGAAGAGCGGTTCGTAAGAAGTTAGCCATCTAAAAGAAAAACGTCTTGGAGTGTTGTAGCGTGTAAGGTATGCGTACTATTGCTTTCATTGCATGATTATCTTTGCGAAACGTTCCAGCGTTTGGCAAAAGATTACAATCCAATAAACGACTGATTCAAACACCTAGTTACGGATATGTGGAGATATGAACCTAAAACAGACGATGAGTACATCGGAAATGTCTGGGGATGGAAGTTCTCCATGTTTGGATTAGCCCTAATTGTAGGCCTTAGTCTGGCAGCTTACTTGGTGGCAGAAAGCCGCGGGATCAACATTTTTGATGGGAACGAGGTCATGCCGATTGAACAGTCGGCTCCTGTACAGCAGACTTCAAAATGAGCAGAGCCACCACATCTTTTGACTTTGTTAAATACCACGGCGCTGGTAATGACTTCATCTGTATTGATGATCGGGACCTAGCTTTTAAGCCTTTCGAGACGCAAGCACAAATAGCCAAACTTTGTAGAAGGCACCTCGGTGTTGGAGCAGATGGCTTGATTCTTTTGCGCAACAGCTCAGATGGTCAACTCCACATGGTGTACTACAATTCCGACGGTGCGCCAAGTAGTTTTTGCGGCAATGGGTCTCGCTGTTTCATTCACTTTGCACATCGCTTGGGCCTGCTTAAGATGAATGCGCCTTTGGAATTTTCTGCAGCAGATGGGCATCACGTTGGGAGAATGAAAACCAGTGATTTGGTTGAGGTTTCGATGCATGTTTCTGCAGACCTAAAGCGACTTTCAGAAACGGATGATTTTGTAGACACCGGTTCTCCTCACTTTATCAGGTGGACGGAGGTTTTGCCGAAAGGTGAAATAACTATTTTAGCAAGAGCAGTGCGATATAGTGAGGCTTTCGCCAAAACAGGAGTTAACGTCAACTTTGTAGCTGTACAAGCCAACGGTAGTCTAGACATCCGAACCTACGAAAGGGGGGTAGAAGACGAAACCTTAGCATGTGGGACGGGCATTACTGCTGCTGCCGTAAGTTTTGCCGAAAGGCGAGAAATGCATGGCGAACTTGATATTCCAGTTCAGGCGCTGGGTGGCGACCTAAGGGTGAAATTTACTCGAAATGTAGCTGGCGAACTAGCGAATGTCACGCTCATTGGACCTGCTAAGGCTGTCTTTCAAGCTACAATTGAAATTCCTAATCCTGGTCAATCTGCCAATTAAGGAAAGCATTTTTGAGCTCGGCTAGAGCATGCTGATCACCCACCTTCTGAGCTACCGCGATGCCCGCTTGGTATACATCCTCTGCGGCTGAATTCATTTGCGAATCTGCTAAGAGCGCGGCAAAATGATAGTAAAGCCCTACATAGTCTGGATGCAAATCGCGCAGGTTTTTGAATGCAGCAATTCCTTCTTCCGTGCGACCAGCATTTTTATGCTCTTGTGCTAATGCAAAAAGCAGAAACGCGTCGGTAGGCGAATCGGCTAGCATTTCTTTGATCCGCTGTAGTCGGTCTGCCATGCCGTAAAAGTAGCACTATACATTGATGAGATGTGAGGCCGCTCATCATGTTCTCATTTGTCTTTGGTACGGGTTGTTAAGACGTGTACCTTGGCCGTGCATTATAAGTGCCAACTCCTATGGAAGATGCTTCGAATACATTATTGCTCATCAAAGAATTTCTGAGCTATCAGTTATTTGAGATAGGTGATTATGGACTAACGGTTGGTGCTGTGATGCTAGCTATTATCGTCTTTCTCGCAACGAAGTACTTCGCGATTGCGATAAGTCGCTTTATCCTAAAACCGTTTTTCAAACACAAGCACATTGATGTAGGCCGCAGCTATGCGATCACTCAGATTGTGATTTATATCGTCTATCTGACAGGTGTTTTCACAGCATTCGGTTTATTAGGAATTCAGCTGAGTGTACTCTGGGCCGGAGCGGCCGCTTTGTTGGTTGGTGTTGGTTTGGGACTTCAACAGACCTTCAACGACCTTTTTAGTGGAGTCTTACTTTTACTTGAAGGCCCAGTGGAAGTTGGGAACGTGGTCGAAGTAGATGGCTTTATAGGAAGGGTAGTAGAAATTGGTCTGCGGACGAGTAAGATCTGTACCCGTGATGACATTATGATCATCGTACCCAATTCCCACTTGATAAACGATAACATTGTTAATTGGACCCATCACCATTTACCCCTGCGGTTCAATATTGAGGTGGGTGTGGCTTACGGAAGTGATGTCGACTTGGTGAGTCGGGTGCTTGAAAAAGCAGCGAATGAGCACCCAGACGTGCTTGAGCGTCCCGTGCCTCGTATCATGTTTACCAATTTCGGAAACTCCAGTCTTGATTTCCGCCTACATTTTTACTCTCAGGAACCTTGGAGAATCGAATTCGTAAAGTCTGATCTACGCTTTACCATCTATCGAATGTTTGCTGAGAACGACATTCAGATTCCGTTCCCTCAACAGGATGTTTGGTTGCGTTCTCCAGTTCCAACTGAAGCGCTTGCTGACAATGAGATTGAAAATAAAACGTAGTGAAGGAAGTCGAACAGGAAGCCGAACGAGATGATGAAAAATCTTTGGAAGCTCCACCCACATAAGTGGCACTCAGACGTTAGATTCTAGATAGCTCGTTACTGTACTTTGTCTCCTCACGCGTAAAGACCTTTATTTTTTGAAACAGATAGACAAACTGCTGCTAAAAAGTTTCGTCGGGCCATTTATGGTATCCTTCGGGATTGCGTTGTTTGTATTTCTGATGCAGTATCTCTGGGTCTACATCGATGAAATCATTGGTAAAGGAGCAGGGATCATTCTCATCATTGAGTTGATTGTGTATCTCAGTGTGTCCTTGATGCCGACGGCCCTTCCTGTGGCTGTGCTCATTGCCTCTGTAATGACAATGGGTACACTCGCTGAGCACTACGAATTATCAAGCATGAAGAGTGCGGGCGTTCCACTCTTGCGCGTGATGATGCCTCTGATGCTGGCCAGCCTATTCATCTCAGCATTTTCGTTCACGTGTAGCAATTACCTCATTCCCGTCGCAAACTTGAAAGCGCGTACTAGACTATATGACATCCGCAAACAAAAGCCAAGTTTAAGTTTAGAGGAAGGAGCTTTCAATGACGATTTTCAAGGCTTTGCAATTCGTATTGGTAAGAAAGGTGACGACGGAAAGAGCTTAGAAAATGTGATGCTTTACAAGCAAGGAACAAATCTCCGTGGTCGAATAGAGGCTGTAAGTGCTCGCTCGGGTACGATGGATGTCACCCCCGATGAACGCTATTTCGTCCTAGAGTTAGAAGACGGATACCAGTATCAAGAGCCTGAGCCGGAAACAAAAAATAATGGGCGAACTTTTCCTTTTGTACGGACCAAGTTTGACCAGTATCGCAAGTCGTTTGATTTGAGCGAATTTGAAATTGAGCAGACGGACGAGTCTGCCTTTCAAGATCATCAGACGATGCTATCGGTCTCTCAATTGGGCGTAGCAATTGATAGCATTAAGCGTGCGCGCGAACAAAGAATCAATCGTTTGAGCATTGAAATCGGGCGCTACATCGCTCCTTTACAGGAAAATGATCGCTTCGTTTCAGACTCCATGGATGTGGTGCGTAAAGATTCCATTCAA
>CALDUE010000181.1 GCA_937923485.1 uncultured Saprospiraceae bacterium
TTCTACGGGTAAACCCCCATCTTGAGTGGGTGGGCCAGGGGTAACGGTAGTCGGATAGGGTGAGGCCAGACAGATTGAGTAGAGGTAGTCACCTAGCTCTGCATCTCGATCGATATGGGCGCAGCGGGCGCGATCTTCATCAGAATAGAAGGGAGCGTCGTCGTTTTTATCGCAGGCGGAACACAGAAGCAATCCAATAAAGACTAGAAATACATGGCTGGTTCTCATAACTTAAAGTACTGATTCGCACCAAAGATCAATTAGAAATACCAACAATACAAGCCCTTAGCCATACTCATTTCGCATCACTTTTTGATTTTTGCAAATAATACTACTGAAAATGCATATTTTTACGGCTACATTTCAAAATATGCATTCTCCGCATGGAAAAAAATTCACAAAACGGTCTTCATTTTGCTAATGAAGCCGACAGGTGGCACGATGACCTCCTTAAAATCATTAAAATACAAAAAGTAAAGCGACGAAAACTCGCAGAACTCTTGGGGTATACCATGGATGCCATAGGGCGTCGGTTGCGCGGTGACACACCTTGGTCATTAGCAGATTACGGTCTACTCACTCAGTATTTTGATTTGGCTCCGATCGGCCAGCGGGGCAATCTCAGGTTTGAAGATGTGCGCAACCCTGATCTTGAGAGTGGATTCTCGCCAGACCATTATCTTTCTACGCTCAAGCAACTTGCCACTGTTTGTGAGACAGGTAACTATTCATTAGATTTAATGAGTACTGATTTGCCAATTTTCTATTTCCTTGATAGCCCTACCCTGATCAAATTGAAGCTGTTGCTTTTTACTGTTAACGCTTCACCACGTTTAGTTCGTAAGGCTCAGCAACGAAATCTTCATCACTTTAAGACTTACGTTTCAGCTGCACAAGAAATCGGACAACGTTATCTACGTATTGAACGGCGTGAAATGTGGGGGCCCGACCCACTCAGAAGCTTCCTTCATCAAATTGAGCGACTTGCCATTTCTGGTAAGCTCAACGAGGTGGATTTGCAAGCCGTAGCAGCGGCAGTATCTCAACTTTCTGAAAAACTTGGTATGTACATCTATGGTGGAGAGATGGACAACTTACAGGTTCGCCGTGAGCAAGAACGAGCGGTTTCAGCTACCTATTTGTTTCGCAAACCTAAGTCTTCAGCATTGGCTTTTGTAAGCCTCGACAATCCTTACTTCGTAAAGAATGCCGACGGGTACACGGGTCAAGTCCTCAGTGAGAATTTTGATCGCCATTGGTCTAAAGCGGCAATTGTCTCGGGACAACAAGGAGCTGCCATGGCATATCGTGACGATTTAGAAAAAAGTACTGAAAGGAGGATCAAGCGCTTGGTGAGTATACAGAAAGGGTAAAAACCGCTGACACAATAGATGTCTCCGCTACGCCATGAATACGCTAAAGTGCTTTCGCACATAAAGATTGGCTAGGCTCCGGTCGACATGACGGGGCGCTGTGGCGCGGGAGTCGAGAGCACCCTGACCCCTGAACCAGCATCTTTGTGGTGCGAAGCACTAAAAGATGCTGCTAAACCCAGTACCAAACAGCATCCCTTGAGGCTTAAACCTTGAACCTAAAAAAACGGCCCTTCAATCAATGATCGAAGGGCCGATTAGTGGTTTTGGCGAAAGCCTTAAAATATAAAATTACAAGCCAAACGCCTCTTTCACTTGCTTCTTGTAGTCAAGACGCTCCCACGTAAATGTTGGGTAGCTCTTGCCTCCAACCTTCACCTTACCGACTTTACGACCGAAGTGACCGTAAGCTGCTGTCGGTGAGAAAATTGGATTCTTAAGGCCGAAGCGCTCTACGATTGCAGATGGACGCATGTCGAAGATCTTCTCAATCTTTTTTGCGATTTGACCGTCGTTAAGCTTCACTTTCGACGTACCGTAAGTGTCAACGAACAAGCCAACAGGCTTGGCAACTCCGATCGCGTAAGCAACTTGAACAAGAATCTGATCGCAAACGCCTGCTGCGACCATGTTCTTTGCGATGTGGCGCGTAGCATAGGCAGCAGAGCGATCCACTTTACTAGAATCCTTACCACTGAATGCACCACCACCGTGGGCACCTTTACCACCGTAGGTATCAACGATGATCTTACGTCCGGTAAGACCTGCATCACCGTGAGGTCCACCAATCACGAACTTACCAGTTGGGTTAACGTGGTAAGTGATTTTCTTTTCGAAAAGGTTGGCTTGCTTTGGGTAAAGCTTCATGACGCGTGGCATCAGATGCTCTTTCACGTCCTTCTTGATCTTCGCGAGCATCTTCGCATCGGTAGGACCGAAGTCTGCGTGCTGCGTAGAAACAACGATCGTGTCGATGTGCATCGGCTGATGCTCATCATTGTACTTGATCGTTACTTGACTCTTTGCGTCAGGACGTAGATAAGGCATTGGGCCTTTATCGCCTTCACGACGAAGCTTCGCCAATTCCTCAAGAATCTTGTGGCTGATGTCGAGCGCCAAAGGCATGTAGTTCGGCGTCTCATTGGTTGCATAACCGAACATCATTCCCTGATCGCCTGCACCTTGATCTTCCTTCTTCTTGCGATCTACTCCTTGACGGATGTCTGCGCTTTGCTCGTGGATGGCATTGAGCACACCACAACTGCGCGAATCGAATTGCAATTCAGGATCGGTGTATCCAATCTTGGCAATTGTTTCCCGTACCGTTTCTTGAATGTCAACGTAGGTTTCGGTTTTCACCTCCCCCCCCACGACGACGAGTCCAGTAGTACAGAATGTCTCACAAGCTACTTTTGAGTTAGGATCGCCTGCGAGAAATGCATCAAGTAGAGCATCACTAATTTGATCAGAGACTTTATCGGGGTGTCCTTCGCTGACGCTTTCGGATGTAAATAAGTAAGGCATTTGCTCGCCGTTATTGGTGAAAGGTCGGCAAATGTAACAACCTCTACTTCACTCTCAGATCAAGTAGGGTTTTACCTTCTAATTTTCCTAACAAATGGTCGCCAATCTCGACTTTACCAACACCTGCTGGGGTACCTGTGAATATTAAATCCCCAACCGTGAGAACGAAATATTGACTCACGTGGGCAATGATTGCGTCGATGTCATGAAGCATGTGAGAGGACTGCCCTGTCTGTACTTCTTCTCCGTTTTTGAAGAGCTGAAAGTTAATATTTTTTGGATCTGGAAGCGAATCCAAAGCCACGTATTCACCCATTGCAGCACTGCCATCAAAGGCCTTAGCTTTCTCCCAAGGAAGACCTTTCGCCTTCAATTTTTGCTGGATATCGCGCGCGGTAAAATCAATCCCCAAACCGACGCTATCATAGTAGCGGTGGGCGAACTGCTCTTCTATGTGGCGTCCATTATTGGTGATGCGGTAGACCAGTTCAAGCTCATAATGCACATCGTTGGTGAAGGCTGGAATGAAGAACGGCTTGCTATTGTGGATCATCGCCGAGCTAGGCTTCATGAACACCACCGGTTCGTCTGGAACGGCATTACCTAGTTCCTTTGCGTGGTCGGCATAGTTGCGACCGATACATACGATTTTCATACACGAGGATTGAGTAGTCCAGCCAATTCTTTCACTTCGCGCAAGGTCTCCTGAGCGCGTTTGCGAATCTCTGCACTTGATGCTTTGATCTGGTTTTTCACATTCTTTTTATCGGCAAGCACTTCTGCCTTTCTATCACGCAATTGGGTGCTTAGCGCGACCAATGCATCTGCAGTAACAGCTTTGAGTTGCGAGTATTGAAGTTTTCCCGAAAGGGCCTCTTCCCTCAAACTAGCAGCAGCATCAACTTCACCCGCTGCTTTGGTCATTGCTATGAGGTTGGCAACGCCAGGACTAAGTTCTCCGAGCGGCGTGTCTCCCGCATCGGTGACTGCCGATTTAATTTGCTTGCGAATAATAGCTTCCTCAGCGAAGACATTAATGTAATGCTTCGGCCCTAAGCTTTTGCCCATTTTACGGGTGGGGTCTGCTGTAGAAGCGATTTTTGGTGTCTCGGTATAAAGCCCTTCTGGAGTAACGAAGTATTCCTTGCCTACCTGTGCATTGAAGCGCGTGGCGATATTTCTAGTCAACTCGAGGTGCTGTTCTTGATCCTTCCCTACAGGGACATAATTCGTGCGATAGATGAGAATATCAGCTGCCTGGAGTACAGGATATCCAAATAAACCGACGCTTATAAAACTGTCCTTGTCCTTCGCTACGCTTTGACTACTCTTATCTTTAAACTGAGTCATACGTGTGACCTGACCGTAACTTGCGAAGCAGTTCAAGATCCAGCCAAGCTCTGTATGCTCTGGAATAAGGCTTTGTATAAACAGGTTTTCGACCTTGACGCCAGAAGCGATGAGATTGTACATGATCTCCCATGTAGCCGTCCGCAATTTATCAGCCTTGTAAGGCATTGTGATTGCGTGGAAATCAGCTACACCGTAAAAGCATTGGTACTGTTCCTGGATGTTCACCCAATTTTGAACTGCTCCAAAATAGTTTCCAAAGTGCATGTCTCCTGTTGGCTGAATGAGGGAAAGAACCGTTTTCATGTGAGGGTATTAGGGATGTCGGATGTTGGATGTCGGATGCACCGCGCGAAGCGCGTGGGTCCTCGTGCTTCGCACGGGATCGGATGTCGTAAAATAAAATGAGCCGGAGGCGAGCAAAACATCTCGCACATTATCAATTGACAATTATCAACTAACAATTCCTCAAGCCACAGGCTTAACGGCCGCTATCGCGGAGATTTCAATGTTAACGCCTTTTGGAAGTTTGGCGACCTGGACAAGTTCGCGAGCTGGCGCGTCGACGATTCCGAAAAAGTCTTGATAAACCACGTTGATACGATCAAACTGACTGATGTCAGCGACGAAGACCGAACACTTTATGACGCGCTTACGATCTGTGCCTGCAGCTTTGAGCACAGCATCTAGATTGGAAAGCACGAGTGCGGTTTCCTCTTCGATCGAGTCAAGAACTAATCTACCTGTTGCTGGATCAATTGCGATCTGACCGCTACAGTAGAGGATTCCGTTGTGGGTGACAGCTTGAGAGTAAGGGCCCACTGGAGCTGGGGCATCTTTGGTTAAGACAGTTTTCATAGTGGGGGTAAATTAAACACAGATAGGCCACAGCGCGGTAGCGTGTAGCCTATCTAAGGTTGGTTAAAGTGTTGAAGAATGTCTTACTAGACTTCTACAGCAGGAACCAAGATCTTTCCACGGTAGTAAAGATTGCCTTCAGCATCCTTGTGCGCTACGTGACGACGGTGAACATCACCAGTTGTCGGGCACTTAGAAAGTGTTGGCATTGCTGCCTTGTAGTGTGTCCGACGCTTGCGCTTGCGCTGCTTTGAGATTCGGCTTTTCGGGTGTGCCATTTCCTATTGATTTTCTGGATCCTTCAAATCGCGGAGTGCGCTCCAAATGGAATCCTCGGGTAATTCTTGATTGTCATCGTCCTCTTCAGCAGCAGGATCTTTTTGAGAACCTGCTAGGTATTGCACCATTTCGGGGTTGCATGCTAGGTCTGCATCCTCGTGGACGCGTGACATAGGAAGTGAAACACCGATAAAGTCGTAGATCAGCTTTGAAACGTTGAAGCGTTCAGTTCCGATTGGAACGTAAATGACTTCTGCTTCCTCTCTTGGCTTTTCCGAATCATACTTGATGACCATTTCTTCTTCAACCGTTAGTGGAAGCGGAAAAGGATCAAGACAGCGATCGCACTCAACAACAGCTTTACCGTTTGCACGGACTAGCAAATTGAATTGATTGCGAATACGCTCAATTTCGACGGTCGCTTTAAATGCTCCTGCGGCCAAAAGACCAGATTCAAAAGATGCGAAAAACGCATCATCCAAATCAAAGGAAAATGTATGCACACCGCCTCTGGTGAGTGTCTCGAGAGGAATGTAAAATTCGGAGCGGATCTCCATGTGCTCAACCTTTGTTGAAAACGGCTGCAAAGATAGTTATTTCAAGCGTGTTATACCAAAGAGTTTCTCACTCTTTTTTGATCAGACGCTTAGAGCAAAAAAGCCCTCTTCGCATATCATATGCAAAAGAAGGCTTCTTTACTCGGAATAGCAATATGATCTACATATCCAATACAGCTGGATTCATTCCCATGGAGCTGAATCCCCCGTCGTGGAAAAGGTTTTGCATGGTCACGAAGCGCGTCAAATCGCTAAACATGGTGATACAGTAGTCTGCACATGCTTCCGCTGGAGCGTTGCCCAATGGAGACATCTTTTCGGCGTAACCAAGGAATTCATTGAATCCTTTCACGCCTGAGCCTGCAGTAGTAACCGTCGGAGATTGGCTGATGGTGTTTACGCGAACGTTGTCACGTGTCCCGAAGTGATACCCGAAGCTTCGAGCAAAACTTTCTAGCAGCGCCTTTGCATCTGCCATCTCGCCGTAGTCTGGGAAAGATCGTTGCGCAGCGATGTAAGTGAGTGCCATGATACTACCCCACTCAGAGAGGTGATTCTCATTGTAGAGCACTTGCATCATCTTGTGAAAGCTCACCGCCGAGATATCGAATGTCTTGAGCATCCAATCGTGCTTGAGATCAGTGTAGGTTTTCTTCTTACGCACGTTGATGGACATTCCAATTGAGTGCAAGACGAAATCGAACTTCCCTCCAAGGAGCTCGCGAGCCTCAGAAAACATCTTGGTCATGTCTTCCATACTCGTTGCATCAGCTGCAATGACAGGTGCATTAAGTTTCTCTCCAAGTTGTTGGAGTGTTCCCATTCGCATAGCAACAGGTGCATTGGTAAGTACAATCTGTGCACCTTGAGCTACAGCCGCCTCTGCGACTTTCCATGCGATTGATTTATCATCGAGGGCTCCGAAGATGACGCCGCGCTTTCCGGCGAGTAACTGATTAGACATAAAGTTAGCTTGTTCGTTGGCCGAAAGGTAGTAATCCTACGGTCTGGCAGTAGCTAGTAATCCGCGAGCGTTAGCAATTGCTGGTTTACTCGGTGGATCACAACTCAACATGACGGCAATAGCCTCTATACGATCCTTCCTATTTAGCTCTCGAATCCTTGTGGCTGTGCGGGTTTTGAGGTCTTGCTTGTACACAAAGAAGTGCTTGTCGGCTTTACTCGCAACCTGTGGAGAGTGTGTTATGGTTACTACCTGATGCTTGGCACTAAGCTCATGAAGGATGTCTCCCATACGTAAAGCGACGTCTCCACTAACGCCTGCATCGATCTCATCGAATATCAGCGTAGGAAGTGGAATACTAGAAGCGACCAGACTTTTCGTGACCAAAGTAAGTCGACTCAACTCTCCCCCACTCGCAACATTTTTAATCGGCTGCAAACGAGAACCTTTATTTGCGCTAAATAGATAGTCTACAGCATCCATCCCCGTTGGGCCAGGCACCGCCAGTGGCTCAAATTGAATATCAATCTGCGCATTCGCCATGCTAAGCTTGGACAAATGTCCGTGAATTTTCTTTAGGAACCCCGGCACAACTTTCTTCCTGCGTTCTCTCAGTTGAAGAGCACGTTCAGACAGCACTTTGAATTGAATATGCAGGTGCTTTTCAAGACTGGCGATCTCCTTGTCGATCTGATCATGAGAATGCACTCTACCGGCGAAATCTTCATGAATCTTGAGCAGTTCAGCGGTGCTCGTTGCACTATGTTTTTGCATAAGCCCATTGATGGTCGAAACCCTTTCATTGATCTCGCTGAGCCGAGCTGCATCTGACTCTGTGTCCTCTGCAAGGCTAATGAGCTGTTGCCCCGTATCCTCAAGTTCATAAGTGAGACCATCCAGTCGATCTACAAGCTCATCGAGCTGTTGATTGACGCCACGTAAAGACTCAATCCCAGGCAAGAGGCTTCTTATTTGGTTGACAATCGCTTGCTCATCGTCAACTAGCTGGACGCCAGCGGCACCAAGTACCCGCTGAATGTCTTCTGCTCGCTCTAAGGTTTTAAGCTCCTCTTCAAGTTTTTCGGCCTCGCCTTCTTGGACGTCTGCCTCCTCAAATTCATTGAGTTGGAACGTCACATAGTCTGCTTGTTGACGAAGTTGCTCTTGCTCGGCTTTTAAGCCCGCAACCTTGCGTTGATCCGATTGATAGTCCTTGTAGGCAATAGCGTACTCCTTGAGCAAACGATCATTATTGGCAAGCGCATCGAGCATTCTGAGCTGGAAAGAGACGTTGTGAATGTCCAACGTGTCAAACTGCTGATGCAAGTCAATAAGTGATCTACTCAAGGATTGAAGCACCGAAAGCTTAGCGGGGGTATCGTTGACGAAGGCCCGACTTTTACCTGAAGGTGTGATTTCTCTGCGAATGACTAATTCGTCATCGTAGTCAAGCTCATGGAGCTCGAAAAAATCCTTCAGACCGTAGTTGGCTACTTGAAAATGTGCTTCGATGATGCACTTCTTCTCTAGGTCAAAGAGAGCTTTCGTGTCTGCACGCTGGCCCATAATTAGACCTAAGCCACCTAGAATAATGGACTTTCCAGCACCTGTTTCACCTGTTATGATTGAAAGGCCGTTGGCAAAGTCAACGTGCAATTCATCTATCAACGCATAGTTGCGGATGTCAAGACTTGTAATCATTTTCTTCGATTCTTAGCTGCTCAGAGCACCTAGAACACTAAGCCCTAGCAGCAATGATTAGCTGAATCAAAGTTAATCCAACAATTTGTTTTTACAAACTATTTGTTGGAATATTCGATTTTTGTTTTAAACAAACATCAAAACCAACACAAGAACCACTCCGCCGAGGGTAAACCAAATTCCCTTTTTGAAGATTTGGGTACTAGGCATAAACATCCAAAAAGAGGAGATGACGAAGAAGAGCAGGGAGGCCCCAAAAAAGAGGTTTAGAAAGAATAGCGGTTCGGAGGTTTTCGCCTTATGTAGATGCGTCATTTTTTTCAAAATGAATGGCATCTCCTTTTTGATCCATGAAGCTTCACCTGTTGCTGAGTTATAATTCCCGCCTTTAAAGAACAGAATATTATCCTCTTCTTTCTCGACTCTCAGGTTACGAATACCTAGTGACCTGCCTAGTTTATATGCGCTGACCCCTGCGTCTATGGTTTTGGCAAAAGCTACTTCCTTCTTTAAAAAGTCTGTATCTCGGAAGACTAAGAACATCCCAGAAATGGCATACACGGCCATCACACCTGCTAAGAAAAATCCTAGATAGCGGTGGATTACACGCATGTTGACTGAAGTCTTGGAGGGGATTGCCATACTAAGTGACTTTTAATGCAATGGATTGGGCTATGAAAAGTAAGCTTAAGACGTAAAAAATGGGCCGAGCTTAAAGCGCTATTCTACCAGCTACCACCAGCCCCCCCGCCACCAAAGCCGCCGCCGCCAAAGCCACCGAAACCGCCACCTCCTCCTCCGAAGCCGCCACCGCCGCCGCCGAAACCACCGCCTGGCATGATTACCCAGCCGCCTCGGCGCCGCCCTCGTGTTGGTCCATGGTAGCGACCTCCACGGTGATAACCTCCATCATCATCGTCGTCGCCGCCAGAAAATAGCCAAGAGAACAAGAATAGAACGAGGAGAAACAAAATCAACACCATGATTGGATTGATTGTGAATTCTCCGCTGGCCGGATCGGCTTGGTATCGACCTTGCATAAGGTCAATCATGATGCTTGTAGCCTTGTTGAGCCCTACGTAATACTGACCGCTACGAAAGCTTGGGACGATGACCTGTTCGATGATACGCTTGGTCATCGCATCCGTGAGTCGGTCCTCTACTCCGTAACCGTTCTGAATGAAGATTTTGCGGTTGTCGACAGCTACGTAGATGAGTACACCGTTGTCGTTTTTGCTGCCACCTATCCCCCAGGCGTCCGCAATTTTTATACTTCGGTCGAAGGCGTCGTCATTCTCGAGATACTTCTCAATGACGACTGCGATTTGCGTGGAGGTGCTATCGCTGTACCGTACCAATTTACGTTCAAGCGCTTGCTTGTTCTGAGAAGCAAGTACGCCAGCGTAATCATTGACGAGCGTTTTTGGTTTTGCCGGAAGGGGCTGACCAAAAGCTACAGCAGTGAATAGCGTTGAGAACATGACCAGGCTAATGATCCTCGCCAACACACTACCCATAACTGATCTCGTCTGGAAGTTCATTGATATCGCCTTCTTGCCAAGGGAAATGCTTGGCAAGTGCCTCACCAGCGATTGCGATTCCTTGGATTAGTCCTCCGACGTAATCGCCCTTTGCGAAGAAAGGTTGCATCGCTGCACAGGTCTCTTCCCAAAAGTTGTCTGGAGTTACCTCGTTGATTCCGATATCCCCGAAAATTGAAAAGGCTCGCTGATCGGGAGCTAGTAGAATCAGCACTCCATTGCGGGCTTGGGTTTGGTGCATCCTCAATGCGGTGAACACCCGCACAGCCTCGTCGACTGGCGGCCTGCGCAGTCGGTGCTCGACGTGTACGCGCATCTCACCACTCGTGCGCCGTTCGAATGTGCGTATAGCCTCTATGATCTGCGCTTCTTGAGCTGTGGAGAAAATGTGTTCGGGGTAAAACATGTAAGGAATTTTGTCCTGCGGATTAAAAACCCGCAGGACCAAAATTTAGAATTCTACCTTAGGAGCATTCTGCGCTCCAGGGTCAGACTCAAACAAAGCACGACGATCGAAGCCCGTAATACTTGCGATGAAGCTGTTCGGGAATGTTCGAATAGTCGTGTTGTAGTCGGTTGCGCTATCGTTAAAGCGGTTACGTTCGACACGAATTCGATTCTCGATACCTTCTAACTGACTCTGAAGTTCGCCGAATTGAGCAGTTGCTTTTAGCTCTGGATAACGCTCTACCGAGACCAAAAGTCTACTCAAGGCACCCGAGAGCTTACTCTGAGCTTCTTGGAACTTCGCCATGTTTTCTGGTGTGAGCTCATCCGCAGTAAGTTGGATACTTGTGGCTTGCGAACGTGCTTCAATGACATCTGTCAATGTACCGCGCTCGAAGTCCGCCGCACCCTTTACAGTCGCCACCAAGTTTGGAACAAGGTCTGAGCGACTTTGATATGCCGTCTCAACTTTTGCCCATGTCTGATTGACATTTTCGTCTTTTGTTACAAAGGTGTTGTACTTGCCACAGCCCACAAAAAATAGCAAGGCAAAAATGACGAGAACTACAATTAACCAAAGGTTCTTCATGATCTTATTTTAATGCAAAGTGCAAAGAAGGCATCGTTATGACAAAGTCATGTCTTTCAACACCTCAGAGTTTAGTTGTTGCTGGCTGCGCCACGTTAGGTAGTGCTCCCAATCTTCTTTTTCATCTATGTCAGCGAGTTTTGGCGAAAGCTGATAGTCATAGCCCAGCCTTTCAAAAGCTGCAATCATCTGATCTGCGACGCGTTCGGTGCTCCACTCTACCCCATCAAATAGTGTAGGCTCCACTTTGCGGACGCCTAAAAGGTAGAATCCTCCATCGAAAGTTGGTCCGAGGACGGCATCCTTTGTTTCCAATGCTTTGGCTGCCTCTTGAAGCATAGCTGGCGTAAGGGTTGGACAGTCTGTCCCCATGATAAGGGCTCCTTGTCTGTATGTCCCATGCGCATTTCCGCTCAACGCGTGAGTCGAGGCACGAGAATCCACGCCGGAAGGCGGGACTTTCGCCAAAACCCCTTCCAAACCTGCTGCAATACGATCTCCTAGATTGGTAGATTGAACTTGTAAGCTGTAATCAAAGTATTCGCTAGGCCATACATCAGTATCGCCAACTTCTGGATCAAAAATTACGGTACATGGCAGCTGGGAAGCTTTGGTTACCGAAGCTGTCACTGCAATGAGATGCTTGTATGCTTCAAATGCCTGCGGCACTCCTATGCCTTTAGCAAGTCGAGTTTTGCCCTTCCCTAGTTCGGCTTTTCGGGCGAGGATGGCGAGACCAACTCTATTCATCGTCGTCGTCATCGTCGTCGTCCTTCTCTTTCTTCTTATCCTCTTTTTCGTAGACCTTGTCTCCGGCATCCAGCTTCCGAGAGACGGCAGAGTAAGGTCCGACAACAACTTTATCGCCTGGTTCGAGACCAGACAAGATCATGATGTTTCGGCGATCTTGAATGCCTGTTTTCACAACTGCACGCTGGACTGTGTCAGCTGCGGTTATGCGCCAGACGATCTCTTCCAACTCTTCACCACCCTCTTCGTCTGAAGATGATTTGTCATCGTCTTCTTTTTCGACTTCTCGTGCAGTAACAGCAGCAATTGGAACCGAAAGTGCGTCCTTTTCTACTTCGGTCAAAATGTCGACGGCGGCAGACATGCCTGGGCGGAAAGGATATGGACGCTGAGGTGTGACAAGGTCTTTGTAGCTCTCCGCTGAGATCGAAATCGTAACCACAAAATTTGTGACTTGATCTGTGGAAAGTGATTGAGATACCGCGCTAAGGTCATTGGCACTGTTAGAAATCTCCGTGATTTTCCCTTTAAAAATGCGGTCGGCATATGCGTCAACTTCAATTTCTACTGGATCCTCTACGGTGACTCGTGGAATATCGTTTTCACTTACTTCTACTTGCACCTCCATCTTACTGAGATCGGCAATGCGAAGCATTTCAGTACCGGCCATTTGGATGGTACCCACCACACGCTCACCTTGCTCAATGCTCAACAAGCTGACAGTTCCCGACATCGGTGCCTTGACATTCGTACGGCTGAGGTTGGTGCTTAACTCACGCAGGGAAGCTTGTGAACTTTCGATGTTAAATTTCGCTGCCTTCGCACTTGCTTCTGCTGACTTGATGTTTGCATCGGCAGCTTCAATTTGCGCCCCGAGCGTAGCTATGGTGTTCTGAGCTTGTTCTAATTCAGCTGTGCTTAATAGTCCTTCTTTAACAAGGCCTTCATTGCGGGAGAGGACTTGATTTGCGACCAGAAGCTGAGCTTCTAACTGCTTGCGACTAGCCTTTGCTTGTTCGATAGCGGCTTCGCTGTTTGCTCCGTTTGCCTTTGCGGCATTTACAGCGGCTCTTCCACGTGAAACTTGTGACTCGATCGCATCTGGATCAATGCGCGCGAGAAGTTGGCCTTGGACTACGCTATCACCTTCGGCTACAAGTAGCTCGACGACCTCACCACTTACATCAGAGGAAATAGCAATTTCCGTCACTGGGAAAATTCGACCCGAAGCAGAAACACGCTCTTCGATGCGCATTTTTTTGGCCTCTCCAAATTCGACAGCCGTACCCGACTGCTTGCTTTTGCTGTTCTGAATTGTCCAAGTAGCAAGTCCGCCTACGACCACGACGGCAAGGAGAATCCAGAGAACTGTTTTTGTAGTTTTTGACATGATCTTAGTCGAGTTGAAGTGGGCGGCCTAGGTAAAAGTCGACGACTTTCACATTGAAGAGGTATTGATATCTCGCTCTGATCAAGGTGACCTGAGCTTGCTCTAAAAGAATTTGTGCACTGGTGAGTTCGAAGGTCGAACCTGCTCCTAAATCGATTCTTTTTTGAGCGGCATTGTAGGCTGCTTCAGCTGCTTGGAAAGCGCGAGTAGAAGCCTCAACATCGCTCATCGCGGCAACAGCATTTTGCAATGCTTGCTGTACATCGATTTCAACCGCTTGCTTTTCTTGGAGGGTTGCAAGCTGACTCTGTGCAAGGGATAGTTTTGCGCGTTCCACCGCTGAATTTGCAAGTCCGTTACTGAAAATAGGAATCCGTAAGTTGAGGCCAACAGTTTGACCAAAAAAGTTATTCAATTGATCAAAGTATGGTTGATCTTCGAATATTGGAACTGTTTGAGAGGTACCAAGCGTAGAAGGTTGCCCGTCGATCGTCACAGGTTGTGAAACAACGATTGAGTTAGTTCCGGCCAAGGTTTGGGCCGAAGTACTAAAGCGAGTATCCAGCTGGCCAAAGGCCGATAGTGTTGGGTAGTAATTCGACTTCGCTACATCAATTCCAGTCAGCGCTGCTTCTTCAGCGAGTGCGGCTGCTCTGATTGATGGCTGACTATTAATCGCCGTTTGATATAGGGCTTCGGGGGTAACTACTGGAACTCGAATGGCATCAAAATCAATAGTTTCAGGAGAAACGACATCGATCTGTTCACCCGCTGGCATCCTAAGCAATTGACGAAGTTGAAGTAAGGCTAAAGAGACTGCATTCTCACTTTGGGTAACAGCTTGTTGCTGTCTGGCAAGGTTTGATTCCAACTCAAAACGATCTGCAGGAGCAGCACTACCTGCTTGAATCAATCTTAAGATGCGATCTAATTGTTGCTCTGCATCGGTGAGACGGCTGTTGGCAGCAATAAGTTCTTCCTTAGATAAAATAGCTTGCAGATATAGTTGAGCGACTTGCAAGGAAATGTCTTGCTTGGTTGCCTCAACGTTTGCCATACTAGAGGCAAGCTGTTGCTTACTCTGAGCGATGGTGTTTCTGATTCGACCACCTTGGTAAAGCGTAGCCCCTGCATTGACATTAAAGCTGTTGAAGCCAATCTGTTGTTGGACTAAGTTGTTGGTCGTTGGGTCGACCCCCAAACCAAATTGAAGTCCTACACCTGCACCAGCTGACAGATTTGGATACTGAGCCATTTTAGCTTGGTAAAGACTAATCTCATCCCCTTTCATCTGCAAGGTTCCTTGCTCTACGGCGAGGCTTCTCTCGATGGCTACATCGACCGCCTGTTTTAGCGTAAGCTGCTGAGCTACAACCGCTTGAGCACTAAATATGCTGAGAAAGATTATTAAGAAACGAAACATACGTCTGACTGCTTTGCGTCAAACCTAAGTTGCACATAGCGTCTAGCATCAGGACTATGGACGAAGGCTCGGATTTGTCAGACGAACGTCGCTTATCTCCGAGTTGCTCCTAAAATCTATTGATTTGCGTGTTCGAATACGAGATGAGTCGATCGTATCGCTCGCCGTATGGCCGGTAGTATAGTAAAAAGGTATAGTTGTTCTCCGTCTGGAAAACATTGCCCTCCGTGTACTTCCAGACAGGGCGCAACCCTTCTTCATCAGTAGAAACGTAAGCGTAGTTATAAAAACCTTGCTTTAACGGAGAGGAGAACATGTATGCATTCAACAGGGAATTATACTTCCCCTCGTTGTAGTCATTCATCTGATAATTCGTGAGCTCTCCGTATAAGTAAAGCGGCTCAATAGATTCATCTCTTGGCATTTTTAACGCGAAGAGCGCGGTCGTGTATTCAGATTGTAACGCGAAGTTCCGCGGATTATCAATACCGCTAGGATTATCAAAGTTCTCTATGATGAATTTACCGTTGAGATCAATCCGCGTTTCGAATGGAAAGTCTACCCGAGGTACATCGGGTTGGAGATAGATAAAGAAGTTGTCGTCCTCTCTGCGGATCTCTTCTATTCTTCCGCCCGCAGATCTGAGTGTTCGGACATCTAAGGTTCGCCATTCTCGATGGGCTGGAAAGGTGAGTTTGTTTTGATAGTCCCAAAGCAAGATGTCATCACGGACAAACCTAGGCGGAACGTCGTAAATTCCAGTCCGCCAATCGCCATTCTGGATGATGCTGAGCGTTAAGGTTCTCCGAGGATTTTCTAAGCGACTCTGTGAAAGATCTAACCCTACATCAAACTCTTGGTAGGTCTTGTCTCGAGCTACTGATCCTGGTCGCGTTTGATTGATATTGAGATTGACTAGCTGTTCCGAGACTGCAAACCGCAAGCGCATCACAAGATCTCCATTGCGGTCGTCGTAGACGTTTAGCAAGTAATTGCCGCTAATTTTCCAGGAGATAAATTGATTAGGGAGACTTAAATTGTAGTGGGTGTATTTCGTGACCGTATTGAAAGCCAGTTCAAATTCTCGAATGTCGGCTTCGCTAAAATTAACGAGGTAATCAACGCTATTGAGTTGACTCGGCTGCCATTCTTTATCACAGTGCGTGAGGTCGTATCTAAATTCACGAATATCCCCACTCAACACATCAAATTCAAGCTGAACTCGAGCAGGCCCGTTTAAGGGAATGATCGGTTCGGCAAGCATTAAGCCTTCTATTCCAAATTGTACCGACAAAATATCAGGATCGATGATCTCACCTATACCAAGACGCGGCGGTTCAGTTTTGACGGAAGTAGAAGAACTCGATTTAGCGGAGGCGCTCAAGTCCGAAGTTGAACTGCAAGCGAATAGTAAAATCGATAAGGATATGCACAAGAAACGTGAAGTCATACGCGGGCTAATCTAACGAAACGAGGCCAGGAATCCCTTTCCTCTTCATTTTTGAACGTTCAGCTTACGCCAAAACTTGCCTTGCTCTGTGTAAACGAAAGCTGAATTAGCCACGGGCAGAATAGTTGGGTGCCTCCTTAGTGATTGTAATGTTGTGCGGGTGGCTTTCCGCCATGCCTGCTCCACTAATGCGGACAAACTTCGCTTGCTGCATCTCCTTGATCGTAGCAGCTCCGCAATAGCCCATTCCTGCACGAAGTCCGCCTAAGTATTGCACCATGACTTCTCCTAGATTGCCTTTGAATGGGACACGACCTTCAATACCTTCAGGAACGAGCTTTTTGATGTCATCTTCAACATCTTGGAAATAGCGATCCTTACTTCCTAGTTCCATTGCGCCGAGTGATCCCATGCCGCGATAGACTTTAAATTTCCTACCACTCATTAGGATTGTCTCTCCTGGAGCTTCTTCAACACCTGCAAAAAGACTTCCCGCCATGACAGTATCCGCTCCGGCTGCAAAGGCCTTGACAATATCACCAGAGTAACGAATTCCTCCATCTGCAACGACAGGCACACCTGATCCTTTGAGCGCATGGGCCACATTGAAAATCGCAGAGAGTTGAGGAACCCCAACACCTGCAACTACGCGCGTGGTACATATAGAACCAGGGCCCACGCCAACTTTCACTCCGTCGACACCAGCCTCTACGAGTGCAAGAGCAGCTTCGCCTGTGGCAACGTTACCTCCGACTACTTGAAGGTCTGGGAATGCAGCTTTAACTCCGCGCACGGCATCCAACACTCCACGACTATGGCCGTGAGCTGTATCGATACAGATAGCATCAACCTGAACATTCACGAGAGCGGCAACGCGTTCGTGTAGATCATGTGTAACACCAACGGCAGCGGCAACAACCAGACGTCCGAATTCATCCTTACAGCTGTTCGGATAGTTCTGGACTTTCATAATGTCTTTGTAGGTGATGAGTCCTACAAGTTTCCCGCTTGGGTCGACAACAGGGAGCTTTTCAATTTTGTGCTGCTGAAGAATGGTGCGTGCTTCTTCAAGTGTAGTTGCCGGAGGAGCAGTGACTAAATCGCGAGTAGTCATGATATCGCTGACGGGACGCTTCACCTTTGATTCGAAGCGAAGATCACGATTGGTCAATATCCCAACGAGTTGATGGTCATCACTTACGATAGGTATTCCACCAATCTTATGCTTGTTCATCAACTTAAGCGCATCGCTAACGAGTGCATCTACCTTTAAGGTAACGGGGTCGATGATCATCCCACTTTCTGAGCGCTTCACTGCGCGCACTTGCTCCGCTTGGGCAGCGATAGACATATTTTTGTGAATGACTCCGATTCCACCTTGGCGCGCGATTGCGATGGCAAGCGCCTGCTCAGTTACCGTATCCATTGCTGCACTCACAATTGGAGCGTTGAGCGTTAGTCCTCTGGTAAACTTGGTTGCGAGAGAAACCTCGCGTGGTAGTACTTCGCTGTATGCGGGTAGTAGAAGTACATCGTCGAAGGTGAATCCTTCCGTGCTGAATTTATCAGCAAGCGCTTGTTGCGACGATCTTGTGGTGGTTACGTGACCCTGTTCCATGCGTAAAGGTAGATAAACAGAATCCCCCCTTGCAAGGCTTTTTACCCTTTTTTTTCAGGTCTTGTCAACCATACAGCCTTTATATAAAATATTACACAAAATTTGAGTTCAATCCCCCATTGCTGTGAGGACTCAAATAACAAGAGGTGTTCAACGGTAGGCACGGTTAGAAAGACTATACTGTAGGATCGCCCGTACTTCAGCATGACTTTCTTCATACTACGAGTGAAGGACTTAATTACCTTCCGCCCATGGCATCGACTGACAAGCTTAATCCATTCAACGACGAATACTTCATGCAGCAGGCTATCCGCGAGGCAAAAGCAGCTGCCATGGTTGACGAGGTACCTGTTGGAGCTGTGGTGGTTGCAAATAACCGCGTCATTGCTCGAGGCCATAACCAAACCGAACAGCTGGGCGATGTTACTGCCCACGCTGAAATGATCGCCTTGACGAGTGCTGCCAACCATTTAGGAAGCAAATTTTTAGTTGGCTGTACCCTTTACGTCACGCTCGAGCCCTGTGCGATGTGCGCGGGTGCCTTGGCTTGGGCGCAACTTGATCGCCTCGTGTATGGTGCCCCCGATGAAAAGCGCGGGTTCATGACGTTTGGTAAGCGTATGCTTCACCCCAAGACTACCGTTGAGTTTGGCGTCATGATGGAGGAGTGTGGTGAATTGATGAGTACTTTTTTTGCTGCGAAGCGGATGTGAGGATGTAAGGATTTCGGATGTCGGATGCCCCGCGCGGAGCCCCGCTCAGCGCGTGGGTCGAGACGCGTGGGTCCTCGTGTCTTGACCTACGCGACCAGCGGGGCTTCGCACGGGATCGGATGTCGGATAAAAGATTCGTCTAGATCGACTTTAAAATGAGGTTAATTGCTCGTGACCATCTTTTGAAGACCTCCACGGGCTCGGGATAATCATTCACGGATAAAGGCTGGACGCCTTTCGTACCATGGTATGTAAATGGCATTGGAGTCGATCTCAGAAAGTTCAGGTATCCACTTCGGGATTTGGGATAAAATAAAACAGCCTGACCCGCGGGATGCGAATCAGGCTGTTAGAAGCTCATAAGTGAGCTAACTCAACTCATGATTAGTTTCTACCGGGTGTTACTTTCTTACTAGAGGCAACGTTTGGTTTACTGGCAATAACGTCGGTAGCACGCTTGAGTACTAGCGTTTCCGTTTCGTCACCCATTGTCATAGCAAACTTGTAAATGCCTTCTTCTTGAGAAGATAGATCGATAGAGATGTCGTTAAGACCAGCAACAACCATCAACTCGTCAGCAATTACTTGCTCTCCACGAAGGTTACTGACCGAGTAAGCCATGTCACCTTCAACCATCGAATCAATTGTCAATTCAAAAACATCTTCGGTAGCGACACTTGACATGCGGGCAACCATAAAGTTATTTGTAAACACCTGAGGTACAGCTACCATCTCGCTATAAGAAGAGCTTCCGTCTACATCAACCTGCTTGAGGCGATAGAACGTCTGCTTTGCATTAGCCATGATGTCAAGGTAGTTGTAGTCCTTGATGTCGTCTGAATTTCCAGCTGCCTCTACTGTTCCAATGTTAGAGAAGTTAGCGCCGTCTTCAGACTTTTCGACGATAAAGATCGAGTTGTCTTCTTCAAAAGCAGTGCTCCAAGTAAGCATCGTACCTACTTGTAGGTTTTGCCCTTCGAGGCCCTGTTCGTAAACGCAGGTTGCGTTTGCAGTGAAGGCCGCAAAGAAGAGCCCAAGAGAAAGTGTGAGAAGTGTTTTCATTATAGTGAGTTGAGAGCTAATGTTGTATTTTACGAGATTCGTTGCTCCTAGTTTCCACGAACGAGTGGTTGAGCTTGGAATTCCTGTTCTTGCTGCACTTTTACGAAGTGAATAACTTCGTTGATCGCTTCTCCGGCTACGTTTAGTCGGTAAGCTCCTGGTGCAATTTCTTCTGTTGGTATCGAAAGCTGGTTTGGACCAGGCTGTACAAGAAGGCTAACAGTAGACACAGGATTCCCAAGGAAATCATACAAATCGCATGCCAGCATTGTCAATCCTTCAGATTCTACTTCGAAATCGAATTTTGTGTTGACATCTACAGTAAAACCGCCTGTTAGCGACCAAGTTGCGTTGCCTTGGGCAGAGACTTCTGCAAGCGGAGAGTGCGCAGATGTTCCTTCACGATCAAAAGAAGTGACACGATAATACTGTGTATGATCAGGTCGATCTGTGTCGAGGTAGTTATACGACTCAGCGAGTCCTTTTTCTGCTACGACTCGAGATAAAAGTTCGAAAGAGAAACCGTCCACTGATCGTTCGATTGTAAAACCGGTTACGTCATCATTTGTGCATGACCAGCTCAACATTGCCCCTACTGGTAGGTAGCGAACTTCAAGTTGGCTTACTGGCTCGGCTGCTCTTGCGAGAGCTGTAGTAAGAAGTGCAAAAGCGAGAAAAAAGAGGCGAGTACGCATTGGATGGTTATTTCTGATTACAATTGAAGTATTGCAAATCGTCAGCCATACATGCCAAAAGTGAGTGGGGTTTCGTCGAGTGGTAAAAATCAGCGTTCGAACTGTTGTTTTGGCGAAAGCAGCGTACTTTTCACTGGCCTTTCGGCAAAACCAGCCTTCTGGACGTGTTTCAACGGCAGTTTTGACGTTGTCAACCTTTAGACCAAAGTGCAGAAAGGGTTAAGCTTTCATAAAAGCCGTTAAATCCATCTAAAGACTTGACGGATTGCACTTACTTTTTGCGTTTTATAGTCTAAACTCGCACTATGAAGTATTTACTCTTTCTCAGCGCTGTAACTCTAATGACCTTGACTTCATGCAGCCCAAGGTTATCACCATTGACTAAAAGCCTCCGCCAAGAGAATGGATGGAGTGAGAAGGAATTAAGTAAGATTCAATTTTACCTCAGTGAGGATCTCATCCTTTCACGACAGCGGAATAGAGGAACTACTGAAATCGTTCAGGGACGCGTCCGTGTCCAAAACGGAAAAGATATTGAAGAGGTAATCTTCAAACGAGGAACACCAGGCGTAGTCCTATTCACTCCGAAGGGAGATAACCTAGCGATTGGGTTTGACTCTAGGGACGACAGTAAGTTTTTAGTCTTTGGGCCGAATCCAAAACAGAGCGGACGCTATACCTTACTTGCTAGTGATTGGACACGTTATAAAGGAAAGGTGACCTATGCTGGAAATACATGGGAGGTTAGTGCTTCTAGTTCAGACATAAACCTACTACTAGATCTGAAAAAGCGAGGCACCTCTTCCAAGCGCATACAGCAAGAATCAGGAAGAAGGCTATAATCGCCTAGCGCAGAACTCCCCGCGTCTTTTTAGTTTTAACTATTCCTTCTGCAAAAGGAACAAATCGAGCTGGGCCCATACGCTCCGTTTGAAGGTCTGACTCACCTACTCTCGTAATACGGAGCATTTCTTGCTTTCCTGTACCGACTGGAATCACGAGCACCCCCCCAATCGTTAATTGTTCCAGAAGTGTCTCTGGCACTTGAGGAGCACCAGCTGTTACTAAGATTCGATCATAGGGACCGTAAGCTGGAAGCCCGCGGTATCCATCTTGGAGAAAGCAGCGAATGCTACCGAAGCGATGTGCTGCGAGCATTTTGCGTGTTTTAGCGTAAAGCTGTTCTTGACGTTCAAGCGTGAACACCCTCATACCCAACTTTCCGAGTACAGCTGCTTGGTAGCCCGACCCCGTTCCAACTTCCAAAGTCTTCAATCTCGGGGCTGGGCGCAATAGACTCGTTTGGAAAGCAACAGTATATGGTTGACTGATGGTCTGGGAAGCAGCGATTGGCAAGGCTCGATCCTCGTAGGCGATGGCCTCGAAGGGTTGCTCTACAAACCAGTGTCTAGGCACACTAGACATAGCATCTAGTACGGTTTTATCTTGGATTCCCTTCGTACGAAGAGTATTTACTAGGCGCCGACGGTGCCCCAAATGGAGATAGTCGTCAACAAATCTTCTTTTATGCATAGTGTTTCGCTACTGCCAAACATACTAATCCTTTACCATGTGTTCGCAGCTGAATGCAGGTAATTGCCGTGGGATTAGAAGTTTTTTCCCATCGCCGCCTGAACCCAAAAACTTGGTTTGGCGACTTGAGCGCGTAACTCTAGATCGGTATACATGCGCGAAAGTAGCTTCGTCAATTTTGGTCTTCCATAGATGAAGTTGGCCAATCCATTAATAATGAATGGCCACTTCAAGCTCGTCTGGATGCGATAACTGATGTCCATTTCTCGCCCTAATACACGTGCTATACGCACATCATAGGCGCTCAGCGTATCGGCACTGAGATCGTTTTGGCGTAAGCTCTCTATCGCTTGCTCGGCTGCGATGATGCCAGCGTACATGCCATTACCTATGCCCTCCCCTGTTAACGGATCGATCATATGACCTGCATCTCCAAGAATCATGTAGCCTTCACCACTCGCACGTCTGAGCTTCGAGCCCAGCGGGAGAGGATAGCCGACGATCTTTTCGGTAAGTTTCGCCCCGGCAAAACGTTCGCCGATGAGAGGATGCCCTTCAATAATGGATTGCATTTCATCACGAAGACTTATACCTCGCTCTTTCAACTTGTCGGTACGCATTCCAAGACCGATGTTGCTCTGTCCATTGGGAAGTGGGAAAGCCCAGAAATAACCTGGTAGATATTCTTTGAGAAAGTGTAGTTCAATGTATCCGTCTGGGTGAAACCCTGTTACCCCTTCCATGTAAGCGCGAACGGCTCCTGCATGGTGCTCTGGTCGTTTGTGAAGACCTGCTACTTTGCGCGCGAAGGCAGACTGAGCCCCGTCGGCAATTAGCAGTAACCGACAGGTATGTTCCCATGTGCCGTCCTTGCTCTTTAAGCGCCAGCCATCGTCCTCACGTTCGATATTCGTCACATGAACACCTAGTTGCAAGTCAATTTCTTCATGACGACGCACTTCATCTACCATAAAGGAATCGAAATCAATCCTTCGACTCACGTACCCGTGAGCCTGTGTACGGTCTTCTGGCAACGGGTCTTGAAAAGGTACCTCAATGGGCTTACCGTTAGGAGCTACGAATCGAATCCCCCAAATTGGCTCAGCACTATCGGTGGAAATGAGTCGCTCTACGGCTTGCGGATCAAACCTTCTGAGAAGCGTAATGGCCTTTCCACTCAACGCATCTCCACAGACCTTATCTCTGGGGAAAGTGGATTTATCTATAATAGTACAATGATGACCTTCTTTAGCCAATCGCCATGCGGCGCTAGCTCCTGCTGGGCCACAACCTACTATCAATACGTCTGAATGGGGGGTACTCACAGGTGCAAGTTACACGACTGCGGCAAGTAGAAGGTCTAAAACGAAGCGTATTTTCTGCGGAGTGTTCTTGGAAGCTGGCGGCTGAGCTCCACAACAAAAGCTGCACCATCTGTATATGTTGTATCCAAGTAAATACGGCCTCCGTGTGCATCGATGAAGTCTTTGCAGATAGACAACCCGAGGCTTGTTCCAACCAATTTATCACCGGCGGGACGCTCAAATTTTTTGAACAGTCTCTCTTGGAATTCGGCGGGTACGCCAGAACCATAATCTTTTACAGTGATTGAAACGCCGCCCGATAGTGAGCTAATCGTACAGGATATTTCTGATCCATCTGGGGCATGTTTTATTGCATTACTAAGAAGGTTGTCAAATACAAGACGTAGCTTTTCGCTATCTCCTTCTATTTGTAATCCTTCTACCTGTTGAAGTAGCTGGACATCGAGCGATTTCCTTTTTATCTGGGCGTCTTGATGAGAAATTATTTCCTCTAAAAGTGGCGCCAATTGTACGGTATCTAGGTTGAGTTTTGTGTCTATTGATTTGTTTGCCGTTATCTGAAGGACCTCATTCACCATTTGGAGCAGTCTATCACTGTTTTTCCGAATAGTGCCAGAAAGCTCTTTTTGATCGGTAGTCATCTTGTCCAAACGCTCGTCTTCGAGTAAATTAAGAGACATATTGATAGCCGAAATTGGAGTTTTCATTTCATGGCTCAGCTGCGCTAGGAAATCCGTTTGACGCTGAGTTCGATTCTCATAATCGGTAACGTTGGAGAGAATAATAATGTAGCCATTAAGCGCACCTGCATCTGTAAGAATTTCAATGACTCGTTCTTGGAAAAACTGTGTTTCACCATCAGGTGAGGCCCATTCTATTGCGTCTTCAGATCGATTTTTCCCAAGAGCAATGGGATTAAACAATTGCTGAATGATTGGATAGTTAAAGGCTAAATCTGGGAGGTACTCCCCCATCACTTCGGCTCCTTTTAGCCCAATAAAACCTTCCATTGCGTTGTTGAGGAATACGATATTTCGATTGGCATCAATTCCTAAAATACTATCATCCAAATTATTGACGAGGGTGTGGAGTCGGTTTCGGGAGGCGATTATTGCATCAAGATTGAGATCTGATGACTTTTCCAACTTCTCCGCCATCTTATTAAAAATAGAGGCAAGAGCTCCAAATTCATCGTTTCGATTGGAACTTAGTCTTGTTTTATAGTCTCCTTCAGAGATTAGTTTTATGCTTTCGCCAAAACTTCTAATCGGACTAGTTACGTAATTCGGCAGCCAGATTAGGATACTTGCGGCAAAGAGAATACATAATATTCCAAGCGCTAGCACAGACCGCTTAGCAAAAGTTGATGAAGCTGCATTATCAGCTACTGAGAGTAAAACTGCTGTCCGATTATTTTCAAATAGGGAGTGTAAGGCACCGCTAATTTGAGAAATCAGCGTAACTGCTGCGGTGCGAGCTTCCATGTTATCTGCAGGCTTCTCGACAACTTCCGATCGAAGCCAACCAACGAGTTTTTCAGAATCACTCTTCAAATTTTCAATCAGATACGCTTCGGAAGCACTGGATCGGTTACTCTCTACAAGTGCCAGTTTCTCATTGAAGATCAGCTCAAATTCATCAAGCGCTCTCCTGTTCAATTCTACATCAAAGGACAATAAGCTTGTGGATAACTTATTTAGTTCGCTTGTACTTGTCTCAATGGCATCTAAACGCGTAAAGTTTTCATTTACGACTTGCTGATTGCGCTCATCAATGTTCTGTAATACGTAATAACTAACGCCACTCAATACGAGAATGACGACCAGCAGAAAACCGATACCTAGCGATATTCTAGCCTTTAGGGTCATGGCGCATAATTACGATAATATCCATTAAAAAAAGCCCATTGGTTTTACCAATGGGCTACAGTT
Source organism: uncultured Saprospiraceae bacterium (assembly GCA_937923485.1). Taxonomy (GTDB): domain Bacteria; phylum Bacteroidota; class Bacteroidia; order Chitinophagales; family Saprospiraceae; genus CALDTK01. The sequence goes on from CALDUE010000181.1 coordinate 25,074, forward strand.
TAGGACGAAGCCTTCAACTGACTTCATCAGTCCTTGAAACTTTTCAAAAGTTCCAGAAACTAACTTTCACAATCTGGGGGAAAGTAAAATGGGGTGTAGAGTTCACGACTGGGAATAGCTGTATTTATGCAACTGCGGCTAGTCCTTCAGAAACGGCATACAATTTTTCTATGTTCTCACGCATCTTACGACGAGCGAAGAAAATGCGGCTCTTCACAGTACCGATTGGGATATTCATCCTCTCAGCGATTTCATCGTACTGATAGCCATTGTAGAACAACAAAAACGGGACGCTGTAAGACTCGCCAATTGCATCTAAGACTGTCTGAAGATCTTCCATTTGAAGACTCTCAATTCCTTGGTTGTAGCTAGGGTCAATCTCCAAGCTGTAAGCGTGACTATCGATTGGCTCTTGATACATATTACGACGCTTCTTCTTGCGGTACCCGTTAATAAAGGTATTTCTCATGATGGTTGAAGACCATGCTTTGAAATTCGTACCTACTTGAAACTTTGACTTGTTACGAAATGCTCTCATCATGGTCTCTTGAAGCAGGTCTTCAGCATCTTCCTTCCTTTTACTCAACTTTAATGCAAAAGAAAATAGATAGCGGTGATACTGGTTGAACAACTGAGAGAAGTTCGCGTCTGTAAGAAGAAGTGTAGAAGGGTTTGTAGAGATTGGAGCAGTAGTCATGGCTAGAAAGGTAGAATGGTGAAGGGTGTATATTTCTTTTGGTTAGAGGTCGTTCATCTGATTTTCGTCTGTTGCTGCCACGTACAAAAAATACGCTATGAAGCAAACAAGAATGATGAGGACGTAAATCATTAGCGAGATGTCTTTGAAAATCGATGTCAGTATTCGTTGCTGACACACTTCTCTTTATGCAAAGCGGTGTCCAGTCCATGCCAAAATATTTCCAAAACCCACAATCGCCTGATAATCAATAGATTAAATCTTTCATATTTATTTTTTCGCCATGCCAAGATTTTTTGACACCTTACCATTTTGAAAAAACAGTGTCGTTTTGGGGATGATTTACTTCCCAAATTGGAAAATCGCAGTAGCTCTAGCTCCCGAGAATGGACATTGTTCCCTCCTATTTGCTAGCAGCATCCCTCAGAACGACTACTATATGCACAGAATGACCACTATGCTAGACACCTGTCTGCACTCACTAGGTTGAAATACGATGATTATCCTCGTTGAAGCTGAGAGTTAATCTTTATACTCTTCTAACTTTCTATATAAGGTGGTAAGTCCAATGCCTAATAATTCAGCTGTTCGGCTTTTGTTGCCGCCTGTCATGGTCATTACGCGTTCAATGTGTAGACGCTCTACATCAGATAGCGCAATCGCAGGTAGTTCTTCTACAGCAGATGCCAGGGGACTAGATTTCACGTCATTGTGTGAAAAGCCGATTGGTAAGTCAACAGCAGTAAGCTGAGTCCCTTGCGCGAGAATCATGCTACGCTCTATAAAGTTTCTTAATTCTCTTACGTTCCCTCTCCATTCATGAGTAAGAAGGGCTTGCTCAAAATCTCTGCTCATTCCAGTAATCGAACGATTCATCGTTACTGCGAATTCTTCGAGGAAATGATTAGCTAATAATAGGATGTCTTCACCTCGGGTATTCAGGCCTGGAAGATCGATTGCAAAGGTTGAAAGACGGTAATATAAATCTAAACGGAAACGACCCTCCTCAGACTCTTTAAGTAGATCTCGGTTGGTAGCGGCCAGAATGCGGACATTGACTTTAGTCTCCACGGTGCTACCTACGCGTAAGAAGGTGCCATCTTCGAGTACTCTTAGAAGCTTCGCTTGGAGGTTGAGGTCCATCTCTCCGAGCTCATCTAAGAATATGGTGCCTCCATCTGCTTCTTGAAAGAGCCCCTTTTTGGTTTTTGTAGCGCCTGTAAATGCCCCAGCTTCGTGGCCAAACATTTCACTTTCAAGGAGTTCCTTTGATACTGCCGCGCAGTTTATAGCTACAAACGACTCGCTACTCCTTTTACTCGCATAGTGGATGGCATGTGCGAAAACCTCCTTACCAGTCCCAGTAGGACCAGTAACAAGTACTGTGGCGTCTGTGGTTGCTACTTGTAGTGCTAGACGTTTCGCTCTTTCAATCGCATCGCTTGACCCTATAATTCTACTAAAGTCATGTCGCTGACTTCGCTTCTTTTGGATGTTGAGCAGCTTGTACTGTGCGATTGCTTTTTCAGAAGCGCGCTCTAGGAGCGGAATAATCCTATTGTTGTTGTCTCCCTTGGTGATGTAATCAAATGCGCCATTTTTAATAGAACGTACGCCATCTTCTATGTTGCCATGCGCCGTAAGTTGAACGACTTCCATCGCTGGAGAATCCAACTTCAGTTTTCGCGTAAGCTCGACACCATCACCGTCGGGTAGACGCACATCACAGATACAGACATGGAAATCGTTTTCGGCAGCTATTCTCGCGCCTTCGCGTGCATTTGATGCAGTGCTAACCTTATACCCCTCCAACTTCAATATCCTTGAGAGGAGCATACGAATATCCTCCTCATCATCAACTATCAGTACGTGTGCATTTGACATGTGCTATACTTTCGGTAAACGCTAGCGGCGGCGGGAATTTAATAGATACCCTTTGACATATTGATCGACTCCTTCTTCAAGACTGGTGAACGGCTTTTCATAGCCAGCGTTTCGAAGTTTAGTCATATCGGCCTCAGTGAAGTATTGATATGTGTCGCGAATATCAAGAGGTGTATCAATGTAACTGATGTCTGGTTCTTTTCCAAGAGCCTTGAATACATTCGTCGCTAGGTCGTGGAAACTTCGCGCTTGCCCGGTCCCGATGTTGTAAAGTCCGCTAGACGGTTGATGTTCATTTAGCCAAAGAATCATATCAACCAAGTCTTCGACAAAGACAAAGTCCCGCGATTGCTGACCGTCTGCAATATCTGTGCGATGGGAGCGAAAAAGCTTCATTTTATCTGTCGATGTAATCTGATTGAAAGCGTGAAAGATTACGCTCGCCATGCGTCCTTTATGGTATTCGTTGGGACCATAAACATTGAAGAACTTCAATCCTGCCCAAAATGGTGGTGAGTCCTCTTGCTTTAGTGCCCATTGATCGAAAAGTTGCTTTGATTCGCCATAAGGGTTGAGCGGCTTGAGACTGTCTACGATTTCATGCGCGTCACTATACCCATGCTCACCGCCACCAAAAGTTGCAGCACTACTTGCATAAATGAAGGGGATTCTGTGTTCTGTACAGTATTTCCAGAGCAGCTTACTTGGCTTCAAGTTGAGTTCTTCAAAAAGCTCAACGTCTATTTCTGCTGTATCGGTGCGGGCGCCAATATGGAACACAGCGTCTGGTTTGGTTTCTAAAACACTCAGGTAAGCCGGCATATCGTCTCTCTCAATGCACGTGAAGAATTGCTTGTTTTCAAGGTTTGAGGCACGGTCTGCACGTCCAAACTTATCGACGAGCAGGAGGTCTTCAATCCCGCGTTCATTCAGCGCGCTAACGAGAACGCTTCCTATAAATCCTGCTGCGCCGGTGACAATTATCATGGATGTTGGGGGCTTTACGCAAGGATACTCAACTCATGTCGTACCTTGGCGCTGCCTTTAGGTGTTCTTGAAAATTTTCAGGAAACTTAAAAGGGAATTCCGTGAGATTCGGAAACTGTACCCGCAGCTGTAATTCTCTAAAATGGGTGTTGTCATAAATCCACTGCTTCGGCGGGAAGGAGGCATCACTTGAGATAAGTCAGAAGACCTGCCTAAGAGCCATATTCTTCCACCTCCGGGACTAGAGGTGCACGTATACTTGGGAATTACTGGCGGCAGTATATTCTAGTGTGTAGGTGTATTTCCCCTCATCGCCTTTCCACTTTCGTGAAAACCTGCATTCTCATACTGACCTTCGTCATTTGTGCAGTCGATGCTGGTGCTCAGCTAGCGATTGACACGACTGGCCAGTTGGACTCAGTGATGGTTTTGGCGAAAGCTATACGGCCGTTGGGACAGCCTTCAATTATTCAAAGCAAAGCCTGGCAGACTGGCAAACTGGCGACCAGCTCGACTGAAGCACTACTCTACTTGCCTGGGGTGCATATTCGTCAGCAAGGTCCTGGTCAAATAGCAACTGTACAATATCGTGGTCTACAAGGAGCAAGAGTCGCCCAAACTTGGCAAGGGGTTCCTGTCACAAACCCTCAGCTTGGAACTGGCGATGTGCACGAATTAAACCTGGCATTGGTTGATCAAATAGAAATAGGGAGTCCTTCAAATCTTGGCAACGCAGCCGCAGTCTCGGTTACTCAATCGGCGGCTAGTCCCACAACCTTCTCCGCAAGATTTGCTAATGGAAACGGGTTTCTCGTTAACGGGCAATGGAAGGGCTTACGTATGGTCTTCCAAAATGATCAGCATGAATTTTCTCACGTTGAAAATTCTTTTGACAAAAAAAATGATAAAACAAAACAACCAGGGATAACTACAAAAAGTATTGGAGGAAGTTATACCGCTGATCTTGGTCGCAATTGGTCTAGTTCGACCTATTATTTACAAACCGATAGAAGGTATACCACTGAGTTTTTTGGAGACCATGGAGTATTTTCCATAAAACAAAAATTAAAGACGAGTTCAGCACGACAATTATTCACCTACGTCTCCGAGAATACTTCAGAGTCTGTCGACATTGGAGTTTTATACGATAGACAGCTTTATGAAAGAGGGTTTGGAACAAGAAGTGAAGGTCAGACCTTTCAGCCTTTGATAAGATATCGATCGAGCGTAAAGAAAGGATTAAGTTTTACTACGGACAATAGAATTTTATTCTCAAACCATTCTAACTATACCAAGTCTGCGGTAAAGCCTGAAACCCGCACGCTCGCAAATTACACCTTCAATCCTTCTACTATCCAAGTGAAAGCCACAGGAGGGTTTCACACTAGACTTAATTCTGGTTCTATTGCTTTTGGTACTGTTACCTTTCTTAAAAAAGTCAATCGTACAGAACACGTACAATTCGAATTGAAACGAATCGGTCGGCTTCCTTCTTTAGATGATCAACTTTGGAATCAAGGAGGTATTGAAAACCTTTCAGTAGAACGAGGATGGGGAATAAGTAGTTCTTCTGAATCAAGACTTGGACTTCTGACCATATCGCCAGTTATTTTTGCTCGTCGTTTTGGAACCTATATTCTTTGGTTGCCTCGAGATAATTTTTTCAATCCAACCAATCTTGAAAAAGTAAATAATTATGGAGCTGGACTAGATATATCTGGACAAATTGGCTCTACTTCCAAAAATTTGAATTTTCTCGGGAGTATGAGCTATTCCGAACTACGATTAGCAGAAGATTTCGAATTACCGAGGGGCAATTTCTTAGTTGCCAATAAGGATTTACCTTTTTCTCCAAGATTCACTGGAAACTTTACTTTAGACTATCAATGCAATGCTTGGTCTATTCTGGTCCAAGGGCGTTACACAGGCAAACAATTCAGCTCTTACAATGGCTTAAGTGAATATGATGAATTTGCAGTGCTGCGCACAGCAATAAGTCATCGGTCAAAAATCGTCTCAGTCAGCCTCAGTGCAGACAATATCACAAACACAATCATCCCAACTGACTTCGGTCTTTTCTCTCCGTTAAGGCGATTTGAATTAACGGTCAATCACACTCCTAAACTATGAATTTGAAAAACTACACTCTTTCAATTTTAATCTGTTTGCTTGGCATTTCGTTTTCCGTATCTGCGCAGGTGACTGTTGAGACAATTGATTTCGAGGTCTTTGATTTACCACTTGACCGTGGCATCACGGCTAGTGCTACAAATACCGACAGCAGTTTCTTTTTTAATGATCTTGAATTCCCTAGCATGTTTAATCCATCCTACGGAGGATTTTGGTCTGGAGGATGGGCGCTAAGTACTTCGCGCAATGATTCGATCAAAGATTTCACAAACCTGATTGGTAGTGCGAGCGGTTCAGGAATAGGTATGTCTGACACTTATCTTTCAGGTCAAAACGGCGCATATATCCTGTTACCCGAAAATACCTCTGTTGTTTTGGGGGGCTACTCTAACCTTGCCTACACTGCAGAGGTATTACTGAATGGCAGTTCATTTAGCAGGCCATTTGGAACCGATTCTACAGGCATGGATGTAGGTTTTCCAGACTCCTTAGTTTTAGTTCTTAATTACTATTTAGAGGATGTGTTAGTATTTTCGGATGATAACGCGAGACTTGCAGATTTTACATCTACTCCCCAAAATGATTTTATTCTCACTGAATGGGAAAGCTTTGTCTTTTCTGATATACCTACATTTATTGAGGCTGATTCGGTAGTCTTTAATCTTGTAAGCAGCCAATCAGGAATGTTCGGAAACAATACTCCAGACTTCTTCGTGATAGACGACCTAATTGTTCTTACCAGACAGGCTAGCAGTGTTTCTGAGATTAGTATTACTGAGGCAAAGCTTTATCCTAATCCTACTAGTTCTATTGCTCAACTTTCAGATGTTTCCATACAGGGTGACTTGCAAATTTTTGATAATCTTGGAAGATTGGTTAGCACTCAGAACGATCATCAGGCAGGTTATCCGATAGACCTCAGTTCATTCCCCTCTGGAGTATACCATGTTTTCCTACGTGGTGATTCTGAGGTTGTGCGCGGAACCCTTATCAAAGATTAAATGAGGATTGCACTTCTACTTCCCCTGCTTACAATGCTGGCCTCGGTGAATGCTCAGTTTTCACCTGATGGTGGTCAACCTGGCAGCATCGCTGTACACAAAGACTCCGTCGAGTTTGTGGGCTTTGCAACAGCGCTCGAGGTGGAACTTGGATGGCTGGATGTAGCAGACACGACACTAGGGATTATTGATTTTTTCGTGCGTGATGGAGGGATAGGATCGCCAGATTTAAATGTTCAACCGCTTGGGGATGGAGGTATGGCAACCGCTACTTTTTCAATTCCGATTTCTGACAAGCAAGGCGCCGACTTTGTCGTTTTTGAGAATGGTTTTGCAACAAGTGACACTACCGGATTTTTTGAATTAGCGTTTGTGGAGGTCAGCTCGAATGGGGTTGATTTCTTTCGATTTCCATCTACGAGTCTTTCGACACCAGAGGATTTCGCAGGCTCCTTTGTAGAATTGGATAGCAGACTTTTAGATGGTCTGGCGGGTCGCTTCTCGTATCCATACGGTGCTCCTTTTGATTTGTCAGATTTACCGAATTCTCAACTCCTAGATAAAAGTGCAGTCTCCCACGTACGTGTGGTAGATGTTATTGGTACTGTTGATTCAGCTTTCGCCAAAACAGACAGTGATGGCATGGCAGTCATCGACCCCTACCCCACTGCTTTTAATTCTGGCGGGTTTGATCTAGACGCAATTGGTGTCCTTCACAGTAAAACGATCTCTTCTACGCGCTCACCTAGCTTGGCAACTCTAGCGAACGAAACCATGATCTTGCGTCAAGGAGAACTTCTTGCATCATTAAATGAGCAATCCACTTGGTTAGATCAATGCGGCAAACTTTGCCAAACGGGTCGTTTTGCTCCAAGAGTTTCTGGATTTTACTTTGTTGATTCACCAGATGAAAAGATAATTTGGCGACGCGTTTGGATCTATTAATCTTATATAAGCAATTTGCGATGAGAGCTAATTTTCAAATACTTCTAGCCGTCTGGTTGTTGGTTTTGGCGCAAGCCTGCACAGACGCAGATGACGACGTCCAAGTACCTGTCGATACTGGCGCATCAAGTGTGCTCGTACTCAACGAAGGACTTTTTAGACGTGGAAATGCAAACATTTCAGGGTATGACGCGGAGGCTTCTACTTCCTTAGGGACGGTCTACGACCCAAGCAATAGCGCTGCGGGAGGTTTGGACATTCTACAAAGCGCAACCGAACTTGGTGACACGCTCGTCCTCGTTGCAAACAACAGTAATTCACTGGTTTTGCTTGAAACAGAGACGCTAGAAGAAATTGATAGATTCGAAGCATTAGGAAGCCCTAGGTATCTAACTCGCATGGGCAACGGCCAGCTACTTGTTACTGACTTATTTGCGGGGCGATTACTAGAACTTAATCCAGACTTTACGCAGGCACGCATCATACCGCAGGAAGGACAAGCAGAAGGGTCCGTGGCGTTTGAGGATGGGGCCTTATTCGCCAGTCCTTCGAGAAATATCGTCTTCTACTACGATGCAATTCTAGGCGAAGTCACTGATAGTTTGGCCGTCCCATTTCGAGCAAATGGGCTCGTCGTTTTAGATGATGGGCGGATAGGAGTCTGCGGGGGAATTCTTAGTTCAGGTGAGTCAGGAGGATTGGCAATTGTAGATTGGAACTCAAAGACCATCGATTTCAGCATCAGTTTTAGCGAAAGCGAGAGTAGCCTTTATCCTAGAATAGCAGTACACCAAAACCAGTTGTTTTGCCTTCAGCGTGACTTGGTAATTGTTCCGTTGGACGACCTTGACTTAACAAGCGTCTCTCGTATTATCCTAGAAAATTTTGTTGATCCATACGGACTTGGCATTGATCCTATAAATGGCGAATTCTACATTTCTGATGCTAAAAGCGGTCTCAACTTTGGTGAAGTAATTCGGTTGAGTCCTGCAGGAGTTCCAATAGATTCGTTTGATGTTGGCATATTCCCGAATGGATTTATTTTCCGCTAAGCTCGAATAGGTCTTTCCATAAAAAAGTGTGGAATGCCATCTTCGAGGAATTCATCTCCGTAGGTAGAAAATCCAAATTCCCTATAAAAATCGAGTAGATAGGTCTGTGCGTGAAGCTTGATTGGCGTTGATGGCCAACGTTGCTCACAAATCCTAATGCTTTCGTGGAGGATTGGGCGACCGTATCCTTTTCGTCTAACTTTTGGACTTGTGATAATTCTTCCGATAGCGCAGGCATCGTCAAAGTCTAAACCAGGGGCCAACAGTCGAGTGTAAGCCAAGAGTTCTGAATCTTGCCACTGGCAGAGGTGCAAACTGGATTGGTCAAGCCCATCCATGTCTTGATAAACACAATCTTGCTCTACTACAAATACTTCGCTACGGAGCTTAAGTATTTCGTAGAGTTGACTGGTTGAGAGTTCGGCAAATGAACTAAGTTGGTATTGAGGCCCCTGCATGGGGACAAGGTACGCGTGCGCCTGGTTCTTCTAACCTCTTGCGAGAATGCGCTCTTCGGTTTTAAAGCAGCGCATCCACTCTGGAATATCATCACCGCCTTCGCTAATCTTGTTGACTTCTCCGTTGTCCTTGCGCTCATAAATCCAAGTGTGGACTTTTTCGCCTTTCTCAGCAAGTGAACCAAAACTCAATTTGAACTCGAAGCGCCAAGCATCGGCGGTGCGAGTAGCAACAATGTCATTGCCTTTGTTCTTTGCCAGACCGAGATCAATTTCTTGAACACCTTCCAAGTTGTAAAACTCGTTGGCGAGCGAAGCCATATTAAGTGGCTTATTCGAACGTACAGCGACGGCATCTCTGGTGTCGTCCCATTGGATGTGCTTCTCAATGATTAGATCGTGCTCATAAAGCAAATCATTGAAGGTAATTGAAGTTGTTTCATGACGTCCTTCTCTAAGTGGTGCTGCCCACTCTACCTCACGGTCAAAAATCACGAGCATGTGATCTATAGAGGGATTTGGTCTTGTATGAATATTACAACGCATTACCGTGCGCATATCACTGCTTTCAGTGTACATGCCGATAAGGGCCGTATACATTTCATCCATCTTTGTTGGTGAGATTTGAATGCTCTGATAGCGGAGATCCTCGTCACTTTGAAGGCGTAAAGTGAGGCGTGCAGCATCACGCTTGAACTTACGATCAAGGTTGCGACTAACGCGCACTTCTTGTGCAGACAGGTCTACTGTAGGCAATACAGTTGCACCGATAACTAGACCAACAAGAAGAAGGAGAAGGAAGGATTTGCGTGTCATACGCTTCAAGTGAAGCAAAAACCTCGCCTATTTCTACCACAAGTGAGGTAGATAACCAAGATCATAGAGTTTCGACCCAAATATTAAGATTCCTATAACTGCTGAGGCCATGGAAATAAGCAGCACAGCCCCTGCCGAGAGGTCTTTGATTCTGCCTGCATGTTCGTGCCATTCAGGGTGAACCAAATCGACGAGAAATTCTATTGATGAATTAAATGCTTCGGCAGTCCAGACGGCCCCGATAGCAAGTGTTAACAAGCACCACGAATGCGTAGAAAGCGACAGGTAAAGGCCAGCTGCGACGATTAAGACGGTAGCTACTAAGTGAACTTTGGCGTGCGCTTGAGTGGCTAGCAAAAGCTTTATTCCATTGAAAGCATAGCCAAAGCTCGCTATTCTATCGCGCCACCATGGCCGATCTGTCCGATTTGAGTTGGAAGGTTGCACCGCTGCCAATGTACGTGGAACCATCACGTTGTGCCCTATACTGTAGGCATTGAAGATCCTTAGAGTAGAAAATATGTTCTACGGGTCTATCGAAAAGATGCGGAGCACCCTCATGGTACGTCGGGAACAAGCTTCGGCGGCTGTCTTTCAAATCTGCATTGATCTGAAATGCACTCAGCTCGTTGCTCCAAGGCATGTTGTTGAAATCTCCAATCGTTATGGAAGGCCCTGAAATATCCGCAACGTAATCAGATAAGGCGGCCAGTTGAGCCTTCATTTCTTGGTATGACCCACTATTAACAGGCGGTGTAGTCTGAACAGCAACTAAGGTAAGTTCTGGTAATGTTCCCTTACCACTCAAGCATGCGCTGACTTGTACGACATCTCCTATCAAAAAGCTATCGACAGACCCCAGTTCTATCCTTGAAAAAAGACCTAAGCCATGAACCCCGATATCCTCAAAGAGATAATAATGAGGATATGCGTGCGTCAAGCTATCAACGAGAAGATTCGACCAATCTGGTGTTAGACCTTGAATGGTGACCAAATCTGCATTAGAATTCAGGATTGTTTCAATGCTAGGCGCGCCTTCAACGATCAAATTAGAGGTCGAATACTGGGAAACTGAGACAGGCTGTAGCTGCTCTGTATCCTTAAAGGCTAAGTCTTGGGCAGATGGCTCTTCAAAAGACGAAACTGCGGACGACCTTAGAATAAACGCAAGGACTGCAACAGCCAAGAAGGAGCTTTTCATCAGCCTTTCCTGTCTGCAAACTAGTGCTGCTAAGCCAAGAGTGAAAAAACCCACCATGATATACGGTGAGCTTTGATTGATTTCTCGCGAAAACACTAAATCTACTGGAAAAAGCATCGTAGCTATAACCAGTGCCATTCCTAGAATGGCTACCGAGCTGAATACAGCTGGAAGTGTGGTTTTAAGATTCATTTGTAGGGTTCTGGGTATCGCAAAGATAATACCCTAATGTAAATAGCTTGTGAATAATGTATTATATGTTATGCTTAGTGTAACAACGGCCAAAGTACAACTTTGATCGGTTTAAGGCATTCAACTCACAGATTGAGGCAACAGTCCCTGTTTTTTAGACTCTTCATCATCTAATGCATGTCTACTTCTTACTGAAGGTTCAAGCAAAAAGTGTAGAATATCAACTTTTAGAGCTGCTGCCGTTGAAATCAGCGCACTGCCTAACCGATCATAGACTCGGGCTTCACCCACGCATCAAATTCCTCGGCAGTCAATAACTCGAGCGCTACTCCTGCCTGCTTGAGTGTCGTTCCTTCTGCGTGCGCTTTTTTGGCAATTTTGGCCGCGTTG
>CALDUE010000182.1 GCA_937923485.1 uncultured Saprospiraceae bacterium
AGCGGTCACATTTCCTGATGCATCAAGTTGAATAATGAACGGGCGAAGGAATCCTGGGTCAACGATGTCTCGATAAACGCCAGCAACAGCGAAGCCGTTATTTGACTTGCAGATAATGTCTCTTGAAGAAACAGTATTGAGTTGTACAGGAGTTACGCCAAGTGCAGCAACGGCATCAAACGTGAAGCTGTTCGATGCGCCATTTGGTGCCGTATAGTTAACGGTAAAGTTGCCCGCTTCATCATCGCTCACAGTTGCCTTAACAGGTGCAGGAACAAATGCTTGAAATTCATCTACGGCATCACATGGATCGGCAGTAGAAGAGCACGTTGCCCCTGGTGTTTGCCAAGTCAATGATGTTACGCAGCTAGCGTCGAGGTCATCGGTAATGTTGATTGAAAGGGTAAGTCCACCGAGATTGATCGCATCTAAAACATTTCCGCCCTGAAGCGTAAAAGGAACTCCGTAGCTTCCGCTAAAACTTGAATTCGCTCCACCATCATCACCTGTCCATGTTCCCGTAGCGCCACCATTCTCAATTAGGAATGTAACAGAGTAGGTATCGTCTGTGTCGTCGTTCGGAGTCCCTTGCGCATCACATCCTACACTTTGCACTAGTGCGCTGATATTACAAACTGGATTTACAACTGCATTGATTGTAAATGGCACTGAAATTAAATTATTATTCTCATTGCTTTCAAGCACTTGACGATTAGCATCAGCTTCAAGGATGAGGAAATAATTTCCAGGAGACAATCCTACAGGAATTGCTGCTCCCATTACGCCTGCAACCGTCTGACCTCCTGCAAAATTTCCAGTTGGAATGGTTCCATTTTGAAGATCATCACTACTCAATACATTATCTGTACTAATGTACGCTTGTACCAAGAAATTCTGACCGATTGACCCAAGTCCAATGTTGTTGATGTCAACCGTAAAGTCAACTTGTGCCCCACTGTCGATTGCGTTTTGCGCAAGCATGAGGTTAGTTAATGTTATGTCTGGAACGAAGCCACCATTAATGAGCGTCGACGCCTCATCATCCTCATTTACTTGGCCGTTGCCATTCCCTGGGGTTGAATCAGCATCCTGTTCATTGGCAGCGAGAACTTCAACATAGCTCTCTGGGATTGTAGTTACACGCAAGAAGTAGTTGATCGTAATCTCAGCAGTTTGACCTGCGAGAATGCTTCCTACTGTCCATTCCCCCTGTGAGGAACCGAAGGTACTTAGCTGACCTTGAGTGGCTACAAATTCGTTCCCACCTTCATACACTACTCCAGCCGGAATGGGAAGATCAAGAACAACACCTGTTGCCGTTTGCATGCCTGAATTAGTGACCGTTGCTGTAATGCTATAAAGAGAATACTGCGTTGGTTGGCTTGGGCTTTGCGTAATGCCCACAGCAAGGTCGATCATTGCTCCTCCACCGTTACTGCATGGCGCTGGTGTGACCACTGAAAATGGTAAAGAACATGTCGGGTCGTTTCGATCGACCAACGTATACTGGATTGTCGTTCCTTGCTTAGCGAGCAGGCTATCAATCGTCAATCCTGCAACTTGTCCGTACACCCCTTCGCCTAGATTATTTCCAGCTGAATCGAAGATGTCATAGAAAGAGCCAGTAGTGCTTGTGTTGCTTACGACAATGCTAACGTTCCCTTGATCATCACTTGGATCATTGGGAGTCCCCATGTCAGTGCACGTAGGTTCTGAAATACTACTAATGGCGATCTCACAACTCACAGGAGCAGGTATAGTAAAGAGCACTGCATTTGAAGTATTGTTATCTTCTAATGTTTCCGCCACTTGACGGTTAGCGTCTGCGAATAAAATCAAGTAATAATCTCCTGGAGTGAGCGCTGATACGTTGGATGCTCCAACTACGCCTGACACTGTCTGCGAAGGACCGAAGCCACCTGTAGGTACCGTACCATTCTGAATATCATCTGAGCTCAAGAGTGAGTCAACACTTAAAAAGGCTTGTACAAGAAATGTCTGAGCAATTCCTGTTGCCCCAGCATTTGTGAGATCAAACGTAAATCCTAAATCTCCGTTTGCTTGAATTCCTGCCGGATCGAGTTGGAGTGCAGAAACTTGCAAATCTGGACCATTGGGACTGCAGGTAGTCGGGCTCGTAAGCGCTACGGTAGCCGAACAAGTTGCTGGCGCTGTATCGTCCAAGACAACGTATTCGAGCGCGCTATTTTGGTTATTGAAAAGAGGCAACGTAAAAGTCACTGCTATACCGTAGTCTCCAGCAGCCACTTGCGTACCTGTACTTGATGCTACAGTAAATGACGTCCCCCCCGAATTGGTTGCGAGAATTTCAATTCGCGCGATATCATCAGAAGGATCCTGTGGGGTTCCATTATCGTCACACGTAATCGTCGAGGTAGCAATTGCAACTTCGCATACAGTTGGGGTACTAGCTTCGATGGTTAGCGGGACGAAAATCGTGTTATTCGTTTCGTTGCTTTCTAATACTTGACCATTGGCATCAGCTTCTAAAATTAGGAAGTAATTGCCTGGTGACAAACCTATAGGAAGAGAAGCTCCGACAACGCCTGCTACCGTTTGACCTGGATCGAAACTGCCCGTTGGTACCGTCCCGTTTTGAAGGTCGTCTGCGCTAATTGTAGCATCCGTACTGATGTATGCCTGTACCAAAAAGTTCTGACCTATCGAACCTGCACCAATGTTGTTGATGTCAAAGGTGAAATCAATTTGCTGACCTGAATCAACGGGATTTTGCAAGACCGTGAGGTTGCTCAGCGTAAGGTCTGGAACAAATCCTCCATTGATTAGCGTACTTGCCTCATCATCTTCTCCAGCTGTTGGAGGAGTACCGTTACCCGGTGTCGAATCAGGATCTACCTGATCGCTCGCCATGACTTGTGCATAGCTGTTAGGCACAGATGCTACTCTAAGGAAATAATTGACTATCAGTGTTTCTGTAGCGCCCGCCTCAATGATAGGGAGAGTCCACATTTGATTTCCATAAGGAGAGAAGCTACCCAACGAAGCTGTAAACTCATTGCCCCCTTGATACACCACTCCGCCTACAAGAGGAAGTGAGATGGCAACATTCGTCGCATCTTCTGGACCATCGTTGACTATTGTCGCGGTGACTGAATAAAAGGTATACTGTTGAGGAGTCGCTGGTTGCGTTAAACTAAGGCTTAAATCTGCCTGGGCAAACAATCCTCCAATTGTGAAAAGGAATGCCAGTGCAAGTAGGGCACCTCTGAGTGTGTAAAAAAGTCTCATTATGGGGTTTTATCTCGCCACAAGGTACCAATCAAAACAACAAGTTTATTTTTATTAATAAGCTTACCTTAAAGCAGTTAGTCAGCTACTTAAAAGATATTTCAAATTATAAACATATAATATCTTCGCCATGTATATGCCAGCCAATACATCTCTTTTACTTTTTCTCCTACTGTCTCTTATATCCTGTAAGAGTAGTCCTAGCTCTAACATTGGCCAGGCTCAGCGCATCTATGATACCGAAGAAGTGATACCAGCCTTTCATAAACTCTTAGATTCTTCTCAGCTAGCGGGTTCTATTCTCGTCTATGACCCAAGTAAGCATGTCTACTACTCGAACGACTTTGAATGGGCGCGACAAGGTCAACTACCAGCTTCAACCTTTAAGATTCCAAATTCAATCATTGCGCTAGAATTGGGAATTATCGAAAACGGAGAAGTCATCATCCCTTGGGATGGCACCACAAGAAGCATCGAGCATTGGAACCAAGACTTAAGCTTGCAAGAAGCCTTTGCGTACTCGTGTGTCCCTTGCTACCAGAGCTTCGCACGAGAGGTTGGGCCTGAAAGGATGCGTCGGTTCATTTCGAAACTTGGTTACCCTGGCGTCTCTTTTCAAGATGAAGAGATTGACCTGTTTTGGCTACAGGGTGAATCTCGCATCAACCAGTTTGAGCAGATTGAATTTTTAAAACGCTTTCGCGAAAACATGCTGCCGATCTCAGCGGAGACCTCTATGGTTATGCACAATATCATGGTGATCGACAGTACTGATTCTTATCTCCTTAGCGGGAAAACAGGTTGGTCTACTTCAAACGAAAAGGACAATGGTTGGTTTGTAGGTTTTGCCGAAAGGGGCGAACAAGTGCTCTACTTTGCCACCAATATTGAACCGAAAGAAGAGACGTCCCAAGAAGCATTCATAAAAGGACGCAGAGGCCTCACCGAAGCTGCAATTAAACGTATAGCATCGCCGACTAATTCTAATTAGAGCTACCTTCCTCCTATGAGAATTGCCATTATCTTACTGATAAGTTGTGTACTAATTGCCTGTGGTGATACCTCGGTTTCACAAATCGAAATAAAAAGCAGCGACATTAAAAATCCTGCAACTGAAACCGGCTTCGATTCCACCTATGCTGCTCAGCTTGGTGCTGATGAGTATGGCATGCATAAATATGTCTTGGTATTACTTAAACAAGGACCTGATCGCGACCAAGATTCTACAGAAGCTGCACGCCTGCAACGTGCACACTTAGACAACATGCAACAGTGGGCAGCGGACGGGCTCCTCGTAGTTGCTGGGCCTACCTACAACCATACATCAACGCTTCAGGGGATTTACGTTTTTGCACTTGAAAACGTCGAGAAAGTTGACGAATTAGCTGCTACCGATCCTGCCATACAAGCAGGCAGACTCGTGATGGAGAGTTACCCGTGGTACAGCAGCGCAGCACTCATGGATGTCAATCGAATCCATGAACTTATTTCTAAAGAAAAAATATAACCTGTGCCTTCGTTACAAATACCAATTAGTCTCCTAATTCTTCTATGCTTTTCTAATTGCCAAGACATCAAAGACAATGTCGCCATGAACAGGGAACTTTTCATGACCAAAACGGAATGTTTCGCTGATATCGAAGGGGTAAAAGAAGCTCGCATGGCCGTATCGACGCAAGGGCCATACAATGATTCTATCTATCAGATTTTAACAGTACAGGCGAAGCTAAATGATGGTGTCTCACACACTGACATGCCCAATCCAGCAGGTATACTCAAGTGCCTCCGCCCGCTTCTCGATAAGTACCCGAAACTGACACATATTGGTCTGCAATACAAAGACAGTCGTACCGAAGAACGTGAAAAACTTGACGCCTACGACGTACTTGTAGCGAAGTAAAAAGCATCGCGCGATCGGTTTACCTTGCCTCCATGAAAATCGCCACATACAACGTCAACGGAATCCGCGCCGCGATCAAGAAGGGACTTATCGAATGGCTGAAAGCAGGTGATTTTGACATCGTCTGTCTTCAAGAAGTGAAGGCGATGGAAGAACAGGTGGACTTGACGCCGTTTACCGAACTCGGATATGAATGGACCTGGCATGCGGCTCAAAAGAAAGGCTATTCGGGTGTCGCTACGTTTTGGAAGTCGGGGTCCCGTGCGAAGCACGAGGATCCACGCGCAAGCGCGGGATTTACGCCAAAACAAATCATCGCAGGCTGCGGCATAGAAACCTATGATTGTGAGGGTCGAGTGCTGCGAACTGATTTCGAGGACTTTGCCCTACTCAATTGCTATTTTCCGAGTGGTTCTGCTGGTACTGTCCGTCAAGATGTCAAGATGGATTTCTTGCGAGATTTTATGCCGTTTTTAGCAGGTGTTCGCAAAGAGCAACCGAATGTGATCGTGGTTGGCGACTACAACATCGCACATACCGAAAACGACATTCACAACCCGAAGGCCAATAAAAACTCGAGCGGTTTCCTACCTGAAGAACGCGCGTGGGTAGACGACTTACTCGCCACAGGGGTTACTGATGCCTATCGACATTTACATCCCGAAACTGTTGAGTATTCTTGGTGGAGTTACCGTGCAGGTGCACGTGGCAACAACAAAGGATGGCGCCTCGACTATCAAATGGTGATGGGAGAAATGAAGTCTCGCCTCAAGCAAGCCTATCACATGAAAGACGACTTGCAGAGTGATCACTGCGCACTTGTGGTTGAATACAAGAAATAGAACTTGCGTTAAACCGCTACCGAATTGCTTTTGCAACCTCTCGTTTTAAGACCGGCAATACCTCTTGAGCGAACCATTCATTTTTAGCCATCCATATGTTGTTTCGCGGCGACGGATGAGGCAACACCAAGAACTTAGGCAGATACTCGTTGTAGGTTTTGACCGTCTCTGTGAGTGTTCGCTTCTTCTGTTTTTTCAGGTAATACGCTTGGGCATAACTGCCGATCAAAATCCACAGTTTGATCTCAGGTAGTTGATCAAATATTTTGTCGTGCCACTGTGGAGCACATTCTGGACGCGGAGGCAAGTCGCCCGATTTGCCTTTACCTGGATAACAAAAACCCATCGGTACAATCGCGAAAAGATCAGGGTCATAAAATTGACCATTGTCTACACCTAACCAATCGCGAAGGCGTTCACCACTTTTATCATCCCAGGGGATTCCTGATTCATGAACAACGCTTCCAGGTGCTTGACCAATGATTGCAATTCGACTTGATTTACTGAAGCTACATACTGGATTGACCTCATGCGCCAAGTACTTCGAGCATGTTGTACAGCTACTGATCTCCGCTTGGAGTTTTTCGATGGATGTCATTGTGATAAAGTGAGACCCACAAGATATAACTTCCCAAAGGGCGGCTTTACATTTACTTTATGAAGTATCAAATTCGTCCCATAGCCTTGGCTGATAATGAGCAGGTGGCGCGGGTCATCCGCACAGTTATGACTGAGTTTGGATGCGTAGGTGAAGGCTTCTCCATCACAGACCCTGAAGTCGATGACATGTACGGCAACTACCTAGGCGATCGTCAAGGTTTTTATGTTGTTGAGGAAGTTTCAGCACCACTACAAACCTCCGAGTCTGGCGCTGCTAAAAGCATCGTATTAGTCGGAGGCTACGCTCCATTGATTAATGGAGATCCCGCCATGTGCGAGCTTCGCAAGATGTACGGCTATTCTACAATCCGTGGACTTGGTCTTGGAAAAAGACTCATGCAGCAAATCCTGCAAGACTCAACAGCTGCAGGTTTCAAGCAAATGTATCTCGAGACAGCCTCCTCAATGAGCGAGGCTGCCGGCTTGTACAAACGATTTGGGTTTCGTCATATTGATGCAGCCCTCGGTCAAACGGGACATGGTGGCTGCGATCATTTCATGCTGAGGGACTTGTAGTGCAGTTCGCCTGACTTAAAAAAAAATTCTAGCACTATCACAATTATGTAAATGGCAGCTACCTTTCTAGCACAAATGAACTAGATCTCAGCCCACAACTTTTTTGCCATGCCTCCACAGCTATCTAATAAGCCACGTGTTGTAAAGGATTATGAAAAGCTTGATCCAGAAGTACTTGAGCAAATCAAACTCGAATACCCACGTGGATTTAGACGCAACTTAATCACGTTCAAAAATGCGAAGGGAGACACCGTATCTGCACTTCCTTTTGAAACCGATGACCGCTATTACCTCATCCGCATGACGGTGAAGGAGGCGGATGCGATTATCGAAGACGATGATGACTACGATGATGAGGGAAATCTCAAAGCCCGTGTCAAACGAGCTTACGTCGCCAAGCATGAAGATGACGACGACGATGAGGATAATTTTGACGACGACGAGCTTGACTTCGATCTAGATGAAAATCTAAATTTTGAAGGAGAAGACGATGATGATGATGATGAACCTAATGGCAATGTCAATATTGACGACATTGATATCGTAGACCCGGATACTGTTTAAGTGCTTGTACGGCACGTATAATCTGCTACAGTTTTTAAAAGTGGTAGCGTTAAATCTAATCACTAGTGGGACCGAGCGGCTTATAACTAGGTTGTAGGGCCTTCACCAAAAATAACCTCAACCAATAGTCCTTGGACGTTTGCTTCTTTGAGCGTACCGCCTAACTGAAACGTTAGTAGGCGGATAAGCTCACTCCCAAAGCCCGTGCCTTTTGTATTGATGTCTGAGGTCTTACCCGGTCCATTATCAGCAACCCATAGTCTGTAGGTATTATTGGGCGTTTCTTCAAAACCAACCTCCAGCTGGCCAACCGCTTCAGATGTGAAGGCGTATTTCATGGCATTGGTCACTAACTCATTTACAATCAACCCGACGGGCAAGGCCTGCTCTAGGTCAAAGGTGATCGAGGCAAGTTTTAGCGAAAGCTCAACTTCCTTTTCGGCACCATATGTCTGAAGGAGTAGTTCGGCAAGGTCTCGCAAGTAACCCGCCATTTCAACAGACCCTACAGCCCGATCTTGATAGAGTTTTTGATGAAGTAGCCCTATGCTTAGTACGCGACTTCGACCTGCTTGAATGGCTTTCGATGCTTCTGGGTCTGTGAGTTTGTCCGCTTGAAGCTCTAGGAGACTTGAGACGATCTCCAGGTTGTTTTTCACGCGGTGGTGAACCTCTTTCAGCAGGCGCTCATTTTCTTCTGACCGTAATTTCAGCACATGACTCTGTCTGCGA
The DNA here is from genome assembly GCA_937923485.1 of uncultured Saprospiraceae bacterium. Taxonomy (GTDB): domain Bacteria; phylum Bacteroidota; class Bacteroidia; order Chitinophagales; family Saprospiraceae; genus CALDTK01. The sequence continues at coordinate 8,485 of CALDUE010000182.1, forward strand.
CTCTTTCGGAAGTTAACACCTACGGCAATCAACGAAATAAGGAGTGCAGCGGCTAGCCCAATTATCAAACGCGTAGTAGATTTTTGTTTGTCTAATTCCAATGCCCTTTGGGCGAGTTGTTCTTCTTGCTCTCTTGCCCGATAAGTGTCACGCAGCTCTTGACGCGCAGCGTCAAGCTCTTTACGGTGAATACGATCGAGACTGATGCGTGACTCCCTCTCTATATAGTACGCCTCTTCAACGCGCCCAACCTTCTTTAGTGCGAGCGCATATTCGCCCCCATTTATAGATCCCTCAGGAAAATTTTTCTTTAAGTATGGGTAATAAATTTCTAAATCTTTAACAGCATCGGTGTATCTTTTTTCAAATAGTGCCAATCGTCCTCTGGCACCGTAATACGTCTCATAAGACTGTGACGTCTTCGCCTGAGCAAGCTCGGCTTCAACAACCATCCGTTGATTTGTGATCGCTGCATTTGTATCTGCCAGTCGCAAATTAGAACCACGTATCACCGCATGAACCGTTGCGATGTACATCTGATCGCGGGTATCACCTGCCGCATGTTCGTCAAATATGACGGTGGCAAAGTCGATGGCTTCTTCATCTCGATGCGCTCGATGAAGTGCACGTACCTGACAGAGTTGTGCGGTATACCGTTTACGATCAAAGCCAAGACGGTAACTTTCTTTTTCTGCTCGTTTACCGTAAAGAATTGCCTTTGAATAGTCCTTCGAAGCCAAGCACAAATTGCACAGCGCATTGAGACCGTCTACCTGCATTTTTTCACCTCCTCCTTGCCGTTCTATGAGTTCAAGCGCTTCGAAAATCAGCCGCTCACCTTCAGCATAATTGCTCTGATACCGCATGGTAGAGGCGAGGTGCATTAGCTTTTCAGCGAAAAAAAGACTGTCTCCAGAAGCTCCAGCTAACTCTACACTTGCACGCCTATACTTGAGGATGCTATCAATGTGATATGCTTGTTTGTGCCACATCGCCTGACTCATGAGGGAGTTGAGTTGGCTACCTAGTTTATAAGCGTCGGGAGGTGCATTCTTGAGGGCTATTCGCAACGTATCAATGCAGTTTTGTGGCGAAACAAACGTTAGTTTGCTAATAGAGTCGTAAGTGATTAACGGCAGTGGTGCGCTATAATCTATAGGAGGAATCTGTGCTTTAATAGTTAATGGAGTTACAACACAGACTTGCGTCAATACAAGCATTGCAAGTACGAAAAACGTACGAGCTTGAAGCCTCGTATCAAGCCGTGAAGCCCCGTACATCTAACCAATTAGATTCAGACGTGCTAATAGTTGGTCTCTATAGGCTTTACTCACAGGTATCTCATATTCTCCTAATTCTACTCCACTATCGGTGCACACATTGACGTGTTCAATATTCACCAAATGAGATCGATGAACGCGCATAAACTGTTTTGGCGGAAGCTGATTTTCTAGCTTACCCAACGCCATAGATAAGGTATATCTATTAGTATCGGTGTATACTCGACAATATGCTCGTTCTGCTTTTACAAAGAGAATATCCGAAAGCATAACTTTCACCATCAAATTGCGATCTCGCAAAAAGATTCTATCCTTCATGATACGATCAGCCTCTTCAGAAGGATTGCTACCCTCGGCAGAATCCAAATCTGAAGTAGAAGACCCAAGCTGTTCGGCAACCAATGCCAACGCGCGTTCTAGTTCAGCTTTTTGAAAAGGCTTCGTGACAAATGCCAATGGCTTGGTGCGGCGGGCGCGATCAAACGTAGCTGAATCGGAATTGGCTGTCAGATATATTATCGGAATTTTCGCAAAGTTCTTCAACTCTTCGGCAGTCTGTATCCCATCCAACTCGCCTTTCAAGTTGATATCAAGCAGTAAAATATCTGGTGGGTCGTGGCGACACATATCGAGGACTTGTTCACCGCGCGTTAGCGCCCCTGCAACTTCATACCCGAATTCTTCGAGGTACATGCTGATTTTGGCGGAGATGATCATTTCATCTTCAGCGATGAGAACGCGGAGTGTAGATTTCATATGAGACTGGAGCTGTGGCAGAAAGCTAAACATTTCACAACGATTTATAGCTCCTTGAGCTCGTTTAAAC
>CALDUE010000183.1 GCA_937923485.1 uncultured Saprospiraceae bacterium
GCGGCATGTTTTAAGCTAGGGGTCAAGCAGCTTTCGCTAAAACATGACCTGATCGCAGGCTTCATGGCGAAGTGGACCGATGATCTTCCCGGCTGTAGCGGACATTTCCACCAGAGCTTGGCCGACAAAAAAACAGGTGAATATTTATTCGCCAAATTGAGCCGTAAACACGGCACTTCAAAACTCATGGATGCGTACTTGGCGGGGCAATTATACTGGCTTCCGAAGTTGCTTCCTTTCTTCGCTCCGACGGTAAATAGCTATAAGCGTTTGGTGCCAGGAAGTTGGGCGGCCACGAATGTGAGCTGGGGCGTCGACAATCGCACAACGGCCTTTCGTGTCATCGCAGGTAATGCGGAAAGTACACGTTTGGAGACGCGTATTCCAGGAGCAGATTCCAATCCCTATCTGGTGATGGCTGCTGGCATTGCGGCGGGTTTGTATGGTATAGAAAATAAGCTTTCCCTCAATTCTACAGGTCCTGCAGCGCTAAAACACAAAGCAACAACGGGCAATGCCTACGAAGCTAAAAACCTCGCTCCTTTGTCGACCAATTTGGCTGAGGCGGTGAACGTGCTTAAAGTTGCTCGCAAAGAAGTCGGCGCGCTCCTCGGACAGACTTTCGTCGATCATTTCATCGCTACGCGTGAGTGGGAGTGGCGACAGAGTGAGCAGGCGGTTACGGATTGGGAGCGGAGGCGATACTTGGAGATTATTTGATTGGGATGTGGGATTTGGGATTTGGGACGTGAGATGCGGTAGGAACGTGCGGAGAGCGACGCATTTTTAGCGCAAAGGATGGCTGACGCCATCTACGCAAAGGGCAAAGAACGCAAGGCAGAATGTTGTCAAACAAGCTAAACGCTATCAAAAGGTCTACGCCTCCTGAATGCGCGTCCAGCATTGCGATCCTTGCCCTTTGCGCGGCTGCTTTAGCAGGCACCTTGCGATAAAAAAAAGAAGCGCTCGGCGAACTGTGAGTTCTCACAGCTTAACGAAAGTCTTAAATTATATCAAACATCGATATACACTATTAACGGCGGCGAACTGACACTTCTGGCAACACTCTGCGATAAAAACCACAGCCTTTTAACAGCGAGATTGCCGCGCCAGCCACTCGTTCCTTGTGCCCCCTCGCAATGACGGGCTATGCATACCTTGCGCTTCGTGATAACACCCATAGACTTTACTAAGATTGTCCGCGAAGCATGGGCCGACTACGATGACTCCCGTGAGATAAGTCTCGTGACGGACATCTCAGCGATGGTATCGACCAACCACGTATACCGGATACGCTTCACCGACCGCAGTTTTGTGGTGGCTAAGTTGAGCTACTTCGGTCAGTACGAACACTTCGTTGAAGACCATCGAATAATCAACACCTTATCGAATAATTTGCCTGCGCCATTTGAGAATTTCTTAGCGCGCAGTCTCATGAAAGGGGAAACACTTTACGTGTATCGCCACCAAGATTCTCGAATCGATGCATGGGTGGTTTTCTACCGACCGGTGAAGGTGCGTGAGCGACTACCGCGTCGCCTCGGAGATGATCAGATCGACCAGATGGCGGTGGAATTTGCTGGATTTCACAAGGCATGCTTTCAGGTGCGCAAGACCTTACCGCAATCTTCCAAGGATACGCATACAGACATCAATCATTTGATTGCCTTGCTCGATACACCCGAGGGAAAATTTGAGTACCGCGGTTTTGAGGATGAGATTAGAAAGCATTGTGACCTCTTTCGAGAAAACACGGCTCGACTAAGTGTTGCGAATTTACCGCGCATTCCTGTTTTTGTCGACTGGAACATCGGTAATTTCTCGCTGACACCAACGGGTAGATTCTTTTCTCGCTGGGATTATGACTGGTTCCGAATGAGTTCGCGGATGATGGATTTTTACTTCATCGCGCGGGTAGTTTCTGACCGAGGTGATCGTACAGAGTTTACCTATAATGTCGATATTCTTATGGAGGAACGCTTCATTCGATTTCTAAAAAAGTATCACGAAATATATCCTTTCAATGAAACCGAACTTGAGGCTCTTGGAGAAGTTTATCGCTTTTTCTTGCTCAACTATGTCGTGAAGGATGGCCGCTATTTTTTCCATGAAATCTTTGCGACCAAACTCATGGCAGAGGCCTTTAGCGACGGACTCCCTAGTGTTGCTCGTTTTGATGCAGACGTCTTAAAGAAGGCTGTCTTTAGTTAATTTACTCTCCCTCTCTTCGCCTATCCTACTTTCGTGAAAACAGATTCCTTTCTTACGCTAGCCCGCCGCTTTCGTGCTATCTTTTTTGACAGCTACGGCGTGCTCAAAGTAGCTGGTGGCAAAGTAGAAGGCGGTCCAGAATTGATCGAAACACTTCGTAACGAAGGCATAGAAATCCGCGTCTTGACCAATGATTCGTCAAGGAGTCAAAGCAATCAGGCGACGCGCTTTCGGGAACTTGGCTACCAGAGTATCCGCTCGAGCGACATCATTACCAGTGGCATGATGGCCAAGTTGTTTTTGAAAGAAAAAATCACCAGTGGTAAGGTAGCTTATCTCGGCACCGAAGCCTCGGCGCGTTACGTCCTTGATGCGGGTTGTGAAGCGGTGGCGGTGAGTGAGGTGACCAACCCAGACGAAATCAGTGGGATGGTCTTTTTGGATGACGAAGGCTTCGATTGGAATACCGACCTGAATGCGGTAATCAACTTGATTCGAAATCGGAATATCCCTACGATTGTGGCGAATACCGATTACCTCTACCCTACTGCGGGAGGCAAGGTTGCGCTTGCAACGGGTGGTATTGCAAGACTGGTAGAATCTGTACTCGGGCGTAAGTTCTTACATTTTGGAAAGCCTGATACGCAGATGTTTAACTATGCATTCGAGGATATTAATTTGACCGACTCTTTTGCAAAGAGAGATGTCTTAATGGTCGGTGATACACTAGGTACAGATATTATCGGAGGGAATAAATTTGGCATTCAGACCTGCCTCGTGTTGAGCGGAAATACCAGTGCTAAAAATTACAATCAGGACATTGTGCGAACGGGGATTGGGCCAGACTTCGTAGTTGAGTCTATTGGGACCTAACACCATGTACACTAGGTGTTTACGCTCAAGCGTAAAAACAGTCTAACAACTTGCTGTACAGTAAGTCTGATTAGATAAGGCTACTATGTTATCTTAGCGCATACAAATCTCAGCTATGTGTAATTCTATTTCCTTTAGTACCCTTGGCATGCTATTGCTAGTTGTGCTACTCAGTTCATGTGGCACCTTCACAGAAGAGGTCTGGATCAATGCAGACGGCAGCGGTCGCTATGCGATGGACTATGATGCATCAGAATCACTCGCGATGCTAGAGATGATGGGAGGAATGGACATTGGAGGAGAAGAGGAAGATGAAGTAGACTACGAGGAGGATGAAGCTGGTGATGATGCGATCGTAGTTGAAGAAGAAATTTCTGACGATCCCGAGGATGTACTTAAAGACGCATTCACGAAGCGGGAAAAATTTGACACAGCCTTCAATCTGATGTCTATCATGCCCGATAGTTTGCGGCGAATAGTTACGGATAAGAAAAGCCTTCGAAAAGCATTTTCAGACCGAGGCGAGACCATTTCAGATGCTGGATTAGATAGTATTCAGAATGCGATTGATTTGATGGACGAGCTTGACGTTGCAATGCGCATGGACAAGTCGGAAGGTGTTTTAGGTTTTGGCATGAGCTTAAACTTTGACAACATTTCTAAAGTTGCCGAGACCTTCGAAAGCATGTCGTCGGTAAGAACACTCAATGACTCCGACCAATCGCAAGCCCAAGCAGGCGGAATGGCTGACAAAATGAATAATCGAACCTCATTCGAGATGGTTGGAAAAAACAAACTCATCGTACGTCAAGCTCCTACATCTAAGATCGACGAATTGCTCGGTAGTAGTGGTGGAAGCGCCGATGGCTTGGAATCCGACCAAATCGAAGGCATGCTCGATATGATGGGGCTAGGGAGTTACAAGGTTCGTGTGCATGTCCCTGGAATCGTCAAGTCAGTATCAGGCGGAGACTATGTTATCGAAAATGATAATACCGTTGTCTTTACCATCGACTACATGGGACCCATGAAAGGTGCCGAACTCATGGAGGCTGAGATCAATTTTAAGCCTAAGAAGAAGATGGGTATTACAGTACCAAAGTAAAGGTGCAGCATAGCCGCACCATGTTGTCGGACCACAGTGCGCTATGGTTGGAGCACGTTGCTATATTAGTATTTACAAAAAATAGTTATGCGCCTTTCAAAGTACCTTACTACCCTAAGTATCCTGCTCCTAGGAATACTGCTCACCTCCTGCGGTACTTTCTCTGAAGAAATTTGGATAAATGCAGATGGTAGTGGTCGATACAGTATGTACTTCGATGCCTCGGAGGAAATAGATAAGATCCCAATTTTATTAATCCTGACTCAACTTCCGGATGACGGAGAATTAAAAAGCAGCCCAATTCAACAGGCCATTACGTCCGGATTAATGAGGGAGAAATTTGATACGAACTTTAATTTAATTCAAAGCCTGCCTGATAGCACGAGGCAAAAACTGACTAATAGAGATGCAATTCGTCAAGATCTAAAAAGAGTGGGTAGAGCTAACTCAGATACAGAAGTTGAAAAGCAATATCAGACGTACAAAAAGATGGAAAAGATAGATATATCTATCCATTTAGATCAAGAAGATAAATTTATTGAGGTAGGAATGGAAACTGACTTCGATAAATCGTCTGACATTTCTGAAGCCTTTGGTAGTTTTAATGGCACAAACAGCTTCAGCTCCGGAGGTTCAGATCTATTGACAGCAGACGAACGAGTAAATCGTACAACCTTCAACTTGGAGAACAATAGGATTACTATTCAGCAAGTCCCGCCTGCAAACATGAAAGACATCGTAAACGCTACAGATGAATGGGTCGAAGGCATGAGCTCTGAAGAACAAGAAGAATATCTGACAAAAACGGGACTTGGACCATATACAGTAAAAGTACACATCCCTGGCACGGTAAAGTCAGTGACCGGAGCAGATTACGATAAGGAAAACAGTAACACAGTCCTAATACATGCTGATTACTTAATGCTTCTAAGAAAGGAAAATCTGATGAAAGTTGAGATTATCTTTGAGCCTTCTTAAAAGTTGTAGATAAACACCAAAAGAACTAAAAAGCTTAGTCCACATTTACAACTCCTCTCCCATCTCATCATAAGCTCGATCGGCTTTCTTGAGTCCAAGGTTAACATAGTCTCGAAGTTGCTGTGTGTATCGCGCGGGACTCATTGCTCCATGCCCAGCAATACGTTGGCTTCGCTTACGTAATGCATCGAAATGTCCGCTGAAATAAGCGATTGCTTTCGGGTCTTCAGTAGAAAAGAAATTTGGATTGTCGAAGGTGACGAAAAGGCGATTCGCATGCGGTCCTGTAAACTGAAGAATGCTGCTCGTGGCATGTAACCTGTTCTGCCATAATTTCAATGGACCTTCTTCTGAGTCTTCCGAAGTGAGGCTTTTCTCCAAGCGATCTATTACTCTTCCAATGGCAGCGAAAAGTGCATGACAGTCTTCTCGTTGAATGGCCGAACTCTCTACGAGCAGTAAGATTTGATAGGTGAGGCTGCGCAATGGACTAGGGCCCCATGCTTCTTCACGACTTGTAGATCGGTAGGCGCGCGAGACGGTGGCGGTGCGACCGATAAACGTCGCGTGTTTTTTTCGGGCAGTTGCAAGATCAAACCTTCTCGCACCTTTTGCATCAATGGCTAGTCCGAAGAGGTAACGTTTAAGTGCTGCTAAATCAGGCTCGCCAAACAGATAGAAGATTGGAATGTCTGTTGTTGATACGAGTACGGATACCTCCTCAGGTTTGGCGAAAAGCTTACTACTCGCTTCTAGTTGATTGATGTATCGCGTCTCATCGAACGTCGCATCTGCTTCCATGGGTGCTTCAAAACCAAAGCGCGGAATAGCCTCCTTATTGGGTAGCATGTCCAAGCCAAATCGGCGGGAGAGCATAACGAACTCGTAAGCCGAGAAAGGCATATCACCTCTTCTTCTCCGATAATAAGCACTTTTGGAGATGCCCAAGAATTCTGCGGTTTCTTGACCGTTTTCGTTCGTGGCGTCGGCAGCTGCGATGAGTCGCAGTCGCCAGTCTTCCATAAAGGTATGTTCGTTAAGTTCTCTAGTATCCATAAAGCATGTTGCTACGACCAGCAACTTACAGCGTTCTGATGGCTTGGCAAAAGTCAAAGGCAATCGCTGGGCAGGACTTATTCATTTGCCTTGATTGACTGCAAAGGATGGAGGCTAACAGACTCGAGACGCTTTGACTGTACGAAAAGAACAGATAAAGTAGTGGCAGCTAGGTGACTAAGCTTGGTTTCAAGTGCCACCATTGTCGAAAAGGAACGTATCTAGTGCAGCATTCATCCGAATTAGTTTACTATGATTCGTCTCTATCGTTCGTTAGGTTTTGCTTTCGCCGTTGTATTCCTCTGTATGTCGTTACGAGTGGAGGCACAATTGGCAGCTTCTACCGCTCAGACGACGGTACATGTTGGATTGGCGTATCAGCGCACGGGTTCGGGTTTTAGCCTTAGTCCAACGGTAGGCTACAGAATCACCAAGGGTATTGAAGCCGTGCTGCAGGGTTCGTACTCGGATACTGAGTTTACAAAAGCACGTTGCCTTGCCTTCGATTCTGACACGATTGCATTGCTTCCAGGGTCCTTATTTTACCTCGGAGAAGATCAACGTGATGCCAACGTTTTCATCAGCCAGCGGGCAGAAGTATTGACGGGTGCAAACGTGATTCTTGGAGATCGTATACGCTTTGTGTCTTCCCTACGTTTTGGCGCAAGCTGGATAACGGTAGAAAGTGCAGTTGATTCCCGTTCGTATGCACAGGCGGCGCGTCACCCTGGTCTTGAGTGTGGTGAACCGTTCCAAGATTTTAATGCACAATCAGGTCCTATTGCGCTCGAGAATCCGACCGAATTTAGCACCAATGCAGTGGCGGGTGTAATGTCTCTTGGCATTGGCGTTGAGGCCTTAACGGATAAAGATTGGCGGATTTACGGCATGCTACATAATCGCCAGTTGATCTATGGGTCTACGCGCTTCTTGGTGCAAGATCCTCGTCGTCCAGGTTTTGGATCTTTCGCTGCCCGCATAAGAGATCATGCTCCGAGCGCTGAGTTTAGACTTGAGCTAGGGGTGATGGTGCCTTTGAGGGGGATTTAGTGGGACGTGAGACGTGGGATATGGGATGTGAGACGTGAGACTTGGGATATGGGACGTGAGACGTGAGACGTGGGATATGGGACGTGGGACGTGAGACGTGGGATATGGGATATGGGATGCGGGATACGGGATTCCATAGGGACGGGAGCTGAGATAAGCACCTGCGGCGCTTTGGGTCTACGCCTCGAGATTTAGAAAAGCTGTATCAGATGATTTGGTGTTTCAATAAATGCCCTAGCGATCAAGGCTCCTAATTACCTTGCTCCCATGAAGAAATTTCGCACTATCGACCCGCGCAATACGCCCACGCGCGACTTACACCAATTTATGGTTGGGACAGTCGGGCCGCGACCGATCGCCTTTGTGAGTACACTCGATGCAGAAGGGAAAGCCAACGTCGCACCGTATAGTTTCTTCAATATTTTTAGCTCCAATCCTCCGATTGCGGTCTTCAGTTCTAACCGTCGCGTAAGTAACAATACCACCAAGGATACGCTTGCCAATATTGAGGCCACAGGGGAGTGCGTCATCAATGTGGTGAGCCACAGCATTGTGCGCCAGATGGCTGTCGCAAGTGTGGAATGGCCACATGAAGTGAGCGAGTTTGATGCAACGGGATTGACAGCGCTGGCCTCAGATACCGTCAAGGCATTTCGCGTGAAGGAAAGTCCGGCGCATCTAGAATGTAAGGTTAAAGAAGTTATCGCCTTGGGAGACCAAGGTGGCGCAGGTCACCTTATTATCTGCAATGTAACGCGCCTCCATATCGACGAGACCATGATTGATGAGCGCGACCGTGTTGACCCACATAAACTCGACCTTATGGGGCGGATGGGGCGCAGCTATTACGTACGTGCTTCGGGAGAAGCGGTCTTCCCGATCGTGCAGCCTGTGCTCGGCCCTGCGATCGGCTATATGAGTCTTCCCGATAGTATCAAAAACAGCAGCGTGCTTACGGGAAATGATCTCGGTCGCTTGGCTGGCGCGAAGGAAATGCCCGACGCTGTAGATGTTGATTCACTCGCCGAGGTAGACGAATTTGTGAAGGGGGTTTTGGCGAAAGCCGAAGGCAAAACACCTGGATCCTCGCAAGGCGAGACCGAAAAAATACAAGAAGACCTGCACCGCTATTGTCAGCAAACTTTAGCGAAAAACGATGTGGACTACGCGTTGAAAATTGCGATGCTGGCGGCCAGGAGCTAGTCCTGCTAGCTCCGTACTGCGAACCACTGGTTCGCAGTAATGCTACTCGTGTTGTGTTTACATTGCAGGCTACGCCTGCATTTTTTCCTGCGGACCAGTGGTCCGGCAGGACATATAAGTTAGCGTAGCTAACTTAGCCCCTACAACACTATACCCCCCATGGCTACACCCGTCACGTACAACGAAGACAACATCCGCTCACTCGATTGGCGGGAGCATATCCGCATGCGCCCAGGCATGTACATCGGTAAGCTTGGTGATGGCTCGACACCCGATGACGGTATCTATATCCTCGTCAAAGAGGTGCTCGACAATTGTATCGATGAGTATGTGATGGGCCACGGAAAAGAAGTGCTCATCGAGATCGAGGATGGTGAAGTAATGATCCGTGATTTTGGTCGCGGTATTCCGCTGGGCAAAGTGGTGGACTGCGTTTCGAAAATCAATACGGGAGGCAAATACGATTCAAAGGCCTTCAAAAAATCAGTAGGTCTTAACGGAGTAGGTACCAAGGCCGTCAATGCACTTTCCAATAAGTTTATCGTTGAGAGCTTTCGCGAAAACAAGGCAAAATATGCCGAATTCACGGGTGGTGAAGTTGTCGCGGACAAGAAGATTGCCAAGACCACTGAGCCCAACGGAACGAAAATAACCTTCCGTCCAGACGAGACAATTTTCAAAAAATACAAGTTCAATCCTGAGTTTGTCATTAACCAACTTTGGAACTATGCCTACCTCAACGCGGGACTTAAAATGCGCTTCAACGGGGAGACTTTCCATTCTAAAAATGGACTGCTCGATCTGCTCGAACGACGTACTGCCGCTGAGGAAAAACGCTACCCTATCATTCACCTCCTTGGTGATGATATCGAAGTAGCCTTGACGCATGGCAACCATTATGGCGAGCAGTATTATAGCTTCGTTAATGGGCAACATACTACGCAAGGAGGTACGCACCTCAATGCATTCAGGGAGAGTTTGGTGAGTACCATTCGTACGCACTTTGGGAAGAACTACGACGCGAAAGACATTCGTGCTTCTGTAATCGGTGCACTGAGTGTGCGTATCGAAGAACCTGTCTTTGAAAGTCAGACAAAGACAAAATTGGGTTCTACTGTGACTGGTCCAGGAGGGCCTACACTTCGGACCTTCGTAAACGACTTTCTTTCAAAGAAGCTCGACGATTTCCTGCATCGTAATCAAGAAGTGGCACAGGCGATACAAAAGCGCATCATCCAATCTGAGCGCGAACGCAAGGAGATTGCCGGTATTAAAAAACTAGCAAATCAGCGAGCGAAGAAGGCCAATATTCACAATAAAAAGTTGCGGGATTGTCGCCTTCACCGTACGGATAATGCCAAGAAGGTGAGCGAGGAAGATCGCAACGCGACGACCGTGTTTATTACCGAGGGTGATTCAGCATCAGGTTCGATTACCAAGGCGCGAGACGTTCAGCGACAGGCGGTATTCAGTTTGCGTGGAAAGCCGCTTAACTGTTTTGGGATGACCAAGAAGGTCGTGTATCAGAACGAGGAACTTAATCTCCTACAACACGCCCTAGACATCGAGGACGGTATCGAAACTTTGCGTTACAACAACGTGGTTATCGCGACGGATGCCGACGTAGATGGTATGCACATCCGCCTGTTGTTGCTGACCTTCTTTTTGCAGTTCTTCCCAGATGTAGTCCGTGCTGGTCACTTGTATATTTTAGAGACGCCACTGTTCCGTGTCCGCGATAAGAAGCAAACGTTTTATTGTTATTCTGAGCAGGAGAAGATGCAAGCCATGGATAGCCTTCGCGGCAAGCCAGAGGTAACTCGCTTTAAGGGATTGGGAGAGATCAGTCCGAGCGAGTTCAAGGATTTCATCGGCGAGGATATTCGTTTGCGCCCTGTCCTTATGCGCGACGATCTCGACCTCGATAGTCTGCTCGCCTACTACATGGGTAAGAATACACCAGCCCGTCAGGTCTTCATCATCGAGAACTTGAAGGTGGAGGAGGATATTCTGCCGGGTGAGATTCCAGGAATGGAGGTGGATGAGTTGAAGGCGGCGTAGCTGGGCATTAAAATACCCGCTCCACAATAGAGGTACCAATCGGTACCTCATCGTGCCGATAGAAACGCCCTCCGTACAAGCACGAGTTCCAAATCGGCGGTGATGCTGTAACTTGACTATTATAAGAATAGACAAGTGATGTCATTTATTAAATGACCATTAAAACATGCACAACTGGTCTCTAAACCCTATATTGACCTTCAAAATGGTCAACACATGTTCGATGCCGTAGAGATAAAAGATGTCAAAAACGAACTAGGGGCATTAGTGAAAGCCCTCAGAAAGCAAAGAGGATTGTCTCAAGCGCAACTCGCGAGTTCTCTAAATGTCTCTAGAACAACAATACAGAACCTTGAGCTTGGCAAAAACTTCACGGTTGACACCATCTTGAAAGTCATGAAAGAAATGGACTTACTGGCCCAAGTGAAACGCGAAGTTGAACAAGCAAAGCGCCATGTGATCAATTCAAAATCAATGTACTGATGGCATCCAATAGAATCATAAATGTCTCTTTGTTTGGGAATGAAATAGGAAGAATCGGACTAGACGAAGATCAAATGAGATCCTCTTTTCAGTACAATCCAGCTTTCCTAGCGAACAATACGCTACTAAATATTTTCCCTACTACTGGTATAATCAAAAGGACTGAGCACGTTCAACTCTATAGTCAATTTAACAATGGAACATTTAAGGGAATTCCTCCTCAATTCGCGGACTCCCTTCCAGATCTTTTTGGCTCTATTATATTCAAAGCATGGCTGGAGAGTAAAAATCAACAAACAATATCGGTTCTCGAACAATTGGCATATGTAGGTAATAGAGGAATGGGGGCGCTTGAATATAGTCCAGCTATAAAGATTCAGGAAAACACCTCGATAAACTTAGATAAGATTATTGAAGTTGTCCAAGAAGTCCTCGATCTAAAGAGAACCACTGGTGAGAAAAGCCTAGACCATCAAGCGCTACTTAATATTTTCAAGATAGGTACGTCAGCTGGCGGGGCTAGACCCAAAATTTTAATCTCAGAAGAGAAAGAAACAGGTAAAATTATCCCGGGAGACCTTGAAACGTCCGACGAATACAACCATTACCTTGTCAAACTAGCACTTGACGACGAGACCAACTATCCAAGGGAAGTCGTCGAGTTCTGCTACTATCAAATAGCGAGAAAAGTTGGGATTAGAATGATGGATTCCAAGTTAATCGATGACAAACACTTTGCTACGCTACGTTTTGACAGACAAGACGGAAAGAAAAAGCACGTGCTAACAGCTTCTGGATTGACGGGATGGGACTATAAAAATCCAGATGAGTCTTCGTACGAAAACTTGTTCAAACTGTCCTCCTTCCTGAAAATTCCACATGCACAAATGGAAGAACTATTTAAAAGAATGGTCTTTAACTTGACTTTTGGGAATGTCGACGACCATCTAAAAAATCACTCCTTCATTTATAATAAGCTCGATTATACTTGGCAGTTAGCACCTGCATATGATTTAACCTATGCATTGAATCCGCTGCTGAATTTTAGGAATACCAAAAGAGCGCTCTCTGTCAATGGTAAGCGAAGCGGTATTACACTTAACGATTTACTCAAATTGGCTGATGACTTCACGATTAAGAATCCTGAGGGAATCGTTAAAAACACTTTTTCATACAAAGAGCAATTGATAGACCTAATGGAAAATCATGACGTACCCAAGGCTGTCTCATGGAAGATGCATGAAAGCATAGTTGAATTAATATGACAGCACATGACACCATACGAACTGCAGTCGCTCGGCATTGAAATACCCGCTCCACATTGGCTGGGCATTAAAATACCCGCTTCTCAATAGAGGTACCTATCGGCACCACGACCGTGCCGATAGGTACGTCCCCTGAACAAGCGCGGGTTTAAACCTGGCGCAAATCCAGTCCAACGCGCTGCATTTTTTCTGAAATCGCCGATACGGGCTACAACCGTCAAAACCCACATTTCACTCCTATATTCGCCGCAAATTTTGGAAGATGAAATTGGATTTTGACAAGTTTGACTTTGACCACTGTGAGGACGAGCCAATTCACACCCCTGAGCTTATTCAGGGCTTTGGATATCTCCTAGCGTTGGATCCAGAGTCAGCTACCATAAAGATTGTCAGTGAAAATATTGACGGACTTTTCGGTGAGTGCGAGTCCTTAATTGGCACCTCGTTTCTTGAGCTACTTGAAAATGAGGATGAATGGGAATTTCTGTCACAATCCTACAAAAGAGCAGTAAAGAATGACGCACGCTTACCGTTACATTTGAATTTCAACTACGATCATGTCTATGGAAATCAAAAGCGCTTTTACTATGCTGTAGTCTACGAATCTAACGGATTGATGATCGTAGAACTAGAACCTGCAGATCAGTATAGAGAAACCTACTCCGCTCAACAGCATATGAAGCTCTATGCGGCGAGTATAGCTCCAAGATTTGAACTATTTAAGGGGCTGAATGAAATGGCGGATGAGATCGTAGACACCATCCGACAGGTGACTCAGATGGATCGCGTCGTACTCTACAAATTTAATGAAGACGGGTCAGGTAAAGTCATTGCCGAAGCAAAAGCAGATCACATGTCCTCCTACATGAATCTGCGCTATCCGTCTACAGATGTCCCAAAACAAGCGAGAGAACTTTACCTCAAGAATTGGGTCAGATTGATGGCAAATGTGAACATGGAACCTTCACGCTTGTATCCATCGGTAGAAGAATCGGGTAGACCGCCTATTGACATGACGCACAGTTTGCTTCGTGAACTCTCGCCTATCCACAAGCAATACATTCGAAACCAAGGACTTCTCTCTACGATCTCCATGTCGCTTGTCACGCATGGAAGTGTTTGGGGAATGCTTTTCTGTCACAGTCTCGAACCACGCTATATCGCTCAAAATGTTAGGCTAGAATGTGAAAATTTAAGTCAGCTATTCAGTTGGCACCTCTACGCCAAGGAAGAGGAGCTATTTATTCAAAGGACAAAAACCACCGATCAATTCATTAATAAGATCTTAGAAATGTCTATCGAAGACATGACTATTATCGAAGTTTTTGAACAACGTAAAGAAGAAGTTCTTTCCATCCTCGATGCAGACGGATTTGTATTTTTTACTGATGTCGAGCAAATTCAAATTGGAAATACTCCGAAGCTTTCTACGCTAAAAGAACTTTATTATAAGCACTGCCACAACAATAGCGAAGTATTTCACTCTGTAGAACTTAGTGGGTTAACCAAAGATAACAGCGGACTAAATGGCTCCTGCGGTATGCTTATGACTCCCATGGGTGTGTCTAGTCACTACTTCACAGCATGGTTTAGAAATGAAAGCGTCGACGAACAAAAATGGGCTGGAATACCTAAAGAACGATCACCCAATGCAAGTAAAGCAGAGCGCTTAATGCCAAGGTCTTCTTTTGATGTACACTCTATTTTAATAAAAGGTAAATCAAAAGTTTGGGATAGCTTCGATATTGATGTAGCGATGCGCTTCAATAGAATTTTTATGGGTTACGCCTTTGAAAAACAGAAGGAATTAAACTCTAGTATAAATAACCTAAAACTTCAAAATAAATACATCGATGATTTCCTTGCTACATTAGCTCATGAGCTACGTAATCCCTTGGCCTCTATAAAGATGGCGCTACAGCTGTCCGATGTCGATAAAAGCGAAGAAAGAAAAGCCCAATACTCGACCACAATGAATCGTCAAGTTAGTCATATGACTACAATGATAAACGACTTGATGGATGTTTCAAGAATTACACAAAACAAGGTAAATATTGAAACGAAACTGATTGACCTTAGGACTATCCTAGATGAAATTGTTGATACGTGCAAACCCTTGACTGATACGAAGAGACATACTGTTAAGTTGACCCTCCCAGATTCTCCTTGTATGATTAATGGAGACTACACTCGTCTTTCTCAAGTATTTGTAAACTTGCTCAACAACGCGGCAAAATATACCGAAGAGGGAGGCCAAATCGAAATCACTAGTTCCTGCGAAGATGAGAAAGCAATTGTAAAAATAACCGACAACGGTATTGGGATAGATCCGCTAAAGCTGGATGATATTTTTACGCTTTTTATACAAGTCGATAAATTCCAAACCAAATCTGGTAGTGGCCTCGGAATTGGCTTAACGCTAGTCAAGCAACTCATTGAAATACATGGCGGAGAAATTTCTGCATACAGTGAAGGCCTTGGCAAGGGAAGTACATTTACGGTGACTTTACCCCAAGCCAAGGTTGATCAAAACGCTTCCGATTCCTCTACAGGTCTGAAGGCAAGTAATTCTACAGACGCGAGCACCAAGATGTATAAAGTATTAATCGTTGATGACAACGAAGCGTTGGCCTCCATGCTAAAGATACTCCTGGAGCAAAAAGAGTACACGGCAAAAGTTGCTATTAATGCAACTGAAGCGATACGCATGTACGAAACATACGAACCGCATTTTGCGATTCTAGACATAGGCCTTCCGGAGATGGATGGTTTTGAACTCTTTGAAAAGCTTAAAGCTTTTGGGGTGCCTACAGCGTTCTTCTCGCACTCTGGGTTAAGCGACGCGAATACCAGAGCAAAGTCTGTCAAACTAGGCTTTAAAGAACACTTCGTAAAACCGTTAGATCAAGCAAGCCTCTTCAAAGCGCTTTCTGAAAACAAGCCAAATGAAATTTGAAACGCTTGATGCTTATCTAAGGGCAAGCACACAGGAGGTGCATAAAGAAACTGAAAAAGCAATTGAGCCGCTAAACATTCTGGGCCCATACAAGCCAGAACATTACAGCGCTTTTCTATTGCTTCAGTACCATTGGTTAAAAACCATGGAAGAGAGCATTAAGACCTGTGCTACTACTGGACCTAAATATTCGGTGCAACCAGATCTATTACTGATCGAGAAGGATCTTCGCGCCATGAATGCATTCCGTGAAGCAGAATCTTTAGAACCGCTAGAGAATGCTTCCTTGCCCGGCTTAATCTACACGATTGAAGGGTCCAAGGCAGGAGCTTCAATGATCAATCGACATCTCCAAAAGGAAGGCGTTGCACCAGAAATACGCTACTACCTCTCTAGCTGTGAGGCAAACATTAGGACCTCGA
>CALDUE010000184.1 GCA_937923485.1 uncultured Saprospiraceae bacterium
TTGATGTCTATGATTTGGATGGTGACTCGGACCGAACAGAACAACTATGCGCAGCTGACATGGCCATAGATGTGGCTGAATATGTAGCGGTATCTTCTAAACTCTCTGTAAAAGGTAGTTTGGATAATGAGTACTCGACTTTCCCAGATCAAGGAGAAACGCTTCCAGGTGGACTTGCCGACTATCGCTTAACTCTTGTCAATGAGGGAAATACAAATCTTCGCGACTTCACGTTTATTGATATCTTTCCTCAAGTAGGTGACGTGGGAATCATTGATCCACAGGCGCGAAGTTCAGCATGGAGGCCGAACTTGATCGGTCCAGTTGATGCGCCTCCGGGTGTTGTCGTTTATTATTCGACGGCCTCAAATCCATGTCGAGCTGCTGATGGATTTCTTCTAAATGATCCAGCGGGCTGTCAAAATGCTAACTGGTCAGTCGTGCCTCCTACCGATATTTCAAGTGTGAGTTCTATAAAAGTTGAATTTAACGACTTATTGATAGAGCCTAGCGATACCCTTACGTTTGACTGGCCAATGCGTACACCTGTAGATGTGCTTTCTCAGTCTGGAGTTGATCCAGGTGACGTTGCTTATAATTCTGCTGGATTTATTGCCTCTGTCGATGGTACAGGTTCTGTGTTACTTCCATCGGAACCAGTGAAGACAGGACTCGAAATTAGAAGCCTTATGCCAGGTGTAATTGGTGATCGTGTTTGGGCTGATAGAAATAATAATGGCATTCAAGACAGTGGCGAATCAGGAGTTAACAATGTTCGAGTAGAACTTTATCGTGATAATGGTGATGGGGTAGTAGATATAGCAACAGACACCTATGTAGATTTTACGAACACTTCTGGTGACGGGAACTATCTATTCCCTGGCTTAACTTCTGGAGATTATTTTGTCTATTTTATAAAACCACCAACGTTTATAGTCGGATCTAGGCAACGTGGGACAGATCGAGAACTAGATAGCGATGGAACCGTGTATACACCAGATGGATCATCATATACCTCAACTCTAATTAGTGGAGCGGTTTCCGAAATAATTAGTGTAACTAATACAGATTTCATTTATTCAATAGATCTCGCTCTTGTTCCAGTTGGATTTTGTGCGATTGGAGATTATGTCTGGAATGATCTTAATGCGAACGGTATCCAAGATGAAGGAGTTGCTGCTGGGGTTAATGGTGTGACTGTGGAGCTTCTTCTGATAGATGATAGTGTTTTTGCGACAACTCAAACTGGGACAGATGAATTAGGAAATCCAGGATTTTATTTCTTTGACTGTCTTATGCCAGGCTCTTATAAATTGCGGGTGTATGCACCCACCGGAGCGGTACTTTCTGCGAGTGGACAGGGAGGAGATATTTCAGCAGATTCGGATGGAAATCCATTGGATGGCGGTAGAACAGCGCTATTCTCTCTTTTTGGAAGTGGATTTTTTGATTATTACGATTTTGGACTTCAATTTTCATCAGTTGAAATTTGTGACAATGGCTTTGATGACGATGGCGATGGCCTCATTGATTGTGAAGACCAAGAGTGCCCTGGGGCGAATGTTGTAGTTCGAGTTATCATCGATTGAACTTTAAAGACCTCTGATGAATCATCGAACGGTTCTTTGTTATGCGCGTTAGTTGACAAACGCAGCTATCATGACCGCATCCCCCCATGACATTGCCCGCCAAGGCGACTTATCTACAATGGAAAATAAGTTGGCCGACGGGCTAGATCCGAACTTAGTTGATGCACGAGGTTTTAGCCTCCTCATGATAGCTGCTTATAGCAATCAAACAGCCATGACTCGCTTACTCTTAAAAGGTGGAGCCCAAGCAGATATAAAGGACGCAAGAGGGAATACCCCGTTAATGGGAATGGCATTTAAAGGCCACTTAGAGCCTTCGAAAGTATTACTTGAGCACGGTGCTGATGTCAATTTTTCCAACGCAGAAGGGACGACGCCTTTGATGATGTGCGCAATGTTCGGTCAGATCGAATTGGCCAAGTTGTTAGTTGAATACGGTGCAGACAAATCACTTGTAGATCTTCAAGGCAAATCGGCGCTAGACCATGCAAGCGCCAAATCTTTAGAAGAGCCCTTTCTTGCTACTTTTAGATAAGTGTTTTTATTCTTCTATCGCTTGAAATAGATCAGCGATAAGATCATCATTGTGCTCAATACCGATCGATAAGCGGATTAGACTTTCGGTGATTCCTAGCTCTAGGCGTATTTGAGGGTCAACTCCTATGTGTGTCACGGAAGCTGAGTGTTGTGCTAAACTTTCTGTACTACCTAAACTCACGGCCAGTTTAATAAGCTTCATTTTATTGAGACATGCAAACGCTTCCTTCTCACTTCCATAAAGTTCGAAAGAAATCATAGTTCTAGGTGAGGAATATTGACGCTTGAGGAGTTCGTTGTTTGGATCTCCTTCTTTAAGTAAACCAAGAAAATTGACCTTCTTTACTTTCGTGTGTTTTATCAAATATTTAGCTACTAATTGTGCATTTTTGGTTTGCTGTTCCATCCGCACTTTTAGTGTTTCAAGACTTCTCAAAAGCAGCCAACAAGTATGCGGGCTTGCCATATTGCCAAGGAAGGTCCGCATGACTTTAAGTCTGCCCATAAGGTTCGCCTCGCCTAGTACGACACCGGCAATAAGGTCACTATGTCCACCAATAAATTTGGTCGCAGAATAGATGACGAGGTCTGCACCATGGTCGGTTGGGCTACATCAAAGTAGACCTATATAGGTGTTGTCAACAGCAAGCCGGATTTGTCGTTCACCTGTTTGAAAGTGATCTGCAATTTCCCTTAACATCCCGATATCAAACAAGTCGTTGGTTGGGTTTGCAGGCGTTTCCAAGTAGAGGAGTCCAAGTTTTGGCGAAAGCCCATAACCATTAATCCGTGCTATAATTTCATCCCTTGTATCATCAACTGCCACCCCAATACTTTTTACGCCGATGAGGTCGAGAAAGTCGTGGATGAAATGATCTGTCCCTCCGTAGGTTGGAGAACTGTATACTAAGGGATTACCTGGGTTTAAGAAGTCTAGAAAAACAGTACTGATGGCAGACATTCCACTTGCGAAAATCGCGCAGTCACCTGTTTTGTCTCAGAGACAGAGACGCTCTTCGAGAATCTGTAGATTAGGATTATTGATGCGACTATAAATAAGACCTAACTCTTCTTCCGCCTCTTTTTGGCGGATTCCGTAAGCGAGTTCAAAATAGCCTTTCCCTTCCTCAGCAGTTTTAAACACGAAGGTTGAAGCCAGAAATATCGGAGGTTTAATAGAACCTTCAGAGCGTTGAGGTTTGAACCCGTGAGACATCATTTGGCTTTCTGGACGAAGAAGATGTTTCATGTTTGTAGGTTTTCTGCAACCCTATAAAATTAGACAGTACAGGCCGGAAATCCCATGGCTTTCGCTAAAACAGGAATTTATACTGAAATGATACCCATTATAGGAATATGAGGTGGATTTGGGACTATTTTATAAGCGCAAACCAAATAAATCTCTATGATAAAGCTAGACTCCATAGATTGGCAGCTCTTAAATTTGCTTCAAGTAGACTCTAAGCGCAATGTGAAAGCATTGGCAGTGGAGCTGGGATTAACAAAGACGCCGGTTTATGAACGTATTAAATGACTTGAGCAAAGCGGCGTGATTGAAAAGTACGTTGCTGTATTAGATAAGATTCAGCTTCCTTCATACATCGTCGTGTTTTGTTTCTCTCGATAGTCAGAAGCTTGAAGAGGTCAGTAAGTTTAGTAGGGCTATTGAGGCATTCGACGAGATGATGGAGTGCTACCTTATGGGTTGGCAGAGTGATTTTTTACGCAAGGTCGTTGTTGCTGGTCTTACAGCCTACCACATGTTTTCCTCTGGAAAGCTCGCTGCGCTTGACAATGTGGGTCAGAATCGGAGCTCCTTTGTTAATGAAGTGAAGAGTTCAACTAGGCTTCCTGTTTTCTGACGACGGAAATTATAGTTAGAATGTAAAACATTGGTGAACGCTGGGAACACTTAAGGTAAGCAGGCTAGTTTATTTTGAGGGAATTACATACCTTGCATAAGATTGTCAACTACAAACACTTGCATCTTTGAACTTCTAGTCAAGTGTTTTAGAATCTTGTTAATTGCCTCAAAAATGGAACGATGAACCAGACTATCTTTTTTTCTTTGCTCATCCTTTGCGGTGGATTCACTGTCTCTGGGCAGACGACCGCAACAACTGCGTCAGATTTCTTGTCAGACTATAATGGTACGGTTACCCCAGTAGTAGATGAAGAGAAAGTACCGTTTGGCTCGAAGAGTCTGCAACAGTCGATTGTATTTTATTCGACCTTTGATGAATTTGAAACGGCTTGTTCTAATTTGGACTCCTTGACATTTGAAGACTTTGAAGGAGGTCCCGATGCAGATTTTCAAAGGTGTGGAACCGCAATCAGTTTCGAAGGAGGCGAATGTTTCCCCGCTGATGAAATTCAAGAAGGAGTTGTGTACACCAACAGCGGAGCCGATGTGGGAGCTACAATGATTTTTGTCAATAGAGGTTCTTTTTTTAATATTCCAGATCCAGGTGTCTCCTCTAATAATTTCTTTTCTTCCACTCATGTCCAATTCACTAGAGAGAAACCAGTGACTAGCGTCGCTTTTGATTTATATTCTCCTATTGGAAGCGGAATTATTAATCTCAGAATTTTCGGTGTAACCTCAGGCCTGCTTGATACTGCTTCTTTCAATGCAAGTAATGTTGCTCAATTCGTTGGTTTTAACTCTGAAGAAGAAATCGAACGCATAGAGTTGCAAAATCCGGACAATGTTCTCATCGAAACCGTCGCTCAATTTTACTTTGGTTCGTGTGATATAGCATTGAGTAGTGACGAAGCATTTCTTTCAAATGTCAACTACTTTCCAAATCCAGCAAAGAATGAGATTACCATCAATGCGGAAGCGGTAGTCGAAAATATTGAAGTTTATGCCCTAAATGGTCAACAATTGACTGCTTACTCCACAAACTCACCTACACCTTCATTTGACATCTCTACGTTGGCACCAGGTATCTATTTTGCAAAATTTTATTCAAAAGATCAGGTGGGGACATTCAAGTTCGTAAAAGAGTAAGAGCGCGTTTAGTATTCAGAATCTGACCAAATTGATGATATTTTTCGTTGATTGTTCTTGTTTGACTTCCCTTTAAAAGGTAAGTCAAACAAGAACATTGCTATATGTTATGGACATTGAGCGCTGATTGTAGTAATTATAGCTTCTCTTAGGTGAGCAGCCAAGAGTTGCGGAGAGGTTATTTTGCTACGTCTGATTTAATTTCAATAATCCATATGATAGGGATTTAGAATCGACTTAGGGTTCTAAAACCGTTCATAGTATGATGAACTGCCCCTATTCAAGAGTTTAATTGAAAAAGTAGTTAGTCCATAATTTTTATCAAGGAAATTTTACGCTTGCTGAGTAGTCTATTTGTACAGCAACTAGTAAAATTTGTAGGGCAGGGCAGTGAAATTTTCGAGAGGATCCAACACTGAGATTCAGTTTTCAGTTTGATTGTAACACTAGCGGGCACAACTTGAATGAGTTGTGCTAGATTTGTGGATGTATAACTGGTGGTCAATTACGTTGAATTTCATAATTAATTAGAGTCTATAAGTATTGTGTCGGTAAGCAGTGACTTATTGAATGGATTGAGCTGTTTGGAAATCCTTGTGGCTCTTCTCTTATTAATACTTGTGCAAGACAATATGTTATTTATTTGCGAAATAATTGGAAAAAATTAGATAACTATGCGCAATGAGAAAGTACCTCCTCTCGCTAGTAGTAGCATTATTTCTATCTTCTTCAGGATTCGCTCAGCCGAGTGATTTCGGTAATTGGTTGATGTACTTTGGAAATAAAAAACTCCCGAAGAAATTCAACCTTCATCACGAAGTTCAATATCGAAATTATAACATCGTTGGTGACCTTGAGCAATTGCTCTTACGTGCTGGCCTTGGTTATAACCTGACTGAGAACAATAATAATCTACTTATTGGTTACGGTTACATCTTAAGTCAAAATTACCTCGGGAATAGTGATGAAAAAGTCGACGTGAATGAGCATCGAATTTACCAGCAGTTTCAGACGAAGCAGTCGTTCGGTCGTTTTAGTTGGTTTCATAGGTATCGACTTGAAGAACGCTGGGTTGAAGAAGACTTTAGGGTGCGGTTTCGTTATATGTTAAATGCTAAAGTTGCTATCTCAAATTCAAAGCTGGTAGATAAAACCCTCTATTTCGTTGCTTATGATGAACTCTTTATTAATAGTACTGGCAATAAGTTTGATCGGAACCGACTTTATGCAGGCTTAGGTTATAAGCTTTCGGGCAGTTTTAATTTTGAACTGGGATATTTAAACCAGTTTTTCAATATTGGTGGTAGAGATCAGTTAAATATCGGAGTATTCTGGAAGTATTAGTCGTTTTTTATGGTAATGAAACTTCTAACGTGTCATATAATTCCATAAGAGACTTAGGCAAGAATCTCACGTCTCTAATTTAAGCGCTAATTCCTGAGACTTGTATACTCCATGCGGTTAAATTTTCGTGAAGTCTCAAAGTCCTTGGCTCTTATAAAAGGTTGGATAGATTTTAAGATGCTTTGCCCAAAATTATAAACGACGTATTGCACTTACAGGGTCTAAGCGAGCTGCCCTAAGCGCGGGATATGTTCCAAATAGGCAGCCGATGCCAATAGCGACGATTCCAACCACGAGGAGCGTATTCAACGTGAAAATAGCGCTAAACTGAATCTCTTCCGAATACATGGAAATCACAGTTGCGGCAACCAGTGCCGAGCAGATTCCTAGGATCGTACCGAAAATGCTGCCGATCACAGAAAGCGCCACTGCCTCTGATAGAAATTGTATTATGATCGACTTGCGGTCGGCGCCTATCGCTTTTCGAATACCAATTTCGGAGGTGCGCTCTACGACAGACATCACCAATACATTCATAATTCCGACTCCACCTACGACTACAGCAATACCAATCAGAAAACTCATCACAAGCCGAAATACCAAGAAGCCTTCTTCCATTGCTTCGAGGTAGCCCGTATAGGTTTCAATACGAACTGCTTCTTTTATTCCTGCAAATTGGTTTTCCATCCAAGGCTCAATGAAGTCTTTAGCTGGCAAGACATCTTCTACTGATGCAAAGGAAAGTTGAAGTTGGCCAGGCCCAGGTTTGGCCTCTGGAAATGTTGCGAGTTGGCTGTAATTAAAAAGTGTTCCGTTGACATCGATTCTGTCGCTTTTCTCGGCAACGCCGACAACTTTTGCGCTGCCACCTAAGAGTTGAAAGGTGCTACCTATGGCAGCGACCGCATTTGTATCTGGTGCAACAAGTTTTAGCGCAAGCTGATGATTGACGAGTACTTCTACTGGCCTTGAGGAAGTCGTCGTTGCTAGGATAGGCTCAGGCCATCTTCCGCCTGCGAGCTCGAATGCTTTGTCAATGACCGGAAACGTCACTGCCCTATAGGTGATGCCCAGTTTTTGCGTGTCTTTTGAGGATCCAAGGGTCGAGCCGCCAACGCTTAGCTGTGCTGTAGCCTCATAGGGTAAATCCGCTAAGAGGTCTTCCATCAAAGCCGGCGTAAAGATAGCAATCGTATCTCTGTCTACCCGAATGTTATCGATTCGTTTCTGGGTGTTGGCAGAGATGGACATATTTTCTAAGGCCGTCTTGCCTGCGATTTGATCGCGTGCCAGTTGCTCTAAGCCGTCAATCAGTGACAGCATAGCTACCAAAGCACCAACGCCGATGATAATGCCGAGCATCGACAGAAAGGTCTGTAAGAAGTTGGAACGAAGACTCGTCCATGCATCGGAAAAAGAGCTGAATAAGGCGTTCATATCGGTAAGTTATGGCAGCTATGCTGCCTTCGTCTAGACAATCGACGAATAGTTACTTTTCAGCGCCGTAAAGGAGTAAGGTAGTATGTTTGAAGTCTCATTCTTTGGGGTTGCCGCGCCAGTCAGCCCCGCGCAAAGCGCGAGGGCCCACGCAGAGCGGGGCTTCGCGACGTCTCGCAATGATGTATAACAATGTTTAAGAGAGTTTATCTCGAAATATCCAACATCTGCAACGTGCAGTGTTCTTTCTGCCCGATTGTGGAGAAGGACAATAAGCTTATGGACGTTACCGAATTTGAGGAAGTGCTCATGCAAGTTGCGCCACTAACTGAGATCGTCTGCCTTCACTTAATGGGCGAACCGCTAGCGCATCCTAAATTTCTCGATATTTTGGCACTTTGTGAGAAGTACGAAACGCGGATAGACTTGACGACCAACGGGATTTTGATCGACCGTTATGCAGAAAACATCGTCCATTCTAAGTGTGTGAGGCAAGTGAATTTCTCATTGCAAGCTTTTCGAGACAATTTCCCAAAGAGAGATATCCATCCTTACATTGATCCTATTTTTGCCTTCGTCAAACGCGCGCAGGAAATCAAACCGTCGATGTACGTCAATTATCGACTCTGGAATCAACAAAGTAATGCTTCAGATAACGAGGAGATATTTTTGCTCATCGAACAAGAATTCGATTTAGAAATAAATAGAGCGATTGAAGTAGGTGCAATCAAGTCCAAACGTATCTGGAATAAACTCTACCTGCATTTTGATTCTCGTTTTGAATGGCCGAGCTTTCTATTGCCTCATCAAGGAACACAGGGCCGTTGCCATGGCGCTGTAAATCATATCGGCATTCACGCAGATGGAAGTGTGGTGCCGTGTTGTTTGGATAAGAACGCGGTCATCAACTTAGGAAACGCGAAGGAGCAAACCCTAAAGAGCATTCTTGAAAGCGAGCGCTTTACCAAGATGAGACAAGGATTTATGAATGGTGTATTGGTGGAAGACTTTTGTCAGCATTGCACGTTTATCAATCGATTTAAAAAAGGGAAGCCGAATGTCCATCCCGCAGTGAATAATCCTGTATAGACTACAGAAGTAGCTAATGATCTATTCAGTATTTCATCTTGTGCACTACCCACGTTGAGTTTTCATCATGAGATAGGTGGGCTTTTACCGTGATGTCTTTCTTTTCACCTTGGACGCTAATCGTAAAAGTAGCCTTTGGCTCAGCCTCTGTAGTTTCAATATAGCCAGAAGGGAGAGCCCCGTAGCCCTTGATGCCGCCCGTTTTGTCAATGATGGCTTGAGTCCGCTCTATTTCTGCGATTGCAGCTCTATAGGCGTCATTGTTTTTTATCATAGGGAATTTGAGTGTCCAGTTGGGGTGCCAAAAGTAATTAACTGCTAATGCTTAATAAATCTGAGTGCTGATCCTTGCCCCTCAGCATCCCAGCCGATGACGGTATAGCTTCCCTTCGGTAGCTGATTTGTGTTGATGGCTGCATGAAGGTTATCTTTTATAGAAAGCAATCGTCTACCATTCAAATTGATTATTTCAACCATTATTAATCCTTCCGAATTTTGCAATTGAAGATAATCACTAACTGGGTTTGTCTGAATGCTAAAAGTTGGTTTTGGCGGAAGCTGAGCACTGCTGCTGGAAACGCTACGAGCTCCTTCCACCGCCGCCGAGATTTCTTCGAAAAGGAGATTGGTCACTAGTCGACCTGAGTTGTCAGGAGCATTTCCCATCCTGATCCAAACCTCATTTTGACTTGGGATGCTTTCCGGAGTTGATTCGTGAGTTCATCGACGGCATTCTTAGAGCCAAGTTGTAATGCAAAATGCGTAAGGCCTAGTCGTTCGGTATGCTGTAGGTCTTCACCTTCTACTACATCTATGCGTGTCATGAGTTCGAGTCTCATCGGGCTTTCGCCAAAACTTAAGAAATACGAGTTGAAGCCCTTCTTCGTGTTCGTGTAACGTTCATTGGAAACCGCGCCGAAGTACTTCATATAGAAGCTACGCATGGCTTCTAGGTCGTTGCAATAGATTGCTAAATGTGCGATCGTTACCATTCTTCAAATGTCGTTATATTTTGTTGGCTAATTTCTAGGGCATGACTTCAATACTTTTCCTGCTGGGTAGTTCTCGGCGTGATGGCAATGCTGAATTACTTGCAAAGGAGGCTGCAAAGTATCTTCCATCAAACGTCACCCAACGGTGGATCAGGCTCAGTGACTATCCTTTAAATCCTTTTCAAGATGTGCGACATGAAGATGAGTGGACTTATGAAATGCCTATTGGCAACGCCAGAATCTTGTTAGAAGCGACCTTGGTAGCAGATGTACTCTTTTTTGCGTGTCCTGTTTATTGGTACAGTTTGCCTGCTCCTGCGAAGCTTTACTTGGATCATTGGTCGCATTGGATCCGCATTCCAGAAATTAATCTACGCGCCAAAATGAAGGGTAAGAAAATGTTTCTGACTACAGCAATGGCAGACTCGGAGGTACAGGAGTCTGAGCCCCTTATTCGTTCCCTTCAGCTAACTGCAAGGTATCTAGAGATGGTATGGTGCGGACATGTGCTCGCTCAGGCTAATGCAGCAGGTGATGTACTTCATCAGCCGGAGACATTGAGTAACGCAAGCAGACTTTTACTTTCGCATGTATAGATTTAGCAACAAAGAATCACTAAATTTTAATCCTCCAAACATTAATTCGGACTACATTCGACCGTGTATTTGTCTCAGCACATCAGTCAACACTTAAATGCTTACCTAAACCCCTTAGTCTGCGGGTTAATGGTTATCCTTTGTCTCACCTCTCTGGACGTAGATGCCCAAGGCCTGGAGTCATCATTAGCCCAAGGCTCAGACGAGTCGGTATATCAGATTGAAAAAGACAGTCTGTTAATTCTTACGTCAACAGGTTGCACGTTGTCTATTTCGAGTGCTTTGTCCGCTAAGTGGGTACATACTTCCGAGCCTTATTTTCATTCAGATACAAAAGGTTGCTATTGGTTACGGGGAAGAGTTCCTGTATCGAAGCTGAAGCGCGGTTCTCATTCAGATTCTTTGAATGTGAAATCGGTATGGATGGTTGAGGCGGGTCACCACGGTTTGAACACAATGTATGTTCTTGACAATGGTACACTGGTAGATTCTGTTCACATGGGAAACGACCTTCCCCTGAATAAACGAGCCTATCCCCATGTATGGTCAAAGTCGTATCTTAATATTGCCCCATTGGAGGTAGCTAATGGTCATGAGTGTGAGTTAATATTCAAGTACAGCAACCCCTACGGACAGTCTTTATATGGTACAAACGATGAGTTAGCAATAACATTTGTTTCGCCAGTTATAGTTGACTCGGACGCTAGACTTCATTTAGTCTTTAGTGGATTGATGATGGGCGGCTTATTGCTCTTGTTTCTCTACCAGCTCACACAGTGGATGGTCTACCGCACAGAGTTGGGCATTACCTACTGTTTTATGCTACTCGGACTGATGTCGTATATTATGTATGACGATTTTTTGCTTCAGGCGATTTTTGCAGATAGACATGTATCCGAACTTTGGCTTTTTGTTACAGGTTCTTTAGGTCTTCTAGGCTTTTTTCGTTTTGCTCAACTTACGCTTAAAGCCGTCGACTTCGTTCCGCATCGAGATAAAGTACTTGATATTTTATTTAAGGTCAAGCTGATAGAGGTGCTAGTGTATCTTTTACTTGCAACTTTTGCTAGTACTTTGTGGTCTAGACAGTTAGCTGCCTTTGTTCCTGAGACTTTTCGAGTATTGTTACTCGTGACGTTGTTGGTTTTTTCTTATATCGTAATTTCCCACTTTCGGGAGAATAAAGATGCCACCACTCGTGCATTTATGTTGGGAAACATATCGCTCGTTACAGGAGTAATGATCGTTACAACGCAGGTTTATTTGCTGCCGTTTGTAGATTTATTTTTAGTCAAGCTGTATCTCAATATTATTTGGCCATTCTTTGATTATATCATCGAGGCTGGAATCGTAGGGATGGCACTCTGCTTTGCTTTTGCAGTAGCAATGCTAACAAAAGATCGAGAGGTCAAAATTGAACGTGCCTACAGTAGGCGGTTGGTGGACGGAGAAATGAAAGCACTGCGTGCGCAAATGAATCCTCATTTTCTCTTTAATGGTCTGAATTCTATAAAAGGATTTGTGATAGATAACAAGCGACACGAAGCTGCTGAATACTTGTCGAAATTCGCAAGGCTTATTCGTCGCATTCTCGAGAATTCTAATGCTAGCTTGATACCCTTGTCTAGAGAATTAGAAACACTTGAATACTATTTAGAAATGGAAACGATGCGATTTGGCGATCATTTTAGTTACGCGATTGATATTGATGAAGAGCTCAGCGTGGCTAGTATTCAAGTGCCGCCTACTCTCATTCAACCTTTTGTAGAGAATTCTATATGGCACGGACTTTTGCCAAAAACAGGAGAAGCGTGTCATATTGATATTTTGGTTAGAAAATCTAGTGAATCTCAAGTTCAGCTTATCGTTGAGGATAATGGAATAGGCAGAGAAGCATCAGCCGCTAGGAGGGTAAATTTGCCGACCAAGCGAAAAAGTTTAGGAATGGAAATTACTGCGGAACGTATAGCCATGCTTAAAGAATTACATGGTTTTAGCGCAGAGTTAGAAGTTATTGATTTGAAAGATGAGCATCAACGAGCGATAGGAACACGAGTTGTAATCACGCTTGATCAAGCTCGGGAGTTACTGCTCAAGTGATTCAGCTGACTATTCGTTTCTAGAGATTTGTCGCTGAGAGGGACTTTCCGATGTCAAAACACACCTAGCCCGATGGTTACTTTCTCTTTTACATCTGTAAGCTCGGGTTTGGGAGTCACTCTACTGAGGACTAGTAATTCTCTCCAAATAAGGGTAAGGGAGAGCAATCTTGAGTGCTGGCAGAAGGTTACGATAGTTGTCGAAGACAGCAGGTGGGTTTGCGCTTGCTACCCTGAGAGATGCCTCTAATGAGTGAATACCTAAGCTTCCGCTGAAATTCATCTGGTTCACCTACCCGATTCATCGTAGTTCTTTCAGTATTCTCTGGGGTTTCGGTCAATTCTGAAAAGAAAAACCGATTAGCAGTAGGGTTCGATCCTTAACTTTGGCAGACCCTAACAAAGAAAATATTCATGTCAACCACCGCAACCGCCACAGCACCAACCGAAGCACTCGATACGTTTCCAATCAACGGAACGGATCACCTTGAGTTCTACGTCGGCAACGCCAAGCAATCAGCCATCTATTATCAAGCAACGTTTGGCTATAAGCTCGTAGCTTATAGAGGACCTGAAACAGGATCTCGAGAAACGGTGAGCTACGTACTTGAGCAGGATAAAATTCGCCTGGTACTTACGAGTGCCGTTGTTCCCAACCATGCGGTTGGCGAGCACGTTGCCAAGCATGGTGACGGTGTCAAAATTCTAGCGCTTTGGGTGGACGATTGTCGCGATGCATATGCAAAGGCAATAGAGCGAGGAGCCGAGTCTGCTTTTGAGCCTTACGAGATTTCTGATGACAACGGCAAGGTTGTCATGGCCGGTATCAAGACCTATGGCGAGACTGTCCACACGTTGGTTGAGCGTTCGGCTTACGAAGGTCCATTCATGCCGGGCTTCATTGCTAAGAAGAGTTCCTTCCCAGTCGATCCAGTTGGCTTGAAGTACATCGACCATTGCGTCGGAAACGTGGAACTCGGTCACATGAACAAGTGGGTTGAGTTTTATGAGAAAGTCTTGGGCTTTCAATTACTTGTCACGTTTGACGACAAGGATATTTCTACCGATTATACAGCTCTCATGAGTAAGGTGGTGAGTAATGGTAATGGCCGCATCAAGTTTCCAATCAACGAGCCTGCTGCGGGCAAGAAAAAATCACAGATCGAGGAGTACCTCGACTTCTACCAAGGCGCGGGGGTCCAGCACATTGCTGTTGCTACGGATGATATCCTTGTGACGGTTCAAAAACTTCGTGATCGTGGGGTTGATTTCCTCTACGTTCCTGAGGTGTATTACGAGGATCTTCTAGATCGTGTAGGAGCAATTGATGAAGACTTGGCCGACCTACGCCGCCTCAACATTCTTGTTGATCGGGACGATGAAGGCTACCTCTTACAAATCTTTACCAAGCCTGTACAGGATCGCCCAACGGTCTTTTATGAAATCATTCAGCGTCGTGGCGCGAAGAGTTTCGGTAAAGGAAATTTCAAGGCGCTTTTCGAGGCGATTGAGAGAGAGCAAGAGCTGAGGGGGACACTTTAGCCTATGGCGTTGAGGGCAGCCTGCGGCGCTGCATGTTACGATGTCCGGCGCCGCAGGCCCCTAACGCCGTAGACTTTTTACTGCCGGAGGCATTTTCGAGCGCCGCAGGTGCTCCTATAGCTCGTTAAGCACAACCACCTTCCCAACTGTCTTGCCGCTCTGTAAAGCAGCTACGGCATCAGGCAGCTTATCAAAGTTGAAAGTCTCGCCAATATGAGGTTTTCCTAGATTGAGTGCTTCGATATCTTTAAGTAACTGCATCATTTTATCCGTCTGCTCATATAGCCAGATTAAATTGAACGCAAGTACGCCCTTATTCTCTGCAATCATTGCTTGCGGATCGAGTTTGGGGCGCTTCAAAAACTTCCAGATTAGCTTTAATTTATTCGGCTTTGCATCATTGGTGGCAAAGTGTGCAGATCCGTATACGATCATTCGGCCTTCCGGCAAAACAAGGGAAAAGCTATCCTTGAGCACCTGACCACCGGTGGGTTCCATGATGATATTGTAGCCTGGGTGTTGTTCATTTTCGCTTGCGCTAAAACCAGCAACACTAGCATTAGACATGCGATCTTTAAGGGTATTTAAATCACCACGGACAAGCACTTCATCGTAGCCTTGGGTTTTGGCGAAAGCTACCTTCTCTTGACGCCCAACAGTCCCAACAACCGTAGCTCCAAAATGCTTGGCTATCCTTCCTGCCCAAACGCCCACTCCTCCTGCTGCAGAATGCACGAGTATGCGGTGGTCCTTCTGGATATTCCCTAAATAGTGAAGGCCGTAATAGGCCGTTAACGCTTGAACGGGGTAGGCTGCACCTTCAGCATATGACCAGTTTTGCGGAAGTGGAAAAGCATAGCGTGCGTCAATATGGAGTGCTGTGGTGTATGCTCCAAAACGCGTTACTCCGTACACTTTATCTCCGATGGCGTGATTCGTAACACCTGCTCCTATAGCTACCACATCGCCTGCAAATTCTAAGCCTGGTACGAACTCACCCTTGGGAGTAGCTGAGTACAAGCCCCAGACACTAAAGACATCAGCAAAGTTGAGGCCTATAGCTTTAACTGAAACCTGGATTTCACCATTGCCAGGAGCACCCAAAGACTCTTCACGAGCGATGAGGTCTGCACGTGAACCTGCAGTTAATTTATAAGCTCGACGAGTCATCATCGGGCCAAAGTAATTGAAGAAGCTTCAGCTACCTAACGGCGCTTACGCTTATTGACCTTCTCAAGGTACTTCTCGATAGCCATCGGCATACTTGGCGCTTCAGGAGAAGGTGCAGGAATGTTGGTCATCAAGTCATGAGCATCAACGGCCGCTTGGGTACTTTTCCCGAAAATGGCGAGGCGTGTTTCTTTTTGCTCCCACGTCGGGAAGTTTTCATACAAGGAAGTTATTCCCAGCGGACTAAAAAACACGAGCACATCATAGAATACCTCTGTGAGGTCGCTCAAGTCGCTTGCCACGGTGCGGTACATCATCGATTCCGTCCAATCAAACTTCTTGTCATCAAGGAAGCTCGTCAGGTCTTTTTTTCCCAAATTTGAGCAAGGAAGCAGAAACTTGTCTTTCGACTTGGCCTTCAGCAAGACTGGTTTGAAATCTTCTAGTGTTTTGGTACCCACAAAAACCTTGCGCTTACGGTAGTTGATGAACTTTTGAAGGTAGTTCGATACGGCTTCTGAAATACAGAAGTAGCGTAAATCATCGCTTACTGTAAACCGGGTCTCTTCCGCAATACGGAAAAAATGATCTATGGCTCCACGGCTAGTAAAGATGATGGCAGTGTACTCCTCTAGATAGATTCTCTGCTTACGGAATTCTTTACCTGATAAGCCTTCCACGTGAATAAATGGGCGCCAGTCGATTTTGATTCCCCATTTCTTTTCGAGGTCGAAATAAGGACTTCTTTCTGGCTTAGGCTGAGAGATCAAGATGGTTTTAACCGGTCGATCTGCTACTGTAGCTGCGCCTTTTTGATCTTCCATGGAGGTTATCTTCTTCTCAAATATCAGGCTGTCAGCAGTTTGAGAGCCACTGCCAACGGGCCAATTTCGAAGGCGCAAAGGTACAATACAAAGTGCATTGGATAGCCAATAATATATCTGGAAGAATCTCCAAGCCCTCGAAGACTCCTAAGCAGGTAGCCAATGACCGTCAATCCTAGTCCAATATAGGCCATTGAGCTTGCCAAACTGGGTGCGCCAAAGTTCACAAGAACGAAGAAAGGAAAGAGGCAAACACCGGCCACACCTGCAAAAACCAAGATGAGCAACTGATAATTTCTGATCGGTCTCTCTAGTGGGAAGATGGCGTTTAACACCTGTAGGGTGAGCAGTTTTAAGAAGATTAGGCCGAATGCCCCTAGCACGAACAGCCCTAGGGCTTCCCAAGAATATGTGATTTGAGTGGGGTAAAAGTGACGCGCTGTTACAAATAAGAAACTGCCCGTGACGATCATTCCCAGCGTAGCCCAGAAAAAGTATCCAAACTTGCGCTGTTCTCGTTGGATAGAACTCAGCATGTTTGAGTTGAAGCACGCTCCAAACATTTTACGCAGAGGTCCGCCTTGTAGCACAATAGCAAGGGCCAAGAGGACGAGTAGTGAAAAGCTAAGGATGGTATCAAAGGTTCCTCTGCTCATGCCAACAGTACTACCGGCAGCTATGCTTTCAAGCGCGGACAGTTTTATCAGTGGTGAGGAACTCGCATGGGTCTCTTCAGCGGGAGCATCTGCTCGGATGAGATCGAAAGGATTACGCTTTTCTTGTGGCTTCGGCTGAGCTATAATCCGACTCGGAGGTAGTTGAGCTTCTGGAATAAAGACCTCAGTCGTATCAAGTCTAGGCGCGAGGTCGAAGGGACTACCTATCTGCGCATAAATTGATTGTACCGCAATGCCAAAATTTACCGTTAAGAATAAACACAGCATTAGACATCTCGATTGAGGCCTGTTGTTCAGTCTGTTTGGCTCCGCACGCAGTGCGAGGGTCCACATTGCAAAACGGGACTTTCGCCAAAACTTGAACTTTAAAGGTCTCGTTCCACTACCTTTCACCCTACAAACATACGGGTTGGATACTAGTGGTCATGTGTTTCTATTACATTGAAGCGTCTATCTAGTTTTACGTCATGCGAAAACGTTCCCTATATCAAGTCGTACTGCTTGGAATCATAGCGATCCTAGCGGCTTTTGCGCTTCAGGGGTACTATCTATGGTCGGCTTACAAGCTTAAGGATCAGGAGTTTCAGCAACAGGTACAAGTAGCGTTGCTGGGCGTAGCTGATGGTTTTGAGGAGCTAAATGAGAGCCTTGTGCCGGATGTGGCTCTTATCAATCGAATTTCTAATAATTACTACGTAGTTAATCTCAATGCAGTAATCGATGCTGGAGATCTTCAATTCTTGCTCCAACGCGAACTTGAAGCCGTAGGGCTAAATGAAGACTTTGAGTACGGCATTTACGATTGCTATACCGATAGAATGGTGTATGGTGACTACGTCAGTTATGAAGCTAATGCGGATACACTCGGCAGGTCGCGACCAGAATTGGCCACTTACGATGAGTTTATCTACTATTTCGGTATCCGCTTTCCTGACCATAAGACTAGTCTACTTAACTCTTTGGGTACAGTTGGTGCGCTAGGAGCAGTCTTGTTAATTACGATTTTGTTCTTCGTCTATGCCTCTTGGGTACTTGTGCGGCAGCAGCAATTGTCTGAAATGCAGAAGGACTTCATCAACAACATGACGCACGAGTTCAAAACTCCACTTTCGACGATAAAAATTGCCTCGGGGGTCTTGGCCAGATCAGCGCCCGTGCGGGGAGATGCCCGCCTCTTGCGATATGCGGAAGTTGTCGAGAATCAGAACGAGCGACTCACCAATCAGGTAGAAAAGGTGCTTCAGTTGGCCAAAATTGAGCGAAATCGTTTCCGACTTCAGCGAGAACCCGCTCAACTCAACGAGATTATCGAAGATGTCATTTCAGGAGCGAGAGCAAAAACGGAAGAAGCTGGAGGTACTTTCCTTGTAAATCTCAATGCTCCAAATCGTGACCTACTCGCTGACAAGCTCCACCTTTCAAGCGCCCTTTCGGCTCTACTCGATAATGCGGTGAAGTATTCTCTAGGCGCGCCAGAAATATCTGTAACTACAAATATTATTCTGGGCCACACACGACTTGTCATTGCTGACAAAGGGGTGGGTATACCTGTTGAACATCAAAGCAAAGTTTTTGAAAAATTTTATCGCGTACCTACAGGTAACGTACACGACGTAAAAGGATTCGGACTAGGCTTATTTTATGTGAATGGTATTTGCAAAGCGCACGGCTATGAACTTACCTTAGACGAAACCAGAACAGTAGGTTCGGCATTTAGAATTGACATTCCTGATAGGAATATGCAAGATTCGTTTTGGCGAAAGCTGATATTGCGCATCTTCGGACCTGATAAAGCACCAGCATGGACACAAGCATAAACCCACGCCTTCTTTACGTGGAGGACGATGAAAGTCTTCGTTTTGTTACGCAAGATAACCTCGAAATCGCAGGCTATACCGTCATTGGTATTGCCGATGGCGCCGAGGCGAAGAAGCAGATTCAAGACGGACTAGAGTTTGATATCGCTATTTTAGACGTCATGCTTCCTGGAGTAGACGGCTTTACCGTCGCAGAAGCTATTCGCGAACGAGATGCTGAAGTCCCCGTACTTTTTCTTAGCGCAAAAAGCCTAAAGGAAGACCGCCTCAGAGGATTGCGTATAGGTGCTGATGACTACCTCACCAAGCCCTTCAATATTGAGGAACTTGTCCTGAAAGTCGACATATTCCTGCGCCGCCGTCACCTAGCCGAACGTCCGCCAGAAGAACTAAGCGTCGGTCGATTTTCTGTTGATATGGCCAACTTAGAGTTGACGGATACCATCGAAAAAGGTGAGCCACGTCGACTAACTCAGCGAGAGTTAGACCTCTTAGCATTATTTGCGCGGAGTCCCAATCGAGTGCTCAAACGTTCAGATATCCTTATCAAAATCTGGGGCAGCGATGACTATTTCCTCGGACGATCAATGGATGTTTTCATTTCGCGACTTCGCAAGTACTTGCGCGCTGATGAGCGTGTAAGTATCGAAAATGTACACGGCGTTGGTTTTAGACTAAATGCACCAGAGTAGCGCAGTCGAAGTACGTAGAAGATTGAAGAACGATTGAATTTGTCCCACGAGACAACCCTAAAGCCTTGCGTGGGTTTCTACCTTTTCCGCAGCTGTTATACCCAATCTGATCTATGCTTGAACTCGCCAGTGTCATCGTCCTCGGAATACTCGCCCAGTGGGTGTCTTGGAGGCTGAAGATTCCAGCGATCCTGCCGCTTATTCTCACAGGGCTTGCGGTAGGGCCTTTTAGCACCTTTTGGATGTCTGATGCTAGTCTTTTCATTCAGCCGCGCGCAGAGTATGGCGAAGAAGGCGTGGTGAATGGTCTTTTTGCTGGACAAAATTTGTTCTATTTCGTCAGTCTTTCAATCGGCCTCATCCTCTTTGAAGGGGGCTTGACACTGCGCCTAAAGGAGTTCAAAAGCATTGGCCCGACGATCCTTAAGCTGCTTTCCCTAGGCACAATCATCACTTTTGCAGGTGGCAGTCTACTTGCCCACTATATCATGGGATTGAGCTGGCAAATCAGCTTTGTCTTTGCGAGTTTGATTGTGGTCACTGGACCAACAGTTATCGGTCCCATCCTTCAAAATGTTCCCTTAAGTCGCAACGTCTCTACTGTTTTGAAGTGGGAAGGCATTCTCATTGATCCCATTGGGGCACTTCTGGCGGTATTGATGTTTGAGTTTGTCTTCGTGAGTTTTGGTTATAAGATTCCTGAAACTACGGAAGTACTAGGTAGCCTTGGCACCTTAGAAAAAGATGGTCCGAATCACGGTATGGGGGACTTTGGGTTAGAGGCCCTTCTCATGTTTCTAGAGATTGTTGTCGTTGGGGTGGCTATGGGATTTGCAGCTGCTCATGGCTTGTTTCAGCTCATCAAGCGAGAACTTATTCCTCACTATCTGCTCAATGTGTTTGTGCTTGCGTTGGTGCTTATGGTCTTCACGATAAGTGATATAATCGTACATGAATCTGGGCTACTCTCTGCAGTCGTTATGGGAATGGTACTCGGCAACCTTGACGTACCGCGCTTTCAAGAGATCGCTAATTTCAAAGAGTCGATAACGGTCTTACTAATTTCTATTCTCTTCATCCTTCTGGCGGCCAACATTACCATGGATCAACTCATGTTGCTTGTTGACTGGCGTTGTACAGTGCTATTTTTAGGGATTCTTGCAATCCGTCCGCTTGCTGTTTTGGCAAGTACCTCTGGTAGTGAACTTTCCCTTTCGGAAAAACTGTACGTCGGGTGGTTAGGTCCGCGTGGGATCGTAGCAGCCGGTATCGCTTCTGTGTTTGGATTGCGCTTGGAAGAGATTGGATTCCCTGGGGCTGAGTATATCGTTCCCCTGGTTTTCATGGTTGTTCTTGGCACCGTTTTGCTAAATGCAACCACAGCCAAACCATTCGCCAAATGGAGTGGCGTTATGCTCGATGAGTCTAACGGTATTCTCATCTTCGGGGCCAATCCTGTTGCTCGTCTCATTGCGAAATATCTACAGAGCAATGATCGTCACGTAGTACTCGTCGACAGCTCTGTGTCCAACGTTAATGCTGCTATTGCGGATGGCCTAGAGGCAATGGTATCCAACGTGTACAGCGACACCTTAGATGAGCGTCTAGAATTCTCTGATATCGGATATCTCTTTGCCATGACGCCAAGTACAGAGGTCAACAACTTTGCAGTGCGCCGATACAGAAAATATTTAGGTGAAAACGGAGCCTATCGCCTCATTGCCTCTTCAGAACTTAACCTAGACGTTGCAGCACTTCCAGAATCGGGAATTATCACCTACAAGGATGATTACCTCAACTTAAGCGAAGCCGTCCGAGACTATCCACAAGTCCATGAACTTGACATTGAGAGTGCGGATGAGCTCAGAAGGGCTGTGCATGAGCTTGAACGCAATGCGCGTAGTTCAGCCATATTCTTTAAGTCTCATGACGGTGTTATTGAACTGCTGCCAGGTGATTTACAAGATTTACAGGTGTCGGAAGGAAGTAAGCTGGTGTACTTAGGAAAAGCGATTGCTTTGGTTGAAACAAATAGTTAAACCAAAGTGCAAACGCGCCTCACATCTCATTTCGCAAGTCTTACCGCTGGCGTTTGCTTTCGAAGTTTTTAAGATTGCGTTGAACACTACCTAAAGAAATGGCGATAATAGTCTAGAACTTTTCGAAAAAATCAGAAGATGAAACTTACCACGCTAACATTTTCAGTTCTGGCTCTGCTTGCTGGAATCTCCTTCGCTTCATGCACCACTGATCGTGAAACGAGTAAAGCAATGGAAATCGATTCCAACACTGCCTCGAATCGTTCACTCCAAGCTGTTGATCATGCTGCACAGCGATCAGTTGAGGCGATAGACAATGCTGGCGCCAAGGTTTCAGAAGCAGCCAATGCTTCAGTGAATGCTATCGACAAGGCCGGTGGTAAAATTTCCGATGCTGCTAAGGTTTCAGTTGAGGCAATTGATACCACAGGAGGTAAAGTTGGGCAGGCTACAAAAAATGCCGCAAGAAAGGTTGGAAAGGCCACCAAGAATGCTGCTGTAAAAGTCGGAAATACCACGAAGAACGCAGCGCAAGATGTCGGCAATGCCACAAAAAATACCGCAGAAAAAGTAGGTGATGCAAGGATTAATAAAAAGAAAGACAACTAAAATGGCTGGTCGATTGGAAAGTTAGTTGCCTTACTCCTCTTCGTCTTCCAACCAATCAACAAATGGTGCATGAGCAACTACTTTGCCGCCATAGCCGAAGTAGAGTTCTTCATCGAAATCGGGAAGTTTGCTTCCGTATTTCTTTACGTAGCGCTCGTGTTCTGCGAAGAAATTTTCTAGGCCTCCAAACCGTTCGACTACAGTGTCAATGTCGAGCCAGCTCTTCATCTCACGCGCTTCTGTGTAGTGCCAGAAGCTGCTCCTGATGCCGATATCAGTATAACTGTTGCCCATGTGGTGCTTCATCTCGTTGCTGTGGATGTACATAATCAGTCTGCGAGATGTGAGGTCTTTTCGTATTCTGATTCTTCTCACCGTCTGGTCGAAAAGTGTACCTCTGCGGTGGTGTCTCTTATTAAAGGAGAGCGCGTAACTTTTGAATGTATTTGCAAAATACGACCCAATAAGTTGATTGAAGGTGGCCTCGCCATTCAAGTACTTTTTCTCCTTCGCTGATAATTTGTGCGCTTCTTTGAGTCGCTTCTCTATTCGTGATAAATCATGGATGCGCAACGAACAATGAAAGTGATTTTTTACGAAGGCAAAGGCGTACACATCTGCAAACATGCCTACCATATCTCGTATCCGATCTCGGAATTTATAATGATCGCTGTTGGTCTGAAAAAGCACATTCCGATATACTGCAGAGTTGTAAACGTGATAAGCTCCTCCAGGTGCCCACTCAGCAAAGTAGTACGGTATAATAGACTTCATCGCAAGATAAGGTTGATACTAGGCTAAGCTACTCTACTTTATTGAAGTGGAGGCCGCCTTCGGCGGACGTCGTTAAACCGAGACACCGTCAAACGAATTTTTTTATTAAAACCCTGGATTTGAAGTAGTACGGTTTAACGACGTCCGCCGAAGGCGGAGAAGTGCCCCACACTCACATCTCTCCATTATCTCATTGAACAAATCAACAGTGAATGATGCTTCAATAAGCTAACTACCAAAGAAAACAATCATGAAAATTACCAAAATAACTCTCTCAAGTCTTGCGCTCTTTGCCGGACTTTCACTCACGTCATGCAACAATGGCGACACCGACACAAGTCAAACCGTAGAGAACGGCTTACAAGTTGCAGCAGATCGCTCATCAGAAGTAATGGACAAAGCGGGAGATAAGATGTCTAGTGCTGCCGATAAGACAATGAAGGCCATGGATGAGGCAGGAGACAAGATGTCTAATGCTGCAGACAAGACCATGAATGCCATGAGCGATGCTGGAGATGCCATGAGCAACGCTGCTGAGAAAGCAGGAGCAAAGATGCGTTTCGGGGTGCAGAACATGAATTACACGCTCAACAACGAGACTCAAGGACTTCACGATGACATGGTGAAGGCAGCTCACGACATCAACATCCGTATGAATGTCCTACAGAAGGAAATGATGACCGCTACCACTGCGGCAAAAGTTGAGATGAAAGATCAGTACAACAAGCTTGAAGACGCAGGTAGTCGCCTACAAGAAGATTTCGATCAATTTGGCGAAATGTCCGTCAGTAAGGATTGGAAGAAATTTGAAAAGAAAACACGCGAAGATCTTGCAATCGTAGATGATAGCTTAGGTAACGATAAGAAGAAATAAG
Organism: uncultured Saprospiraceae bacterium; assembly: GCA_937923485.1. Classification (GTDB taxonomy): domain Bacteria; phylum Bacteroidota; class Bacteroidia; order Chitinophagales; family Saprospiraceae; genus CALDTK01. The sequence goes on from CALDUE010000184.1 coordinate 23,716, forward strand.
GTTAGCCCTTATCTCTAGGGTCTAATCATCTGATTTTCCTAGTCACCATAACTATTTGCGTTCATCGCAATTAGTTATGGTGATTTTTTTTGGACAAACTGAAAGTGTTACTCCAATATTCCAAAAATCTTATTTAAACGCTCACAACCTTTATCATTACCTCTCCTACATCACTTCCTAGGTCAGTAGGGGTTCCTTCTGCATTAGCGCTCGCTGTTATAATATCGGCGAGTACCTCAGAAGAGATGTAGTCTTTATGAGCAGCAAGCGCAGCAGCGACTTTATCATTCTCCGAAAGCTCAATAGCAATTCGATCAGTGACTTCTAAGCCTGCATCTTTACGCAAGTTTTGTATGCGATTGACGAGCTCACGAGCTAATCCTTCCATTTCTAATGCTGGAGTCAAGGTGAGGTCAAGCGCTACCGTCAAGGCTCCATCACTGGCAATACTCCAGCCTGGAATATCTTGTGCTGCGATATCGACATCCTCTCTCGTCAACTCAAAAGGTGTTCCTTCCAAGTCGATGGTGAATGTGCCCGCACTTTCCAAGGCAGAGATCGCATCAGCATCTAATTGATTGATAATCGCAGCTGCAGCTTTCATCTGCTTACCAACTTTCTTACCCAGTACCCGGAAATTCGGCTTGATCGTTTTTGATAGCGCATCACCACTCACGTACTCGATTTCCTTTACGTTGAGTTCCTGTAGAATAAGACTTTCGACCTGCTTCACCTGCGTCTCAAATTCCGCATCAAGTACAGGGATGAGGAGTTTAGCCAGCGGCTGACGCACGCGACGATCACCCGTCTTACGTAAACTGAAACCTAGCGAAGAAATACGCTGGGCATAATCCATTCTTAGCTCTAAAGACGCATCGATGAGTGCTGTATTCACCTCAGGTAAGAGACTCAAGTGTACGCTTTCGCCTAGTCCTAGATCTCGATACAAACGCTCCGCATAGAACGGTGCAATCGGTGCCATAAGTTGAGCGGTTAGGCCCAAGGCTTGTTTGAGTACATAATAGGCTGCACGCTTATCGTCCGTTAACTCACCGCGCCAGAAGCGCTTACGGTTGAGACGCACATACCAGTTCGAAAGTTGATCTGTCACGAAGCTTTGCACTAAGCGACCAGCCGTCATCGGTTCAAATGCTTCGTAGGCTGCTTTCACATCACGAAGTAGAGAATTCATGCGCGACTGCAACCAGCGGTCAATATCCGTGTGCGCAGCTGGAGCATCGCTTCCATCCCAGCCATCTACGTTTGCGTACAGGGAGAAAAAGCCATAAGTATTGTAGAGCGTACCGAAGAATTTTCTCCGTACTTCCTCAATGCCTTTCTCGTCAAACTTCAGGTTGTCCCAAGGCGCTGCATTAGTGAGCATGTACCAACGCGTAGCATCTGCACCATACTTGTCGATGGTGATGAATGGATCAACGGCATTGCCAAGGCGCTTAGACATTTTCTGCCCTTCCTTATCGAGTACAAGTCCGTTAGAGACTACAGCTTTGTAAGCAACAGAATCAAAGACCATCGTACTAATCGCATGCAGTGTATAAAACCATCCACGCGTCTGGTCAACCCCTTCAGCAATAAAGGCCGCAGGGAAATTGCGTTCGAAGAGTTCCTTGTTTTCAAACGGATAGTGCCACTGCGCATACGGCATAGAACCTGAATCAAACCAGACGTCGATCAAGTCTGCCTCACGCACCATGCGCTTTCCATTCTTCCAAAGAATCACATCGTCGATGTATGGACGGTGTAAGTCGCTTGGCACTTCCTGTTTTAGCGAAAGCTGGGAATTGGCAACTTCAATTTCAGAACGAAGCTCCTCGATACTGCCAATGCAGATTTCCTCAGCGCCATCTTCGCTGCGCCAGATAGGCAAGGGAATACCCCAGTAGCGAGAACGACTCAAGTTCCAATCTTGTACATTCTCAAGCCAATTGCCAAAGCGCTTCGTGCCTGTACTCTCTGGCTTCCAATTGATGGTGTCGTTGAGCTCCATCATGCGTTCGCGCACAGAAGATGCCTTGATAAACCATGAGTCGAGTGGGTAGTACAACACCGGCTTGTCCGTCCGCCAACAGTGCGGATAATTGTGCTCATACTTCGAGACATTCAAGGCCTGTGAGCGCAACTTTAAGTCTACCGAAAGGTCGATATTGACATCAACGTAGTCCTTGTCATTGCGGTAATTTTTCACGAAGCGACCAGAGAACGGCCCGACGTTATCCTTGAATTTTCCTTGCTCATCAACGAGAGTTAATGCCCCAAGCCCAGAAGCCACCCCAACGCGACGGTCATCTGCACCAAAGCTCGGCGCAGTGTGTACGATACCTGTACCATCGGCCGTGGTAACGAAGTCCCCTAAGATGATTTTGTAGGCATCGTTCGCATCGCCAATCGGCTCGATCGGATTGCCAAAGTCGAAGATCGGCTCATAGCGAAGACCTTCAAGTGTACCTCCCGTGAAAGGTTCAGATTGCGCCAAGACCACCGGCTGGTTTTTTCCTCCAAACCACTTTGAAACCAAGTCTGCAGCGATCACAATATGCTGCTCTTCTTCTGTGTAGGGGTTGTTGGTGCGTACCACCACATATTGAATCTTCGGCCCAACAGTAAGTCCTGTATTCGAAGGCAATGTCCAAGGTGTCGTCGTCCAAGCACTCACAAGCACCTGACCGTTCACCGCAGCAAGTGCAGGAGGCAATGCAACTTCCTGTTTTGGCGAAAGCTTCCAAAGCCCCACCACCGTTGTATCCTTCACTTCTTTATAGGCGCCGGGCATGTTGAGCTCATGGCTACTCAAACCCGTACCTGCAGCAGGAGAAAAAGGCTGAATGGTGTAGCCCTTGTACATCAAATTCTTCTTGTATAGCTGACTCAATAGCCACCACACACTTTCGATGTACTCGTTTTCATACGTGACGTAAGGCTTATCGAGGTCCACCCAATAGCCCATTTTTACCGTCAAGTCATCCCACTCTTTTTTAAACTTCATCACCGTCTCGCGACACTTCGCATTGTAATCTGCAACGCTGATACTATTGCCGATATCATCCTTGGTGATGCCCAATTCAGACTCAACTTTCAATTCTACCGGAAGTCCGTGCGTATCCCAGCCGCCTTTACGATCGACGCGATAACCAAGCATGGTGTGGTAACGGCAAAATAGATCCTTGACCGTGCGCGCCATTACGTGATGAATACCCGGCTTTCCATTTGCACTTGGCGGACCTTCAAAAAATACCCAAGGCTTATCGGCTGGACGCTCAGAAATAGACTTCTCGAAGGTTTTGGCGGAAGCCCAATGACTGAGCATCTCCTTATCGAGTTCGGGTAGGTCTAAGGTTGAATATTCGGGGTACTTGCTCATGGTCTAAAAGTTAGCGTATCACAAAAAAAAGCTTCGGTAGCCTTAGCCGCCGAAGCTCCTTACAATGCTCTTGCACGCAGGAACTATCGGCAGCCTGAGGCTGCGCCAATAATTCGAGATATGCGTGTAGTAGCGATCATTGCGCCGCGAATGTAAGAGCCTCAGACGAATCATGCTGTACCTTGCTATCATGCAACGCGACTTTGATGTTTCTGAAATAGGTGAGATCTCTCAGCTTTCGCTAAAACTTGACCTTAACACCTTCCGTGAAGTCTGTGATCACCTGTTACATCTTCCATACCGACGGCCATCGAGTTCAGTAGAGCCGCAGGCTCAAAACGCCGTGAGTAGAAGCATCCGTAAGACTAGCGGTGTAAGCTTAGCAGCTGTGCTGCTTGAAGGTTGCGGCACCTGTAGTTCTAAGCACGGTGTCCTCAAAGCAATTGCTGAGGAGCAGGGTCATGCTGAAATTGAACTGGTGCTCTGCCTTTTTCAAATGACATCGAGCAATACGCCTGGAATAGCAGAAGTCTTAGAGGGCGGTCCGCTATCTAGCATACCTGAGCTTCATACATATATCCAATGGGGCGATGAAAAAATCGACGTGACGAAGCCTGGATTTCATATAAGCAGTATGCGATCAGTCATAGAAAAAGAAAAGACAATTTCGCTCAGTGCGCTTGCCAGTAAAACGAGCATTCATCAAGTGTGGATGAAGACCTGGTTGCAAGCTAATCGCCCAGATGTTTCACTGGAAGAAGCATGGTTTCAACGAGAAAAATGCATCGCTGCGCTTTCCGATTGTTAATGTACGGTTGCTAATGAACACGGATTTTGCAATTTGTGTTCTTTCGCATTGACTAGCGGTCATGACGTCAAAACTTGATGTCAGAGAGAGACATATTCAACAAACATTACAATTGTCTACTTTCGCTGCTAGAAACACCAACATCATGAAGAGTAACCTATTTCTCATTCTCGCCCTCGTCTCCATTTTTGCCCTACCCTCATGTGTAGGCAAAAAGAAGTTCGTCGATTTGCAAGGCCAAAAAGCACAAACAGATCTTGCGCTTGAAGAAGCGTTGCAACGCATTCAAGATTTGCAGACTGGACGCACAGCCGACAACGAGCGCCTCAACTCAACCCTGCGCAACAAGGAAGCAGAACTAGCTCGCGAGAAAGCACGTGCGGAGACGCTAGCAGATCAAATGAATATCTTGAATACGACCAACCAGAAGTTGCTCGACAACATGGCCGCCAATCAAGTAACCTCTGCCGCTGAAGCAAAGTCTATCCAAGCGTCTTTGGAGAAGATCAACAATCAGTCTGGACAGATCGAAAAACTCAACCGAGTGATCCGTGTAAAAGACTCGACCAACGTTGCGCTCGTTTACAACCTCAAAAAGAGCCTCGAAAACCTCAACGACGAGGATATCGACGTTCAAGTAAAAGGAACCAAAGTATTCGTTTCGATCAGCGATAAGCTGCTCTTCTCTAGCGGTCAGGCAGACATCGGTCCTCGTGCAGGTGAAGTATTGTCAAAAGTTGCACGCGTTGTTAAGGACAACCAAGACCTAGAAGTAACCATCGAAGGCCACACGGATAATGTGCCGATTTCATCAGCGAAGTTCCCTGACAACTGGGCGCTTTCAGGTGCTCGTGCCATAGCGGTGACGGAGACACTCATCAAAAATTATGGCGTAGCGCCAGGTCGATTGAGTGCTGCTGCCCGTGGCGAGTTCTCTCCTAAAGCAGACAACTCTACTCCTGAAGGACGTGCCATGAACCGCCGTACGGAGATCATCCTTACTCCGAAACTCGATCAGTTCTTCAAGTTGCTTGAGGCACCTGAGACGATTCGCGAGAAGTAATCTCCGTCTTTCGTTAGATAGTTTCAGCGCCTCAGCAGTAAAAATGCTGGGGCGCTGCTACTTTGTGGCCATGGCAAACCTTCCACTTTCAGGCCGTCACGCCCTCATAGGAGGCGCAAGTCGCGGCATCGGTCGAGCAACGGCACTTGCACTCGCAGAGGCTGGTGCAGATTGTACACTTCTAGGTCGTACTCCCGAAACCCTTTCCAGTGTAATGGCAGCGCTTAAAGATCATGGCGGCCAGCAGCACGCGATGCTTGTTGCCGATCAGCTTGAGGTCGACCAACTTGCCATTAAAGTGAAAATGGCTGCTACGTCGCGTCCTATCCATATATGGATCAACAATACAGGCGGACCGAAAGGAGGCCCTTTGTACAAAGCGGGCGTCAGTGAATTAGAAGCGGCCTTTCGTCAACATATACTTGCTGCACAGACTATTCTTCAGGAAGTTTTGGAAGGCATGCAAGCTGCAGAGTATGGTCGGATCATTAATGTTATTTCCACTTCTGTAAAACAACCGATACCTGGACTAGGCGTCAGCAATACCATTCGTGCTGCAATGGCCAATTGGGCCAAAACGCTAGCTGGCGAACTTGGTGCTAGTGGCATCACCGTCAATAACGTTCTCCCAGGATTTACGAATACCGGTCGCCTCAATGAGATTATTGAGTCAAGGGCGGGTGCTCAAGGCAAAACCACCGATCAGATCGCTGCGGGCATGAAGTCAGGTGTCCCCGCAGGTCGTTTCGCTGAGCCATCAGAAACGGCAACGGCCATTGCGTTCTTGGCGAGTCCAGCAGCTTCTTATATCAATGGGATTAACCTGCCTGTTGATGGGGGGCGTACCAAGAGTCTCTAGGCAAGCGAGCTTGCCGGTACTTTGGATTTAGGATTTCGGATCGCTTTGCCGACGGATTGATTCAGTTGCGCCTCTGCGCCAATATTTCGGTTCCAAGCTAGACCGTCATGCTTGGAGTGAGTGAGACTGTTCATTAAAGTGTCTCATATCCGATATCCGATATCCGATATCCCATATCCCATATCTCACGTCTCAGTACCTTACCCCCATGCACCTCGAACACCTAGGCATCGCCGTCGCCAACCTAAGCACTGCCCGAGAACTCTACGCCAAACTCCTCAACGTTGCTCCCTACAAAGAAGAAGTCGTCGAAGACCAAGGCGTCACCACACTCTTCTTCAAGACCGGCGAGTCGAAAATCGAACTGCTAGAAGCGACACGACCAGATAGCCCAATCGCCAAGCACATCGAAAAACGCGGCGAAGGCATACACCACGTAGCCTTCGAAGTCAAAGACATTCACGTAGAAATGGAGCGACTGCGCAAAGAAGGATTTCGACTGCTCAGTGAAAACCCAACCGTAGGTGCAGACAACAAACTT
>CALDUE010000185.1 GCA_937923485.1 uncultured Saprospiraceae bacterium
AACGATTTATTTCGAAGGGTTGAGAGATAGGGCTCAATGAAACCCTGGCAACCTCCTCGCTCATCAGCTGCGAGTTCCGGTGCCAAATCCCTCCAGGTAGCCAATCCTGGAACAATAAACGAGCTGCTATGTACAACGCAACATTCTTACAACTTCCCGCCGGACAGACGTTCGCTATCACGCACACAGGTTTGACTTGTATGTGCTGTTGTTGTTGCTAATACCCTCATAAGCATTCTGGGTTAATCGCTAAGCTATACGACTTTATACGTCGTTTAGCGCTTGCGTATTCCTGCATGTGCTTTCGCCAAAACCAGATGTATCAACATCTACTTGGCTCCACTATTCCATCTTTTCTAAGTTCAATAGTTCGATCGCTTGTCACCAAGTTGATCGAGCATTCACCCACAAACCCTATTTATCATGTCTACTTATCATTTTGACACGCTCCAGCTTCACGCCGGACAAGAAGACGTCGACTCAGCTACCAATGCACGCGCCGTCCCGATTTACATGACCACCGCTTTCAAATTCAATAATGCGGAGCATGGCGCAAACCTGTTTGCACTCAAAGAATTCGGCAACATCTATAGCCGAATCATGAATCCAACCAATGATGCATTCGAGAAGCGGATTGCAGCATTAGAAGGCGGTGTAGCCGCAGTTGCTACCGCTTCGGGACAGTCTGCACAATTCATCGCAATTACCAACCTCGCAGGAGCAGGCGATAGCATCGTCGCTAGTCCATACTTATATGGAGGAACACAGGTGCAATTTAATGTGCAGTTGCGCCGCCTAGGTATCGACGTAAAATTTGCGGAGAACAACGACCCTGAAAATTTCGAGAAGTTAATCTCGGAAAACACCAAGGCGATCTATGTAGAGACAATCGGGAATCCGAGTTTCATCCTTCCCGACTTTGAAGCACTCGCTCAAGTAGCTAAGCGTCACGGAATTCCACTTGTAGTAGACAATACTTTTGGTGCCGGTGGATTCTTAGCTCGACCAATTGAGCACGGAGCGAACGTGGTCGTCGCCTCAGCCACCAAATGGATTGGTGGACACGGTACCGCTATCGGTGGCGTAATCGTCGACGGCGGCAACTTCGATTGGGGCAACGGCAAGTTCCCTTATTTTTCAGAGCCAAGTCCAGCATACCACGGTTTGGTCTTTAGCGATGTGTTTGGTTTTGAAAACCCGCTTGGCTTACCAAACATTGCCTTCGCCATCCGAGCAAGAGTGGAAGGGTTGCGAGATTACGGTTCGGCGCAAAGTCCATTCAACAGCTTCTTGTTGCTTCAAGGATTAGAGACGCTAAGTCTGCGCGTTCAACGCACCGTCGACAATGCCCTCACCCTTGCCAAGTGGCTCGAGCAGCACCACCTTGTAGCCAAGGTTAACTACCCTGGACTCGAATCTCATCCTTCACATGACTTGGCGAAAAAGTACCTCCGACATGGATTTGGAGGAGTCCTCAATTTCGAAATCAAAGGTGATCAGGAGCAAGCTTCTGCCTTCGTTAACGCTTTGAAATTGGTGTCTCACCTTGCAAACGTAGGGGATGCGAAGACGCTCATCATTCAGCCTAGTGCTACAACGCACCAGCAATTGAGTCCTGAGGCACAAGCCGCAGCAGGAGTTACGCCAACGCAACTCAGGGTAAGTGTAGGTATCGAGTATATCGATGACATCATTGCTGATTTCACGCAGGCTTTTGCGAGTGTACCGAAACCTGTTTTGGCGTAAGCTGAAATGCGGCGCTTTTGAAACGCAGCATTTTTTCTTGAACCGCAACGGTCCCACATCTCAGATCTCAAATCGCATATCCCAATAATGTCCCAAGTCAACCTACTTCATATCAACAAGCCTTTCCCCTTGGAGGCTGGTGGCGAGCTCCCAGAGCTGCACATCGCTTATACTGCGCAAGGCAAATTGCCATCGCAGGGAGGAAGAGTGGTTTGGATCTGCCATGCACTCACGGCAAATTCCGATCCTTTAGAATGGTGGCCAGGCTTGGTGGAACGAGGAGGGGCGATCGATCCTGATCACGACTATATCGTGTGCGCGAACATTCTGGGGTCGAGTTATGGGACAACGGGTCCGGCAAGTATTGATCCGCGAACGCACAAACCCTACCTCCAGAATTTTCCGCAGGTTACGATACGTGACATGGTGAAGGCGCACAACGTTTTGCGAAAGCACCTAAAACTTGAGCGTATTGACCTTGCGATTGGTGGGAGTATGGGCGGACAGCAAGTTATGGAATGGGCGATTCAACAGCCTGAGCTTTTTGGTCGCTTATGTCTTTTAGCCACCAGCGCGAGACATTCTCCTTGGGGTATTGCTTTCAATGAAGCTCAACGCATGGCGCTTGAAGCTGATCCTACATTTTTCGATGGGACAATAGATGGTGGGGCCAAAGGTTTGGAAGCTGCACGCGCGGTGGCGATGCTCAGTTATCGTCATTATGATGCTTTCGCCAAAACCCAAAGTGAGGGTTCGAATGAAAAACTTGGAGATTTCCGAGCGGCTTCATATCAAGTTTATCAAGGCCAAAAGTTGCGACAACGGTTCAGCGCGTGGAGTTATCATGTGCTGAGCCGTGCGATGGATTCCCATAATGTTGGGCGACGACGCGGTGGTCTTCGACAAGGGTTGCAAGCGATCATTGCCCCAACTTTAATTCTCTCAATCAACTCAGATGTGCTGTTTCCACCCCGCGAACAAGAGTTATTGTCTCACTACATACCGAATGCGCATTGGCAGATCTTTGATAGCGTTTATGGACACGACGGTTTCCTAACCGAAGCAAAGCAGATCAGTGATGCATTATTGGCCTGGCTGCCAGAACGTGAACTCAAAAACTTGAGCGTTGGAGGAAGCTAGCTTCTGAAGATTCGCTTACCACGGTCTTTTAAATTTTTAACCACTCTAATCATGACTATTCGACTTGGCGATACCGCCCCAGATTTTTAGCAACAACAACGGTAGGAGATATTCAATTTTATGAATGGCTTGGCGAGGGCTGGGGACTTTTATTTAGCCACCCTGCAGATTTTACCCCAGTTTGCACAACAGAACTTGGCCGTACAGCAAGCCTTAAAAGTGAATTTGACAAACGTGGCGTTTAAGCCATCGCCCTCAGCGTTAACCCTTTAACAGATCATCATGAGTGGGTTGAAGACATTGAAGAAACGCAAGGATCAGCTGTAAACCTTCCCATCATCGCCGATGAAAATCGTAAGGTGGCAAAGCTCTATGATATGATTCATCCTAATGTCTCAGCAAAGGCGACAGTGCGATCTGTATTCGTTATCGGCCCGGATAAAAAGGTAAAACTAACGTTGACTTATCCACCAAGTACGGGAAGAAATTTTAGAGTCATTGACGCTTTACACCTTACGGCAAAACACAAGTTGGCGACTCCAGCAGATTGGAAGAAAGGTGACGATTGCATCATCAGTCCGAGCGTATCTGATGAAGAAGCAAAAGATGTATTTCCAGATTTTGTAACTGTAAAACCCTACCGAAGAACAACCAAAACGCCAGTCTAAGATTGGCGTTGAATTGATCTCGATTTCTTCCTGAAAGCGGCTGCATCGCTTTTAGGTCTATTCAATAAGAGGTATTCCTTGACATAAAGGGGTGCCTCTTTTTGTTATCGTGCAAATCTCTAAAGGAAGTAGAAAAATATTATTAGCCAATTTGATTGAATAACTAAATTCTAGCATCTCCCCTACTGATTACGAATGAATTGTCTAAAGTAAAAGTTTCTTATATGATGAATCCTACTCAATAAAGTAGGCTTCAATTAAAAAAAATGTGAATACCTAGGCAACCAAACGTTCTCAGGGTGTAGTACCCCTGATAGACCAATTACACATCTGATGTTTCTTAAAACTATCCCTAGGCTGGGCTTGCTGCTCGCCACTTTCATCTTGATTTCGCTCACCACTAGCTCCGCGCAATGCGATGCAGTAGGTGGGATAATTACTTTTTCCGACGGCTCGAGTGTCCAGTCAATTATTGTCGACGGAATACCGGATCCGCTCGATGTGATTGCTGATGGTACTCAAATGGGCACCAATGAAGGTTACGTAATCACTGATCTCGATCTAAATGTACTTGGCCTCCCACCTGCGCCGCCCTTCGATCTTGACGGTGCTGGAACTGGAGACTGCCTCATCTGGCTTATTCGCTTTGAAAATGACCTTATGGGTCTAGCTGTTGGCAACAATGTCTCTGCAGTAACTGGATGTTTTGCCCTCTCAAATCCAGTTACAGTAGAGCGCCGATTGCCCACGGATGTGAATGGTGGTAACATCTCTTTTGATGATGGCTCTACCTCAGCAACCATCTGTGTTGATGGAATCGCTGATCCACTTGATGTAATCACTGACATGAGCACTGTGGTTGGTGAAACCCGAGCATATGTCATCACTGATGATCTTGGTAACATCCTCGGTCTCCCAGCTGCTCCACCTTTCAATCTTGATCCAGCAGGTCCTGGTACTTGTCTCATTTGGAGCTTGAGCTTCAACGGTCAAATTACT
>CALDUE010000186.1 GCA_937923485.1 uncultured Saprospiraceae bacterium
TCCACCAGCACAGCCTACGATGGATATGCAGAATGTGTTAAAACAACCTTTGATCCGAAGTTAATTTCGATTGAAGAGTTGATTCAGTACTTGTTCGAGATCATCGACCCCTACAGCATCAACCAACAAGGAAACGACATCGGAGAGAAATATCGAACGGGTATCTACAGTACTGATGAAGACCAGCTCGTGAAGGCCAGGCTATGCTTTGAAAAAATAGAGCAGAGCTTAAACCTTAAAAACAAAACGACAAAGAAAATAGCTATAGAAGTGCTTCCTTTGACAAATTATATCCCAAGCGACGCAGAACATCAAGATAGATTAACCCTACATCCACAAGACCATAGCTATTGTCACATTCCGCTAGACGTACTACATAAATACAAGAAAAGCAGCTAGAGCCTGCCTAAGTAACCTGACTATCCTTTACTACATATTCATTGAGCGCGAGAGAGGCGAAAATGAGACTTCCACCAAGTAGAATTTTCGTTAGGTCTGCCTCCTTATTCCATATAACAAGGTTGACAATTAATCCCAAAGGAATAAGCGCATTATTCATAATCGCCAAGGATCCAGTATTGACCAATACAGCCCCTTTATTCCAAAAATAATAGCCTGCACCAGAGGCCACAGCCCCTAGGTAAATGAGCACTCCCCACTGAACAGATGTAGTTGGCAATTTCTCCGTTGAGCCAAGAATGGAAAAAGCGATGAGTGCTACTAAAAACGCACCGATAAAGAACAATCCAAAAATAGTATACATCGGTGTACGCACTAATTCAGGCGCAGATTTTACTAAATACTTATACGCTACCTGACCGCTAGCAAAGCAAAGGTTGGCACCTTGAACGATCAAAAAACCTAGCAGCACATGTTCACTAACGCTTGAGTATTGGATATAGGCAGCTCCCAACACAGCTAGTAAAGCGGTAAGTAAATGTCCTTTATGAAAACGCCTACTTAGGATATCGTTTATCAAGGTAATGTAGATCGGTGTCAATACACTAAAAAGTAATACTTCAGGCACCGTCAAAAACCGAAACGATTGAAAGTAAAAACAATACATTAAGCCTAATTGAATCGAACCAATTCCGATCAACTTGAAAATTGTTTCTGTTTTGATTTCCTTCAACCTCAAAAAAGGTAAGAATATCACTGTAGCAATACCAATTCGCACCAATACCGAAAACCATGCATCAACATGTCCAGATAGATAGACACCTATTAAGCTAAATGAGAAAGCCCAGATGATTGTAACGCCGAATAAGTACTTCATGAATCCGCAGCTTCCAACATTTATAAACGCTCGCCCGCATCGGAATACAAAAGCCTGCCGAGTACCTGCGTCCCCATCAGTACGTCCCTAATAGTGCGTCCCTACTGGTGCGTCCCAAAGGCATTAACAATTATCAATTACCAACTATCAATTAGACAAAAGCTCCGCTTTTACCCCCTCACCATCCATTTCCCCAATTCCTTAAAGCCAATCTTCTTACCATACAACAAGATGCCCGTACGATAAATCCGTGCACTGAGCCAGACGAAAAAGACGGAGGTCACTACAAGGATGAACACCGACAGTGCGACTTCCCAGATCGGGGGACTGAAGGCCAGTCGCGCTGGCATCACAATCGGACTGAACAGCGGAAATTGACTCGACCACATGGCCAAAGTAGAGTTAGGCGCTTGTACTACGGCAAACATGATGTAGATCGCCAAAACCACTGGAATTGTAATCGGAATGGTCAAAGCTTGACTCTCGCCCTGGTCTTCTCCCATCGCACTTCCCACCGCTGCAAACATGCTCGCATAGAGGAAATAGCCTCCCAAGAAGTAGATCAAAAACAGCGGCACGATCGCCCACCAGTTTTGGTTTTGGATTTCGGTCATTGCGAGTAGCACCATGTTTTCTGCTTCTTCAGGATCCATGGCAGCCATCGCATCGGCACTTGCACTTGAAGAGGGTGCCTCCAAACCAAAGAAGAAACTTAAGCCGACTACGACTAGCGGAATCAAAGCTGCCCAAATGAGTACTTGGGTCAAGCCGACCAAACCAACGCCGATGATCTTACCGAGCATCAACTGGAAAGGCTTCACGCTAGAAATCATCACCTCGACAATTCGAGTAGTTTTCTCCTCTTGCACAGAGCGCATCACCATCATGCCGTAAATGAAGATCGTGAGGTACATCACAAAGCCCATGATTGTGCCGATACCCGCACCGATCGCACCTGTCATCTTGGAGGCGTTTTCACCGTCCTCGTCAATCGGTTCAGGTTCGACTGAAGTAGAAAAAGACAAGGCATCGAGGCTTTTTTCTTCAAGACCTAATTGCGCCGCTTTGTAATCTCGGACGTAATCTTTAACGCGGTTTTTAACAACAGATTCAACGTCGAGGGTTAGGCCGTCCTCTGAATAATAGAGTACTTGCAAGTCCTTGCTGTAAAGGTTCTTGACGGCAGGAATCACTACAATGGCGTCGAACTTTTCGTCGCGTACCTCTTGCTTAAGATCCTCCAAAGATTTTTTGCTGAGAGAGAACTTGATCGACGCTTCATCCTTGATACCGCCAGTAATTACACCCGACTCATCGATAACCACGATGCGCTTCGACTCATCACTTTCGTAGCCGAAAATGAGAGATGCAACGACGATAAACGCAGCAATACCAAGTGGAGTCAATAAGGTCGCCAGCAAGAAGCTTTTCTTCTTGACGCGTGTTAGATACTCCCGCTGAATAATGAGTAAAATCTTGTCCATAATATTCGGTCGTTTAGGAATTAGGCTGTCGCCAAAACAGGATTATACTCTCCTACGTGCTTGATGAAAATCTCATTGAGTGAAGGAAGCACTTCTTTGAAAGTCGTCACCACTACTCCACTGTCCATCAGGTCCTTAAGTAAGGCATTTCCAGCCTTTCCTTCTGGTAATTGAACGATATAGCCTCCCTCGCGGGTGCGATCACGTTGCTCATATTGAGACAGTAGACTCTCGGGAAGTTCGCCTTCTACTTGGACTTCGAACAGGTTTTCGCGAAAGCTATTTTTAATATCCTTCACCCAGCCTTCAAGTACATTTTCGCCCTTGTTGATGAGTACGATGTAATCACAAATTTCTTCAACTTGCTCCATGCGGTGGGTCGAAAACACAATCTGCTTACCCTTCTGCGCAAGCTCATAAATCTCATCCTTGATCAAATTGGTATTGATCGGATCGAGTCCCGAAAAGGGTTCATCCAAAATGATAAGTGTCGGATCGTGTACCACCGTGGCGATGAACTGAATCTTTTGCTGCATGCCTTTCGACAGCTCTTCGATGTTCTTCTTTCGCCAAGTTTCGATGCCGAAACGATCGAACCAATAGTCGAGCGCTGCATTGGCGTCCTTCTTAGAAAGGCCCTTCAAACGGGCGAGATACAACAAGTGATCTTGCACGTTCATCTTCTTGTAGAGACCTCGTTCTTCGGGCATGTAGCCTATGCGACCGATGTCATCACGGCCCACAACTTTGCCAGCGACATAAATATCGCCTTCGTCTGGTCGCGTGATCATCGTGATCATGCGAATGATGGAAGTTTTACCAGCTCCGTTCGGACCGAGCAGCCCGAAAATGGCACCTTCAGGGACCTCAAATGAGACATTATTTACAGCGGTGACCTTCTCGTACTGTTTAAGAACGCGATCTAGTTTCAGAAGACTCATTGGCACGTTGGCTAGTGAGCAAGCAAGCTAGCTGAAAACTTGAGTACTCGTACAATTTACAGACAAAGAGCCGATTGCAGTCGACGAGGAGAGCTCGGTTTATCCTTGCGGGGCACCTGCGGCAATCGCTCCTTCAGGTATCGCAAACTGATCCGCTTGTAGCTCGGCAAGCACCTTGATATTTGAAACTTCCGCCTCACCAATCTGGTCCGTCCATCCCGATTCCTCATTCCAGTTATGGAAGGTCCACTTTCGTGAAAACAGGACACCGTCTTCTTGCTCGTAATCGTGGTATTGGATGGCGTGCGCATTTGCAACTGCTTCCTCTGCACTTTTGCCGCCGAAAGTGACGATATACGCGGCTCCCGCCAAGCGATCCTCTGCATCAAAATAAAGGATGTACCAATCATCGGGTGCATCGCCCGTTCCAGCTGCAAAC
>CALDUE010000187.1 GCA_937923485.1 uncultured Saprospiraceae bacterium
CTCACTGAAATAGCAAGCGCACCAAATCTTCAACCCGCTTAATTTGAATCACCTCGATGCCTGCATGAACAGCATCGAGTCCTTTGTTGTACTTGCTAACGAAAATGCGGTCGAAACCGTGCTTATCTGCTTCCTGAATACGCTGATCGATGCGACTCACTGCACGGACTTCACCACTCAAGCCAACCTCACCGGCAAAAGCATCGCGCTTAGGAATAGCGACATCGTCGAAGCTAGAAATGAGTGCCCCGACAATACTCAAATCAATCGCTGGATCATC
Organism: uncultured Saprospiraceae bacterium; assembly: GCA_937923485.1. Taxonomy (GTDB): domain Bacteria; phylum Bacteroidota; class Bacteroidia; order Chitinophagales; family Saprospiraceae; genus CALDTK01. Next base: position 281 of record CALDUE010000187.1, read on the forward strand.
GACGCGGATACCTCCTGCAATGTTGAGAAACACATCGTTTTGCGCAAAAGCGAAGCCGCAACGCTTTTCTAATACCGCCAAGAGCATATTAAGTCGGCGCGTATCAAAGCCCGTAGCCGAACGCTGTGCCGTTGAATAGACTGCAGTACTTACAAGTGCTTGCACCTCGATCAATAACGGACGCATTCCTTCCAAGGTCGCAGCTACAGCCGATCCTGACAGTTCGTCATCGTGCTGTGCGAGCAGCAACTCACTAGGATTGGTAATCGGATTCATGCCATCAGAGCGCATCTCGTAAATACCCAGCTCGTCGGTACTGCCGAAGCGATTTTTCAGCGTACGCAACACCCGATAGGAGTAATTGCGATCTCCCTCAAATTGAAGCACGACATCAACAATGTGCTCCAACAATTTAGGACCAGCAATTGAACCTTCCTTCGTGATATGGCCAATAATGAAGACTGGGATGCCTGAATCTTTAGCGATGCGCTGAAAGACATTGGTCGTTTCACGCACCTGAGAAACCGACCCGGGCGCCGAGTCAATCAGCGGACTAGACATCGTCTGAATAGAGTCAATAACGATGATTGACGGTTGAAGCTCTTTGACATGCTTGGCGATCGCTGCGGTATCGGTCTCCGCGAGGAGAAAGCACTTCTGATTTTCACCAGGAACGCGATCTGCACGCAGCTTGATTTGCTTTTCACTTTCCTCTCCACTCACATATAGCACAGGCTTGTCGAGCTGCAAGACCGTCTGCAACATAAGCGTACTCTTTCCGCTGCCTGGTTCGCCACCAATTAGTATTAATGCACCATCTACAATTCCACCACCGAGGCAACGATTCAATTCAGGATCAGGTAGAAGGAGCCTAGGTTCACGCTCGCTAGAGATTTCTTGAACAGGGGTAGGTTTTGCCGCAAGGCGTCTTCCGCTTGAGCTCATGCGCTCACCCGCAGGTACGCCCGCGACTTGTTGCGCTCGAGTCCCTGAACTGATAACCTCCTCCACCATCGTGTTCCACTCAGAACAGCCTGGGCATTTCCCCATCCATTTAGGAGAGGTGGTACCGCAAGATGAGCAAGCAAAAACCGTTTTCACTTTTGTAGAAGTAGCCATAGCGTTTTACACATTAAGTAGATGGCCAAGGTAGCTTACCCGAACAACTTGACACTATTTGTTGAAAGTAGAATATCTCATAAAATGTCGTCCAAACAGCTTGTTAATTTGCCAATAAATTTGCACTTTTACAATGAAAACAACACCATGCTCTGTCAAACAGAGCAGAAACGTTGCTTTCATTTGGTTTTTTGGGGTTATACAGGGAGCTGTGCCGAGGCATGAGCTCCCTGTTTTTTGTGCTCGAATAGAAACATGGATGGGTTTTCTAAAGCTAAAAACCCTTCTAACTGCCAATTGCGGCTAAAATGCAGTCACCCGTAATTTATCCTGTACCATATTTCCGTTAGGTCTATCTTGCTTTCTAGTGAATCAATTCCAGTGGACATTTCTTGACAACAAGCAGCAGCGGCATACTCTTGGTATCGCGCACAGTTCCAAGAGCGGACATTTGGTGGTTCACTGTGATCACCGCGTAGTGCTTATTGACTTTGGAGTGTTGGAAGAACGTACTTTTTCCTTCTTTGTGGAAGAGGAGCTTTGCAAGCTCAATATTAGAGGATCGAAAGAGGCTGGATTCACCTATGATTTTAATATCGATACCGAGATCGATACGGAGACCAATCGCATTCGCAACAAGAAAAAGCGCAGCGAATCCTTCAAATCGGGCATGCGCTTGGCGGTACTGCTAGGTGGAGTTCTAGCCATTGTACTCGGTGTAGCTTGGTGGGGGCATTCCTCTCGTATGGAAAGTCTTCCGTACAGTCTGCGCTTAGACGGCATTCAAGCTACGGCCGAATTTCTCGATGACGGAAGGCTCGAGTTCATCGCAGGTGATAACATTGTAAAAGGTCGACCGCTGGGTAATGACGTGGCTCGACTCAATCGGATTTCGTTTCAATCGGGGGACGAACTCTCTATTCTGTTCGACGGATTCAATGACGACAATTTCATTATCGATTGGCCCGGCACGCTTGAAATACTGAAGGATGAGCCCAAACCAGGCAATGCTGTAGGAACACTTCTAGACGTTATGAGTCTAGAACTGCCACAAGTAGCTGGCCATCCAAGATGCGCACTTCTTACAGCTGAGAAGATTAGCGGGCCGTGGTCCATGATCGGACTTATAGATGGTTTTTTGCTACAAAAACCGGTAGAGTTAGAAAAATGGCAAAAACGGTTTAGAGAAAGTGCATATCAGCATCGTATTCAACAGCTGTGTCCGACGACAAAGAAGGTACTTTCGCCGGAGATTTAGACTACATGCAAATTCGCCCTTCCACCATACGCCACCTTGAGGCTCTTCTTTTTAGTGCAGGTGAACCACTCGCTCCTGAAGATATTTTATCTATTCTCAGCGAGAGCGTCGAACCAGAGATGACACTAAGCCAACTCGATGATGCACTCGAAGCATTGCGCGAGCACCTAGATAATGAGGATCACACCTTCCAACTTCAGCTTACAGGTGGAGGATGGCAACTGCTCACGAAACCCGCCTACTACCCTACCCTCTCTAAGTATTTCAAGCAGCAAAGCGGTAAACGTCTAAGTAAAGCTGCGCTCGAAACCTTGAGTATTGTCGCCTACAGACAGCCAGTGACCCGCGCTGATGTCGAGGCTGTGCGCGGCGTTGGGTCTGATTATGCAATCAACAAGTTGCTAGAACGCGAATTGATTACCATTCTTGGTCGCGATCAAGGTCCTGGCCGACCGCTACTCTATGCTACTAGCCCGCAGTTCATGGACTACTTTGGTCTGGCTGATATCTCAGATCTACCGAAGCTTCGCGAACTAGTGCCGCCCGACAATAGCATCGGTGAGGTGCCAGACATTACCGAACCAACGGCCTTACTTCAGCAGAAAATTGATGCTGCCCACGTTACGATCAATAACGAAGCAGGTACTGACGAAAAATTCACCGAAGTGATCGCGGCGGCAACTTCGATTGCCGTTGTAGCCGAAGTCTTCGGCTTTGAAGAAGTACCGACTAAACTTGCTTTACCAGAGGAAGCAGAACCCATTGTAGCTCAAGCGCCTCAAGTAGAATCCGTACATGAGGTCATAGAACAGGAAGAAACTTCAGACGAGTCCATGGTTGATGAGGCGCCTCAAGAAGAAGCGATACCACCGTTCGTTGAGCAGGATGAATCCATTGTTGCCGATGCGCCTAAACCAGACATTGATAAAATGTTGACGGAGTCATTTGCCGAAGCACAACGAAACGAAGCCAACAAGAAGCCTAAAGACGAGCCGCAGCTCAATAGCGAAGAATAAGTACATCTCTAACGCGATACATGCAAACCTTGATCTGAGGCGTTATTTAGAAACTTATGCAACCACTTGTCAACCGTGTCGTCAATTCGAAGCTCATCACCCTCAAGCTTGATGAGCTCGTACCTGTAGTAGAAACCGTAACGTTCGATCTCGCTGATTACCTCTGGCAAGGCTTGGCCTTGAAGGAAAAGGACTTTCGAGCAGCCATCAAAGCATATGATTGGTCCCTCCTTTCGGGAAAACGCCTTTGCATGTTTTGCAGCGCGGATGCGATCATCCCTCAATGGGCCTATATGCTGGTAGGTAGCGCTGCCGCACCTTTTGCAACTGCTATCAACATCGGAACGCCAAATGAAGCAGACCAAGCTGCTTTTGCCGCTGCTGCTCAAAAACTAGACGTCTCGCATTACACCGATCAAATGGTCGTGCTTAAAGGTTGCACGGATGGTAGGATGGTTGGACCACAAGCTTACGCTACCCTCGCATATCGCCTAAGCCCTGTCGTCAAATCTCTGATGTATGGAGAGCCGTGTAGCACAGTGCCGATCTACAAAAGGCGCTAAACGTCGTGAAGGTTAGGTTAAACCTTGCAGATTGGCGTAGGAATACGTACCGTAAATCATTGAGATGCGTTATCCTCGCAGTTCTAGGTCTTCTTACGTTTTGGCGTAAGCTGATAAAGAACGCACGCACAAGTACTTGCGAGCAATAAACGAGACGAGTTCGGCCTATTCGGCCCAAAGCTTCCTCCTTACAAACTGAAACCTATTCCCATGAAACGTGCCTCCATCTTCTACCTCACGGTGCTCGCTTGCTTCCTTTCGCTGCTGCTATTTGCTGCTGCAGGAAATGTAGACTCGCTATCAATGGCATTTTCGAGTGAGCGTACTACCGATGGACTCTACGACGGGCCTTCTTTGGAAACGCCCCAACGCGTTCGTCCTCCACGCCTAAAGGGATCTTACAACTTCGCTGGTGAAGGACTCCCAATGGAAGATATGGATGTTCGCAAGCGCCTCGATAGAGAGTTGATAACCAATACCTTTTATCATTCTAGTACGCAGCATGTGCTAAAGCACAAGTCTGCTTACTTCCCTATTATCGAACCAATCTTACGAGAAGAGGGTGTCCCAGAAGATTTGAAATACATCGCCGTCGCAGAGAGTGCATTTCGTGATTTTCGCAGTCCAGCAGGAGCAAGCGGTGTATGGCACTTCATGAAAGGCACAGCCAAACAATATGGCCTTGAAGTAAATGGTGAAGTTGACGAGCGCTACCACCTTGAAAAATCAACTCGGGCAGCTGCTAGGTTTTTAAAAGACCTCAAGCAGCAGATGGGTACCTGGACCCTCGCGGCTGCGGCCTACAACCGAGGGGCAGCTGGCGTAAAAACTAAGATTCAGGAGCAACGCGCGGAGACGTACTACGACCTAAACCTGAATGCAGAGACTGCACGATATGTGTTCAGAATCGTGGCATTGAAAGATATCATTGAAGATCCTGTGTACTACGGATTCTTTCTTGAAGCCCAGGATACCTATCAGCCTGACTACGATTTCACTACAGTGAGCGTAACCCAAAGTGTCCCTAACTGGGGAGATTTTGCACGTCAATATGGAACGACTTACCGCAAGCTCAAGGTCTTGAATCCTTGGCTACGCGATGATAAGCTCACCGTGAGTAAAAATAGCTACGAAGTTCGCATTCCGCGTCGCTAGGGCAATTGCTTGCCTATCCGCGCTTATCGAAGTGTGCGAAAGACATTAAGCTTCGCCGGATCAACGGTGGAGAGCACTTGATAGACCGCCTTACGTTCTGTAGGTGGTGAAGCGGTGAACACATCAATCAACTCTTGCGACTTAGACGCAGTGAAGATGTTGATGAGTATGCTGTTCGGAATATCAGAGTGGACGTCACGTAGATTTTCAATGCTTTGCGCCATCACCGTTCGTCCGGCAACAGGATCGCTTTCCAGCACATCTAAGCCCTTGCGGTGGTAGTCATACAACAGCTGTCGGTAAGGTCGCGCCCGTGGGTTGAGCAACTCAAGCAACAGACGAAAGCGCGTACGCTGTCCACCAGAGTTGGTCCAAGCGTTGTCGTTGTTGATTACCGCAGCCGGCAAAAGTGTAACGACGTTTTCTGCCTGTCGGTAGTATTCTTCACCCGCAAGCGGAGCATAAGTATCAGCATCTACGCCGATGATGAGATACGCGTAAAACGTGAGCAGCGAAGAAAGAGAACTTGTGAATGAGTTTTGGTTGAACTCGATAGGCTGAAATTCTTCGTACTGAATCTTCGCTGGCTTGTCGAGGTAGTTAATCAGCGTAGAAGAGTAGTCACTTCCAAATACAGGGCGAGAAGACTGAATGAGCAATTCCGCGGTGAACTCACGTTCGTTGGTCTCTGATGAGATCGTAAAAGTGAAGTTGCAGTCGATACGCTCTTCGGGCTCGAAGAATTCATCTGTAAACCTCGTATTGTTAAGATAACTCGTCACCACCTTCTCAAATTCGTTGATGACTTTACGGTCGATGATCGTCAACTGAGGGGCATTGATCGTAACAATGGCTCGAAGTTCTTGAGCTTGCGCAGGCACTTTTGCTAGGAAAAGCAGGCTAACTAAGATCAGAAATAGATTTCGCATAGAAAAAGGTAAAGCTTTCGCTAAAACAAGTAACGTATTGAAGCGCTGTCTAGGTACATGAGAGAGTAAAGGTATTTGGGATTTGGGATTTGGGATATCGGATTTCGGATATCGGATATCGGATATCGGATATCGGATATCGGATATCGGATTTCGGATTTCGGATTGCTAGTAGGGACGCAAAATGGGACGTGAGACGTGGGACGTGAGACGTGGGACCGTTAATAAAAACGCTTAACCAGCGGCTTCCGTCCCGCAGTATTACGAGACGGGCTGTTTTTTTAGGATAATGCCCAACGCGCGCTAAACGAGCGTCACGAATTTTGCCCTTTTGCGAAATGGCGTAGCCATGCGTTGCGGTTCAAACCACGTCAACCAAACGTAAACCGCAAACCATTTCTAATCGCGTACACCGTTTTGTCAATACCCACAGGTGGTACTGCATCATAGACGATATTGAAAGTGGTGACGAGTTTCAGGTTTTGGCGCAAGCTGACCTCAATATTCCAGTCAGAGGAGATACGGACGTCCGAAAACCTACCGACCCGCGGCTGGAAATACGTCGTCGTTGAAATCGAAATATAACTTGCCGCTTCAGGTG
>CALDUE010000188.1 GCA_937923485.1 uncultured Saprospiraceae bacterium
ACTGGGTTCGGAAAGACCGAAACCTGGGTTTTGGCGAAAGCCCCACACGGAGTGCGCGGATCCTCGCATGGCGGGATGGAAGAAGTTGAACTCACACCTGAATTCAACGCACCGAATGTTGGGTTCATTTCTTGGAAGTCGCCCGTGCCGTTTGCAAAGCGACCGAAAGAAATGTCCGTCTCTTGCTCTCCAAAAACGATCTCATCTAGGATTGTTGCTGAAGGATCAGATAGCAGGATAGACTCGCCACCCGCTGAGATTTTGAAGTCAGCGTGCAAGCCAGACTGATCTTCATCTTCGTCTGCCCACACAATGAGGTATCCACCAGCTGCAATAGAAGTGTCGGGGAAAGTCCACTTCTGCAACTCTTCAGGATCGTCAGAAAGGAAGTATCCATTTAGATTGATGCTCGCATTGGTGTTATTGAAAAACTCGATCCAATCGTCAAATTCCCCATCTTGATCTGTCTGAGTAAAATCATTTGAAGCCAAGAACTCATTGATCACCACGTCACCAACAACACCAGCTGTTTGGCTAGCGAGTAAAGTCGAGAATTCATGCGCAGCGCGTGTAGGTAAGAATGCTCCAGCGTCATCATTTTCTGCGTACACGTAGTACTCAGTGAAGCTAGTCGTTGGAGTGAACGCCATCCCGAAAATACCATCGCCTGCAGCACCGTCGCCATTTAGGCCATCGTCGAGCATCGCGACCTTTTCGAAGGGAGCACCAGTTTCTGTACGGAAGGCAAGCGTAACACTAGTTGCATCACTTACGGCAGAGGTAAGAAAGACTGTTTCGCCAACAATTGGATTTTCGCTCGGTGTTACCGCAGAGATGCTCGGTGCAAGGGCCGTAAATGCTGGTTGAGCAAGAAGGAAATCAACACGACCATCCATCAAGTTGCTAATGCCAACAGTCGTGGAACCCCTAGGGCCGCCACCTGATGTAATGTCCGATGTCAGATTGCTTGTGAAATTTGCAAACGTGAAAAATTTGTTCGGATCAGCTTGCACATCTGCGCTTATCAAGTTCTGTAATTCTTGGCCAGTAGTTAGGTAGCTACCGTCAGCAAAGCTCTCAGTGAGCATCGTCTTGCAGTGCGCGATGTACTGACGCTGATACGTTGGATTGGTGAGCAGCTTGCTGATCAAAGGATAATCAGGATCATTTATTTGGAGAAGTGGATCCAATTGCTGCTTAGCAGCTGTCGAGTTCAAGTTGCCCGAGCCCGTCATTGAAAACTGACCGAAGCTTTCATTGAGATCCCAAACTACAGGTAGGAAGCGACCAAAATCGTCGCGATAGAGGTAGTAATTCTGAGCGAAGCCACCGATGTAGCTGTCTAAATTGACCAATACATTATCGAAAGCGAGCATCCAAAGCGCACGATCCACATCAAGGATTTGCTCGATACTCGCGGTCTCATTGGCGAGGGTATCGCAAAGGTCGATGAGGTCTAAAAAGCCTCCCTCACTTTTAGCCTCATAAGCAGGCAGGTATTCTGTACTATCTGTACCGAGGTACACGAGGTTTGGAAGATCTGAAGATCCAGGGCCTGCTCCTTCAATAGGATTGCACTTGAAAAAGGTGTTGTTCTTAGAGCCGAAACGATCTTTTACAAAGTCCTTATTAATAGCCTCTGAGTTGGAGTACAAGCCAATAAGGTTACCATTCACGTAGACATTGGCAAAGTTGGAAAGTGGAGCGTCCATGTAGTTGCGCAAGATCTCATAGGATAGGACCTCCCTAAGAAAAGAGGGATCCTTTGCCACGTTACTTAGCTTAATGTCGGAGTAGCCTTGATGATCTTGGTCCTTAAAAGTGTTGAACTCAATGTGCCAAGGGTTTTTCACCTGATTGGCTGAGTAGGTACTATTGCCTTTGTACTTAACACCAACGCTATCGTAAACTTCACCATTAATGGCGACGGTTTGCGCCATGATATAGTCTTCATCTCCAGCTTTTTGAGCATCGAGAAGTGCATCCCAATTGCTTTCAGCAAAAGTGATTTCGATGAGTTGAACGGTGTTGAGGTCGTACAAGTCTTGCGCAATCGTGGTGCCCGAAACGAGGCAAACGACGCAAAGGAGGGAAAGGAGTCGCTTCAAAGGAAATGTGTGTTTTGCAGTACAATATCTGTACTACCAAATTAGACGATTGTTTGAGCAGGATTCCTTCGCTACAGTCTTTAACAACAAACTTACGATGAGCTAAGCTGTAAACATGTTGTCTTATCCCACGTACATCCTGGTTACTTTCGCATTACACATTTCCGCTATCTGTGAGGTTTTGTATTGGATATAAGTACGTACGATTCAGAATATGGGTACTACTAGCTGTACTCTGTTTTGGCGAAAGCGCGCTACATGCGCAGGTACCTGACAGCTTGATTTCCGACCCAGCACCAGTGGTCTACAAGTCAGATACGCTCTTTAAGGTGAGCTATGCGGTTGGTGCATTTAGCACTACCCAACGCGCTAAACTCATTGGGCAAAACATCAAAGAGTTAGCGAACCAAGGTCGGGTTCAATATGACAGCTTAGTGCTAGTCGATGCATTTAATGGAGGTGTCAATATTGTGTGGCAAGACCGGGTTATCAAGAGTGTAACTCTTGAAGACGCTGCGATAGAAGGAGTCTCTACGCGTGCGCTTGCAGATGCGCAGCGTACGATTATTCGCAACGTTTTGGTGGCGGAATATGATAGCCGTACAGCCTTTTCCATAGCCAAAGACTTTGTAATTTTTGCCTTGTTGTTGGGGCTACTCTTACTCTTGTGGAAGGGTATCAACCGCATTTTTGACAAGTTGCGAATTATTCTTCGCGCAAAACTCAAAGCCTTTGTTGACGAATACAGCAAAGGGGAGCATGGGAGAGTTTTCAGGCTGATAGATCCTAGAAGTCAAGCCAGTTTCTTACTCTGGCTACTGCGAGGATTGCGCATTTTCGTACTGCTTTTCTTGTTGTATCTGTATTTGCCTTTTCTGTTCAGCCAACTGGAATATACCCGCGGTTTTGGCGAGCAATTGCTCAATTATGTAACCGACCCCCTCAAACTTCTTGCGAAAAATGCTGTGGCATTTATTCCGCAGTTGCTCTTCATTATCATATTCGGATATGTGGGTTATCAGGGAATTCGTCTAGTAGGTTGGTTGGCTGACAGGGTAAAAACAGGGCAGATCAAGGTTGAGGGATTCTATCCAGATTGGGCCAATCCAACGGCCAATCTCATTCGTGCCTTGATCGTAATGTTCACCCTGATCATCATTTTTCCCTACTTGCCTGGGGCGAATTCAGATGCATTTAAAGGTGTATCTGTGTTTGTTGGTTTGCTGCTTTCTCTCGGTGGGGCGGCGGCAATCGGCGACGTCATTTCTGGAGTTATCCTTACCTATATGCGTCCCTTTACAGTAGGTGATCGCGTTAAACTCAACGATACGGTTGGTGATGTAATGAGTAAAAACCTCTTGGTGACGCGTATTCGGACGACCAAAAACGAGGAGATCACCATTCCGAATGCGCACCTGCTGAATGGCGGCATCATCAACTACACCAGTCTCTCGGGTAATCCCGGTTTGGTGCTCCACACAAGTGTAACTATTGGGTACGATGTGCCTTGGCCGCAAGTGCATGAATTACTATTAGGTGCTGTCAGTAAGGTTGAGGCAATTCAGCTTTCGCCAAAACCTTTTATCCTCCAGAAGGCGCTACAAGATTGGTATGTAGAGTACGAATTGAATGCCTATACCAAGGACTCACATGCTATGCCACGGACCTATAGTGCGCACCACGCCGAGATACAGACGGCCTTCCGCGGTGCGAACGTAGAAATTATGAGTCCGCATTACATGGCAATCAGAAAGGGGGATGAGCGCACAGTGCCACCTATTCAGTAAAAATTGCAGAACAGTTAATTTTTTTATCCAATCGACTTCTGGAACAAAATCCCCAGAAAGCTAGCCACGCTTACATTCTTAGAATGCATGTAGGTACATGTGTATATCTACGGGGCTGGAATACAGTGTATAAATGGTATCGGAATAGCAAGCACAAGCATTCAGGCACACGTATTGCTATAATTAATATGTGATGCCTCCCAGCTTCATGCGGC
>CALDUE010000189.1 GCA_937923485.1 uncultured Saprospiraceae bacterium
TAGAATCTGAAGCTGGACTGTTTGGCGACCTGCCCTACGCGCTCAACGACTTCACCTTGTTGAAGCGCGATACCTCCTCCATGATTACCATTCATACCTACGTGAATGGAGACTACCTCAACAGTTACTGGGCGGATGGACTTATTGTCGCTACGCCTACGGGCAGTACGGGTTATAGTTTGTCCTGTGGTGGTCCTATTGTTTTTCCCGGCTCTGGCAACTTTGTGGTTACGCCCGTTGCTCCGCACAACCTTAATGTTCGTCCAATCGTAATCTCGGACGATAGTGTGATCAGTTTTGAAGTAGAAGGTCGCGCAGAAAATTTCTTATGCACCTTGGACAGTCGTCACGAGATCATTGACGAGACGCACGCTCCGCTGGCAGTGAAAAAGGGTGCCTACTCTACTAAACTTATTCGGATCAAGGATCGAAGTTTCCTGCACACAATACGAGGAAAGCTGCATTGGGGACACGATAGTCGGAACCACTAAGCGATTCGATGCGCGTCGTACTTTGCGACTATGCATGTCACCTTGTCTTGGGAGGGTAAATCCTACCGTGCTGATTTATCCGCTCCGATTTCTATCGCGCTTCCGCTAAAACCTGACTTGTCGAGTGTCCGGGCATGGAATGCGCCTCCTGTACGTATTGAGCCTTTACAGGCTGGCGATTGGATAGGTGCTGTGAAACAAGGCGCTCCGGTCAATTTCATGAACATGCGCATAAATCCGCATGGGAATGGTACTCACACCGAAACCTTAGGGCACATTATTGCGGATTGGGAGGAGAATACCATATTGGGCCTATTGCCTAATGCCCCATTCTTTACCACCTTGCGTAGTGTCACGACAAACGTGTTGGACAATGGTGATTTAGTAGTTGATTTTTCCAGCTTACGCCAAAACCCGCCACGCACTCCAGGTGTCATTTTGAGGGTTTTAGGAGAAAAAGCGCAGGATATTGACTATTCAGACCAAAATCCGCCATATTTTAACGCATCAGATTTAAGCTGGCTGGCCGCTCAAGGCGTTGTTCATCTTATAACTGATTTGCCTTCTGTCGATCGTGAAGTAGACGGTGGAGCACTCGCAGGGCATCATGCCTGGTGGTCCATTCCTGAAAATCCGCGTCGTGAGGCAACCATAACCGAGCTTGCTCGACTAAATCAACCACTGGTAGATGGGTTGTATTTAACTGGCTTGCACGCGCTTCCGCTTGCAGCGGATGCAAGTCCGTCTCACCCTCTCATCTATCCACTAAGCTTACTCCCCGACTGACCCACAAGTCGTACTATGACAAACTCTCTACTCAAATCAAGCCCACTTTTTCGCACCTTCAAGGAGATAGAACCTGATGGTAGCCGTTCGGTATTAAGATTTGTAGAGGAACACGCACAGGACATTTCCATGTTGCCTGTTCGGGAGTATTTTGGATTGCAGTACGCGTATTGCGCAGCCTTGTATGAGACGGGCAATTATCGTCAGGTAGTAGAATGTACCAAGGAGCTCCTCGAGCTATCGATAATGCACAACCTCAATGAGGTTGATGGAGAAGATGCCTTTCGCACCTTGTTGTTTCGAAGAGCGAGCAGCCTATTTCACTTGATGAGTTATGACGAGTGCATTCACATTTGTGATCAGCTTCTACGTCTACATCCTCAGTTTTTAGAGGCAGGTCAGTTGTATGAAAAGGCGCTCTATCAAAAGCCAATCGCTTGGATAGCTAAAGCACGTGCCCTGAGCGTGGCTTTATTCTTATCGGCTGCGACGCTCATCGCTTTTGAGGTCTTGGTGATCAATCAATTTGCAGAGGCGACCTGGCGCACCGTGTTCGAATATTGCCGTAACGGATGCTTTCTACTCGGATGGCTCATGCTGCTTGGCGGAGACATCGCTCACCGTACTTGGGCATGGTCGAGAGTAAAGCATCGTCGTTCAAAGTATGCTTCTAAACGAGCAAGCAGAAATTAATTCAATGCATTAATCATTTGAGCGCGTCATGCGTTCAAGTGTTCTATGGAAGAACTCAATTTAGACCTCAACATTAAGGTTCTGAAGGATGCTGCATTGCTCTACCTACCTAAGGTAGCTTTAGCACTCATACTTATTATTGTTGGATTTTGGGTGTCCAGCAAAATCGCATCCTATTTCAAGCGTATTCTCGATAAGAACGGAATGGATCCGACGGTCATTCCTTTTTTGAGGGGAATAATTTCTGTCTTATTGAAGGCGCTCATACTTCTTTCGGCGGCATCCATGTTCGGCATCGAAGTCACCTCGTTTATAGCTATTTTCTCAGCCTTGACCTTGGCTGTTGGCTTGGCTTTACAAGGAAACCTATCGCACTTCGCGAGTGGTATTTTGCTACTCACTTTGCGTCCTTACAAAGTAGGAGATGTTGTTACGATTGGAGGACAGACAGGGAAAGTAGAGGGGATTCACATGTTTAATACGATACTCATTGCTCCCGATAATCAAAAGCATGTCGTACCAAACGCCAAGATTACGAGCGACACGATCACAAACCTGTCTGGTCAAGGTACGCGTGGGGTTGATATTAATGTAGGTATCAGCTACGACAGTGACATCGATAAGGCACGCGAGGTTATGCTGCGTGTTATCAATGCTTACGAGCCTGTGTTGGCCGAACCTGCCCCAACCGTTCTCGTAACTGCGCTCAATGACTCTTCAGTCAATATCCTTTCTCGTCCCTATGTAAACTCCGCAGATTTTTGGTTGGCCAAGTGCCACTTCAATGAGCAGGTGAAAAAAGCCTTCGACAAAGAAGGAATTACAATTCCATTCCCGCAGCGCGAGGTTTGGGTAAGAGGAGGCGGCGATTCAAATGTGGTTGCGTAATTTTAATTGCGAGACCACCTTTTGAATCGCCTTGTGGTAGGACCGCTCCAACGGTCCACCGAGAAATACTTCTCGGTAGGTCGCAGGAGCGGTTTACAACAAGGGCATGCCCTACAAGTCAAACTTGATTCCCTGGGCCAACGGTACCCCGCGACCATAGTTGATCGTATTCGTCTGGCGACGCATGTATGCCTTCCAAGCATCCGAGCCAGACTCGCGTCCACCACCCGTATCTTTCTCACCACCGAAGGCTCCACCGATCTCAGCACCAGAAGTGCCGATGTTGACATTCGCGATTCCGCAGTCACTTCCCCACGCAGCGAGGAACTGCTCAGACTCACGCACATCCGTAGTCATGATGGCACTTGAAAGTCCTTGAGGAACATCATTTTGCATCTCAATTGCCTCGTCGAGATTTGAGTACTTCATGATGTATAGGATTGGCGCGAACGTTTCCTTTTTCACCACCGCGGTTTGTGATTTCACTTCAGCGATACATGGCTTCACGTAGCAACCGCTTTCGTAGATACCTCCTGACAGCTTACCGCCCTCAACGATAAAGTTGGCGCCTTCTGACTTAGCCTGCTCAATAGATGCTTCGTACTGTGCAACTGAATCCGCATCGATGAGTGGACCCACATGGTTGTTTGTATCGAGAGGATCTCCAATGCGAAGCTGACCATAAGCTTGGACGAGGGCATCCTTTACTTTGTCGTAAATACTCTCGTGAATGAGTAAGCGTCGAGTTGAGGTACAACGTTGGCCACAAGTGCCGACTGCCCCAAACACAGCACCAGTAACCACAACTTTAAGGTCAGATGAAGGTGTAACGATAATGGCGTTGTTGCCACCGAGTTCGAGGAGTGTTTTGCCCATTCGACTCGCTACTTCAGCTCCAACGATCTTACCCATGCGAGTCGATCCAGTTGCAGAAACAAGCGGTACTCGTTTGTCCTTTGTCATGTACTCACCAACCTTGTAGTCACCATTGATGATACAGCTGATGCCATCTGGAAGATCGTTCTCTTCAATCACCTCTGCGAAAAGCTTCTGACAAGCAACACTGCAAAGCGGAGTCTTCTCAGATGCTTTCCAGATATTGACGTCACCACATACGAGCGCGATCATTGAGTTCCAACTCCATACTGCAACAGGGAAGTTGAAGGCTGAGATGATGCCTACGATGCCAAGTGGGTGCCACTGCTCGTACATGCGGTGCTCCGGACGCTCAGAGTGAAGCGTAAGACCGTAAAGTTGACGAGAGAGTCCGACCGCGAAATCGCAGATGTCGATCATCTCCTGTACTTCACCCCAGCCTTCTTGCAGGCTCTTGCCCATTTCGTAGCTCACCAAACGTCCAAGGGCGTCTTTGTGCTCACGGAGCTTGTTGCCGTACTGACGTACGATTTCACCTCGTAGAGGTGCTGGCGTTTTGCGCCATACTTTAAATGCTTCGGTAGCCGCAGCAACTGTCGCATCGTACTGTTCGCGGGTAGTTACGCTTACTTTTCCGATTACTGCTCCATCTACTGGGCTTTTGCTCGTAATCATCTCGCCACTACTATGCGTTTGGCGACCGATCCACGTACCGGCGTTTGTATCTTCTAATCCGAGTTCCGCTAAGAACGCGTGTTGGGTTGCTGTTGCTGACATGATGGGTGTTTTCGTTAGGGGACGCAAAGGTACGATTTAGGGCACGGATAATTGTGAGTGCAAATTCAGCGCAAACCCAGCAAAAATAGGGGATTGAAATTGAGTCT
>CALDUE010000190.1 GCA_937923485.1 uncultured Saprospiraceae bacterium
CAATGTAAAACTTTCACCGCGATTGGCGTTATTACATTCTAAGCTATGACGGACAAACAGTATCAAGAACTTCAACCTCTCCTTCCAGATCAACCAGGGGTTTATCGGTTTTACGGAAGTGAAAATGATGTGCTGTATGTAGGAAAGGCGAAGAGCCTCAAAAAGCGGGTGAGCAACTACTTCACGGGTACGGTGCGTGCGCATTCCCATCGGACGCGTGTCATGGTGAAAAACGCAACGCGACTTGAGTTTACGGTGACCGACAGTGAGGCCGATGCTCTACTCCTTGAAAATTCGCTCATTAAGAATTATCAGCCGAGGTATAATGTCAACCTGCGTGACGATAAAAGCTACACCTATGTGGTCGTCAAAAAAGAACATTTTCCGAGGATATTTCCAACGAGGAAAGTCTTCAAAGATGGGTCAACTTATTTCGGTCCGTATACGTCTAAGGCAAGAATTAAAGTCATCTTGGAATTGGTTAAGGAGCTTTTTCCATTGCGTACCTGTAAGCTTCCGCTAAAACCTGCTAGCATCGAGGCTGGGAAATTTAGTGTGTGCTTAGAATATCACATCAAGAATTGCATGGGCCCTTGTATCGGCGAGGAAACCGAGGAGCAGTATGATGCTAAGATTGATGCGACGAAAAACATACTGAAGGGAAACTTCGCTCCTGTAAGACGCTACTTTGAGGGCGAAATGCAGCGTCTTGCAGAGAACATGGAGTTCGAGGCTGCGCAGCAATTGAAAATCAAATTGGGCGCGCTCGAAGACTACCAAGCGAAGAGTACGGTAGTTAGCGAAACGGTGCAGGATGTAGACGTTTTCGCTGTATCTATCGATGATAAAAGTGCTTATGTAAATTACGTGAAAGTAATTAATGGTGCGATAATTAATACCTATACTCAAGAATTAGAACGCGGAATCGTCGAGGAAGAATTTGACGACGATGGTTCAGAGATTGATGAAAGAGCTAGTATCCTAAGTTATGTGATTCCTATTATCCGAGAACGCTTCAATTCGGTCTCCCCAGAAGTGGTTGTTCCCTTACCTGTTGTGCTCGGTGATACGGTACAAGGAGCGGGCGGGAAACCTGTGGAGGCAGCCGTTCCGCAACGCGGAGATAAACGGAAGCTGCTCGACATGGCTTTGCGTAACACGGAGTATTTCCGTCTCCAGCGCAAGAAAGACAAGATCAACAGCATCAGAAAGCAGACTCCCGCCGAACGGATTCTGAAGACGATGCAGCATGACCTGCACATGGATGTGGTCCCGATGCACATTGAGTGTTTTGACAACTCTAACTTTCACGGAAGCTATCCAGTGAGCAGTTGTGTGGTATTCAAGAATGCTCGTCCGAGTAAGAAGGATTATCGCCACTACAACATCAAGACGGTGATCGGTCCGAACGACTTTGCAAGTATGCAGGAAGTCGTGCGTAGGCGCTACACGAGACTACTTAAAGAGGACCAACCACTACCGCAGCTCGTTGTGATTGATGGTGGCAAAGGCCAACTTTCTGCGAGTTATGAGATTCTAAAAGAGTTGGGCTTGGAAGACAAGATTCAACTCATCGGTATTGCCAAGCGCCTAGAAGAGATCTTCTTTCCGAATGATTCGGTGCCGCTGTACATCAACAAGAAGTCTGAAAGTTTGAAATTGATTCAGCAGACGCGGAATGAGGCACACCGCTTCGCTATTACTTTTCACCGCGACCAGCGCAGTCGGGCCTTTACTCAGACGGAACTCACGAGTATTCCTGGGGTGGGGGATAAGACGGCTACCAAGTTGCTCAAGGAAATCGGTAGTGTCAAAAAAGTAAGGGAAGCAACACTCGAGACCTTGCAGAATTTGATTGGGAATAATGCGGGGCAGAAGGTGTACGATTTCTATCAGAAGCAGGTGGTGGAAGATGAGGAATTTGGGGCTGAGGAATTTTGAATTAGGGAATTTCGAATTTTGAACAGCGAGACGCGGTCGTGATGTTCCACAAAGTGTCTAGTGCTAGGCATGGATTCTACCTGTGATTTTGGACAAAATTTATCCTTTTTGGTGTTTTAGACCTATAGATCAAGCTGCGTTTCGCCCAGTAAATACAGGGGGTTGGGCAGTTTTAGTGCAAATTACACATTTAATGTGTAATTTGCACTAATGCTTTCTCGCCTTGCCATCAGAAAAAAGCTTTTAGCTGATCTAAAGTACTATCCCAGTATAGGCTTGGTGGGGGCTCGTCAAGTTGGTAAGACAACTTTGGCGAAGCTAGTAGCAGAAGATGCAGGTGTCAATTCGAGATACCTTGATTTACAATTGCCATCGAACCGGCAATTGCTAACTGACCCAGAAGCATACCTGCGTCGATATGCAGATCACTTGATCATCTTGGATGAGGTGCAGACGATGCCATCCCTGTTTCCGGTACTACGAGGATTAATAGATGAAGATCGGCGACCAGGAAGATTTTTGCTACTTGGGTCGGCTGCACCTGAGTTGCTCAGAGGAACTGCTGAGTCGCTAGCTGGACGGATCAGTTATGTCGAGCTTGATCCATTGAGCCTTTCCGAATTGCAACCTGATGTTGATATCGAACAGCATTGGTTGCGAGGTGGATATCCAAGTGTCTACTTAACCGATGACCCTGAGCGTCACGTTCGATTTTTTGATGATTATCTCCGAACGTTTGTGGGTACTGATTTACGTGACTTGGCGGGTGGGACAGATCCCGAGGGGATGCGCCGATTGCTAGTCATGTTAGCGCACAATCATGGCACTTTATTAAACCAAAGTCAATTGGCGCGATCAATAGGAGCGTCCGTAACGACTGTGCAGCGGTATCAGGATATTTTGTCCTCGGCTTTTCTTATTCGAACTGTAAAACCTTATTTGCCCAACTTGCGAAAGCGATTGATTAAATCTCCCAAGATTTACTTAAATGATAGTGGGTTTGTGCACGGTTTGCTAGGCATCGGGACATATGAAGATCTCCTAACGCATCCTGTCGTTGGTATGTCGTGGGAAGGATACGTGGCTCAACAAATTTCTGGAGTATTAAGTGGTAATCTCCGCCTCATGCACTATCGGTCGGCCAAGCAAGAAGAGGTAGATTTTGTGTTGCAGCATCCCACACGTGGCGTAATTGCATTTGAAGTGAAGCGATCCAATGCGCCTAGTTTATCCAAGTCATTCTGGACGGCA
>CALDUE010000191.1 GCA_937923485.1 uncultured Saprospiraceae bacterium
GTTTCGTATATGTTTGAGGAAACTTATCGTAAATAGTTATGAATAAAGTTGTTTTAATACATTGCTTCTTAGTTTTATCCTTGGCGGTCACTATGGCTCAACAAGGCGCTTCTACTTGGTCAGTAGGTCTTGGAGGACAAGTTACGTATGGCTTCACCTCAGAGGCTGACCCCCGAGTAGTAGATGCCGAAGGATTCTTATCAGGATATTCAGCAGCACCTGGACTAGGATTGGCTGCGAGCGGAAATTATCGCGTTCGTAGAGGCTTCACACTTGGTGCAATTCTGGGCGTGGATGCGTCGCGTTTTTCTTATGATTTAATTAGCCCGCCGACCTTTGGAGAAGTAAACGGACGTACAGTTCCAGGACGTAACCTAACGGAATTTGAAGGGGTCGGTTTTACGGGATTTGCAGAACTAGAAAGTCAACTGGGTATAGGTTCTTCTCCGTGGTTGCCTGTGCTCATCTTTCGTTTAGGGTTTCGATCTTCTATTCGGGAACACAGCAATGCAGATAATGCCTACGCAGCAGGATACCAAGATATCTCTGGTAGAGATGATGCAAAACATCAACTGTACTATGGTGCAGGTTTTGGCGTAAGCTTATTTTCTGAAACCAATCAATTATCACTTGTCTATCAGCGCACATTAGAGCCTTTTGAGCCGCTACACAATGTGCTAGTACTGCGACAATTGTTTTCCCTAAATTCTGGGAATTATAAAGTCACCTGTCCTAAATTTTAAAACTAATCAGTATGAAACAGTTAATTTTCCGATCGATTTTTTTTGCTGGTCTACTCTTGCTTTTCACCGCGTGTGAAGAACAGAACATGACCTTCTTGCCATCAGGTGAATCATCTTTTCCTTCAGGGGATAGGGTAGAGGCCGGTTTTTATGGACGATTACTAGACCAAAACTTGGAGCCTGTCGTCGATGCACAAGTATGGATCGGCGACCGTTTGGCTGTAAGTGATTCACTCGGTGATTGGATTATTCCGAAGGTGGAGGTAGTGAGTCGACAAGCCTATATCAAAGTGGAAGCAACGGGATACTTCGCTGCGAGTCGAGTAACGACGGCTTTGTCTAATAGTATGAATCTCGTTCGCATCATGCCAACCAAGAAAACCGCATTCACTAGTTCAAGCATTCAATCTGACCAAGGAGGTGTGATTCAACTGACTGATGGTAGCAGCGTGTCTTTTCAGCCGGGTAGTTTTATTTCTGAATCGTCAGGAGCACTTTATACTGGTGAGGTAAAGGTTTATTCATATTCAATTGACGGTCAGAGTGAAGCAAGTCAACTTCAAATGCCCGGGCGTTTGGAGTCAATAACCGAAGATGCAGCGCTCATTTCCTTAGGAATGGTCGTTACAGACCTTGAGTCTCCAAGCGGTGAAGTTCTACAACTCAAAGAAGGAATGCCTGCGACAATTAGGTATGAGCAGGCAAACCTTGATGCCAATGCGCCGGACACCATTCCACTCTGGCATTTTGATGAAGGAATGGGAACCTGGGTAAAAGACGGCTTTAGTGTACGTGATGGTAATACGTACGTGGGTGAGGTGTCTCACTTTACCTGGTGGAATTGCGATTGGCCAGAAGATCTAATAGATTTTTGCATCCAATTTTCATGTATTGATTCAATTCCAACCCTTGCCGGTCGAAGTACGGGAAATGATAAATATTGTATTACCGGTATTATTAGTAGCGATAGATGGGGTGCAAGACGCGTGACTGCTGCCATGGGTGAAGATTTAAAGTTTTGTTCTGTTCTTCCTGCAAATTTTGATGTGACATTTCGTCTTCATGGAAAAGATGGAGAATCATTTGATTTTGGACCATTTAGTACAGGTGCAGAAGATAAAGACTTTGGCGTTCATGAAGTGGATTGTAATAAATTAGATCCTAACTGTAGTTCATCATTCCCAACCCCGCCGGTACCTCGTGGCCAGCCAACTCCTCCAAGACCTCCTGGTCCTGTTGTTGCAACATTGACATGGTCTGCGGCAGATTGTGCAGATGTTGGAGGAGACCTTTTGCTACGGATTGCGTCAACAGCGAGAAATTCTACGCCAACAATTATCAGTCAGCCATTCTCACAAGGAAATTCAGCCACGGTGAGCTTACCTGCAAATGAAACTGCTTTTGTTACTATACTCGATCCAATTACAGGGGAAGTATTAGGACGTAAGGGGGTTTTCCCTTCTCGACGTATCGAGCTTGGAAGCATCAATACGAATACTGGAATATTCGATGCGGCAGGTTATGAAGTGAAGGGCCGCTTGCGCGGTTGCGATGCAGGTTTAGCTGATGTTACCGTCAGATTGCTCTCGTCAGATGGCACCCTAATTGATGAAACGAAAAGTTCTCCTACGGGTATATTTAGGCTGAATACGACACCTTGTGATGGAAGAAGTATATCTGTAAAGATATTTTCTGCCGAAGGTGAGCAAGTAATGGCTAGTGAGTTATTTGATGATTTAGATTTTGGAGACATTCCAATCTGTGCGGCAGATGGTAATTACTATTGGAGAGCGAAGATTAATGGACAACAATTTTCTTACCTAACCTGCAACGGAAGGGCTGGTACAGACGGCTGGGTAGCCTATGGCGCCGACGAACCAAGTCCTACGTCACCATTTTTTGGAATTATTCATTCTGGACAAGTTGTAAGAGCTGGGACTTTTCAAGTTGACCCAGACGGCCCAATAAAATTTAACGGGTTTCGCTTAGGTCAATATAATTTCACACGGATAAGCCATCCTTTTGAGGGTGAATTGAAAGTGTCTGAATTTGGATCTATTGCAAGTGGAATCTTTACAGGAACGTGTGTGAATTCCGACGGAGAGACAGTCGACCTTGAAGTAGAAATGAGGTTTGTGAAACCGTAAAACAGACATAACGAAACGTCGGATGGAGCAGCTGGCATGCCGTAAGGTGTGTTGGCTGTTTCTAATTAATTGATAGTTACCAGTCGTTAATTGCTAATGAGCTTAAGAACGATCTTGTCCGTCTCAATGTCATTCAACTTGTTAAAATCTGAAGTGGGTATCGAAGCGGACCCTACTTGATCCAATAGCGTAGGATGGATGTAGTATTCGTGGCACACAGCAGGCGTATTTCCAAGTTTTTTTGCCACAAGCTTGACTAGGGTAATGTAGGTGGGACTAGAAGCAGGCACGCTTCTATAATGGAGGCATACCTCAGAAGTTCGACCCTGCTTCTATTCTTTTTAGCGTATAGGTCTGGTTTCTTTGTCAGCTGTATAGGGAAGCATGTATCTTCGTCACACTCAGAACAAGCCCTAACTGATAGAAACACGTCTATATGCGTCCAGAAATAGAAATCAGGTATGTAACCGAGCGTTATTTAGGAAGAATGAATACTTTTTCATCAATAGGTTCTATTCTTTTTGTAATTCTCTTTACTGTTTTTGATAACTGGATTTACATGATCGCAATAGCGCTGCTCTATATAGCCTATTATTTTATAATACGGATCTATTATTCTGGCAGCTTACTTTTCATGAAGAAACAGTTTGGAATTTTCGTTACTCGAAAGCTATCTCGTGAAGACCAGCAATCTTTGGGTCGAGTTGTCGAAGTGAGAAAAACTTGGAACTACAATTTCAAAGTATCTGAAGAGCTTGATTATAATGAGCAACAGCACTCTTCAAGTTCGCTTCAGGTTAATCTTGAACTTCATTTTGAAGACGGGCATTCCATTATCATCACAGATGACTTGTACCCATGGCAAGAAGACGTGAATGACTTCGAGTACAGGTATGGGGATACCTCAACGTTTAATGAGGAGCTTTATGCAAGCGGTGGTCTTAGAAAGATTTTACGTAGTGTTCCTTGGTTATTTAGTGCTTAATCTTGCGGGTCATGAATTCGCCCCCTACTCACGATCTCCTCATCATCGGTGCAGGCCTAACAGGTCTCACCCTCGCCTATCGGTTACGTGATTCAGGTTTGCGCATACGCCTTATCGAGGCGCGTGATCGGCTGGGTGGTCGCATACATACCACTGCGCCAAGTGCAGATTTGCCACCGCAAGAAATGGGGGCAACTTGGCTTCATCGGCCGCATCAACAGTTGCTTGCTTTATTGAACGAACTCGACCTAAAGACCTTCGAGCAAGTCATGGGATCGCTTGCGATTTACGAGCAATATGCCGAGACACCGCCGCAGCTAGTGCAGCTTCCGCAAAACCAGGAGCCCAGTCATCGCATCCAAGGGGGTACAAGCGCGCTCATTCGTGCTTTATCTGCAAAATTGCCCAGCAGCTGGATTCAGTTGAATACGCCGGTTACTCATGTCACGGAGGTGGGTAGTCATGTAGAGGTGCGGACAAGTGATGGCTCGCGACTTTCGTCAAAACAAGTGGTCTCCACGCTGCCTCCCAACCTGTTTTTACATACGATCAAACATGCGCCTTCTCTTCCTGAAGAGCTTCTAGCAGCTTTCGCCAAAACACATACATGGATGAGTGATTCAATACGCGTGAGCGTAGCATATCAGGATCCGTTTTGCCGTAAGCCGAATGCCCCAAGTACCATCTTTAGTAACGTTGGGCCGCTCACCGAATTTTACGATCATGCTCCTGCGGAAGGCAGCACGTATGCACTCATGGGATTTATGAGTGGAGCGCTGCATGCACTGACGGAAGCAGAACGAAGGCAGCGCGTGCTTACACAACTCGTAAAGTTTTATGGACCGCAAGCGGCTGAGCCACTTGTCTATAACGAGACCGTCTGGAGAAACGAGCGGTTCACTCACAACCCAGAAACGCTAGGGCTTGTTCCTCATCAGAATAATGGACTTTCGATTTTTCGAAA
>CALDUE010000192.1 GCA_937923485.1 uncultured Saprospiraceae bacterium
GAGATTTTGCCGAAAGGCTCACCTTCATCATTTACATGAATGATTGGTTTGATGAACTCATCCGTTTGACCAGATTTGTAGCGCTTCTTTAATAGCTTGTGCAAGTCTGAGGTTTCTTCGCCCTCTGCATTTACCATCGCATCGTAGGCAACCTGAATACGCTCCCAGCGCTCATCCCGATCCATGGCGTAGTATCGCCCGGTGATCGAAGCTATTTCTGCAGGTTGATACTCAATGTGCTTGGCCAACCGCTTGAGATATTCTGCTCCACCTTTCGGATCGGTATCTCTACCATCCAAAAAGGCATGAATGCGGATCCGTTCGACGCCAGCTTTCGTTGCCGCATCACACAGGGCGAGCAAGTGGTCAATGTGGCTATGAACACCCCCATCGCTGAGCAATCCCATGAGGTGAAGGGTTGAGCCGTTGGCCGTTGTTTCGGTAAATGCTGATCGAAGCTCAGGCTCACTCGCAAAATTATGCTCGCGAATCGCCTTATTGATTCGTGCAAAATCTTGATACACCACGCGCCCAGCGCCAATGTTGAGGTGGCCGACTTCTGAGTTACCCATCTGACCTTCTGGAAGACCTACTTCTTCACCATACGTCACTAATTCGGCGTGCGAATTTGACTCCATCAAACTATCGAAACACGGCGTCTCGGCTTGGGCCAACGCATCAACCTTAGGGTCAGGACCAAGTCCCCATCCATCAAGTATTACAAGTAGTGCGCGTTTTGAAGTCGTCATCTTAAGTTGCTTTTAGTGCGGGCAAGGTCGCATGCATATTGCAAATGAACAGGAGACTCTTCAGATGAGTTCTATCAAATAGTGCTTAGTTTAAGTACTACAACCTGACAAGCAGGGCGTTATCATAAGACGTACCTTTCGTATATTACACGTAATCACATCCCAGAACAATGAACACTTTTCTACTTCTAGCATGTACTTTGATCCTTCCGCTCGATCTCGCTGAGCGCCCAAACCAACTGGAGGATGTGGTTGCAGCGCTTTCAATCGGTGATGCCCACGCGGTGAGCGGATTCTTTGATAATACGGTCGAATTGGTGCTTCCTGGAGTTGATGACATCCTCCCAAAAGCTGAGGCGAAGAAGGCACTAGAAGCTTTTTTTGTAAGCAACCAAGCTAAATCTTTTGAACGCGTGCATGGAGGTACCTCTACTGGCGCAGATGGAGCTTATGTCATTGGCACCCTGAGCACTGCCAACGGTAACTTCCGAGTGTACCTCTATGGCCGTGGCGTTGGAACACCTATGGTGCAAGAGTTGCGCATAGAAAAGAGCTAGGAAAAGTCTTTACCCTCTCCATAGCGCTCCAATACGCCGAGACCGAAGAGTGCGAAATCGTACTTCGCAGGGTCTGTCGCATCAAATTTTCTCACTTCAGCGGTTAGTTCCTGTACAGCTTGCCAATCTGCTTGTTTTCGCGAAAGCAAGCCCAAACTCTTGGAAACTCGCTGAACGTGCAGGTCCAGTGGCAATAGCAATTGAGCTTTGTCGATTTTATTCCACAGTCCGAAATCCACGCCTTTTGCGGACGGCCGCACCATCCATCGCAGGTACATGTTGAGGCGTTTGCAACTTGATTTTCTATCGGGCGTTGCGACATGCTTGCGCGTGCGCTGGGGAGCATAATCAACGTCAAAAAACGAGTTGTGGAAATGCCTCAGCGCTCCTCCGACATCGGTATCACAGTTACTTAACCCATCGGAAAACAAGGTCTCAAGACTCTCATTCGCGCGATAATGCCTTTGCAACCTATCGAGGAAATACAAGGCGTCGAGCGGCTGGAAGGTCCGATGCACAAAGCTTTCGAAGACTGCGCGATCTTTCTCTTTATGGTTGAGGATGAAATCGTAGGGACTCTCTCCCATTCGTTCAAGAAAAGCACGTGATTTTGCCAGAATAGTCGGTCGCTGACCCCAAGCAAAGGATGCCGCTATGAAGCCTGCTATTTCGATATCCTGCTTTCGCGAAAACCCATGGGCTACCGATATGGGATCTACGGCAATGAAACTAGGCTGTTCAAAACGTTGCACAAGGCCATCGAGATAGTGGCGGATTTTTTTTTGCTTTGTGGAGGCAGCGTTCATGTGTTTCATTACGTTTTGACCATGTATTCGAACCAAACACTGGGATACACCCCTCTTTCGCAAGTATCTTTTCTATGACGGCAACTCTGATATACACGCTACTTCTCGCCACTGCATTGATCGCCCGTAAAGCATACGAACAACTAACTCAGAGCTAGGTTTTCACCAGCTCTCGGCGAAGTGTTAAAGAGCGCCCGCCAAATTTGACAACACAATTTCTCGAGATTCATTAAAAAATGCAATCCTGAGCTTCTGATTTTAGCCCTGAACGTGATCGCGTTGAGGGTTTTGTTTTTTACGACCTTTGCGACATGGCAAACGCACAACCTTTAGAACACCTTACTCAAGTAGACGAAGCCTTAGCTCGCTATACACAGCTACTAGACGGAGCTATTGACGCAGTGATTGATCAGAGTGTTTCAAACTATCCTATTCTGGTGTGGCAACGAGGTGCAGAAATTGAGATTGGCGTACCGCTTATTGCTGCCGCAAACCCCGGAAGCTGGGAAGTGCGTATGACTACTTTAGAAGAATTATCTACCAAAAACCTGATGCGGCCAGACCGTGTCAAAGGATTTCGGGAGGTATTTTCGGACGCTAGAAAGCAGTACTGTCTATTTGTGATTGATGAGCAGGGTGCTCAATTTGCCTTTAGACCTCGTGGTTAGGCATCTTATTTGCTTTCAGTAGGGTCCATACTCTTAAGTACGTACCTTATGCAATTTACTTTGGATACCTCTAATCCTATGGCCCCATCTGCATCAGACGCAAGCGGATCGAGCTCGGTAATGCCGACCATTCTCCTCATTGAGGACAATATGGCCGATGCCAAAATCGTGGAAATCCTCCTCGAAGAGACTGAGAACATCAACTGCAGAATTGATCATCAGATGACCTTGGGTCAAGGACTTGAAGCACTTGACGGTGACGTCGAGTATGCTGCGGTGCTCTTGGACATGAATCTTCCTGACAGCCGAGGCTTTGAAACCCTCACGCGTGTCTTGGAGAAATTTCCAGACGACAATGTGATTCTACTCACGGGTACGAAGGATCGAGAAATTGGCTTTAAAGCAGTTGAGCTCGGGGCTCAAGATTATCTTGTAAAAGGTGAATTTGACTCAGACGAATTGGCAAAAAGTCTCCGTTTCTCGATTGAGCGCAAGAAGGTCATTAATCGACTTGCTCAAATGCAGCGCCTCGCGCAGACGGGCAACTGGGAATTTAGACCAGGCGACAAGTACTTTTTCGCCTCACCTGAGGCACTGCGTATTGTAGGACTCACTTCGGGAGGTAAGAACCTCTTCGAGGAGTTGGAGAATCCAAACTCTCCCTTCCACGCTATCTATGATTGGTATGCTTGTCAGACTAATGAAGCATGCGCATTCGATAAAGAAATAGGTTTTGAACTCAATGGAGAGAAGAGATTTATCCTCATTGAAGGATCCTGTTCGGATGACCAAGGGCGAATGTGTTGCCAAGGAATAATCCAAGACATCACGGACCGTCGAGTAGGTGAAGAGCTACGTAAAGCGCACGAGCTTTCCCAACGTTCTGCAAAAATGAAAGAGCAATTCGTTGCTTCAATCTCGCATGAGATGCGGACGCCAATGAATGCTATTCTCGGCATGTCCAACATCCTCATCCAAATGGATTTGGAGAAAGAGCAGCATGGATTAGTAAGTTCTATCAAGCAGTCTAGTGAAATCTTGCTTGGTGTCGTCAATGACATTCTCGAGATTTCGACGCTCCAGAATGGCAAAATTGTATTTGAAAATACCACGTTTGACATCAAAGAATTGATCGACAATCTCTTTGATGTGATGCAGTATAAGCTCGAGGAGAAAGATCTTCTGTTTGAGCGCACTATTCCTGAAAATCTACCGAGTCTCTTGATTGGCGATAAGCTTCGTCTTAATCAGGTGCTTTACAACCTCGTTGGCAACTCAATCAAGTTTACCGATAAAGGCGCTGTTGGACTTCATTTGGAAGTGTTTGAAACTACTTCGACGGATATCAACCTAAAGTTCTCGGTATCTGATACCGGCATTGGTATCCCTGAGGATAAGGTGGACACCGTCTTTGGCAGTTTTACGCGTGTGCGTACCAAGGATCGCATTTTCGAGGGAACTGGACTTGGTCTTTCTATTGCAAAAAATATTGTCCAACAACTTGGTGGCGAAATTGGAGCGACCAGTGTTTTAGGCGAAGGTTCAGTTTTCACCTTTACGATGCGCTTTGGTATTGGCTCTGCGGAAACGGCTGCGGCTCCTCCAACAGAACGTTCATATGAAATTGACGCTAATCGTCCAATCCGCCTGCTACTTGCAGAGGATCATAAAATGAATCAATTGGTAGCTCGCAAGACTATCGAACGCGCATATCCAAATATTGAGCTCACTATCGTAGACAATGGCCAACTGGCTGTTGAAGCCCTTCAGGCGAACATTTACGACATGGTACTCATGGATATTCAAATGCCGATCATGGATGGGTACGAAGCGGCCGTATACGTGCGTGAGCACGTGACAGGTCCGATGAATACCGTACCGATCCTCGCAATGACGGCGCACGCGCATATTTCAAAAGATAAGCAGTACTTACAGTACGGCATGCAAGATTTCGTCCTTAAACCATTCGATCCGAAACAACTATTTTCTAAAATCGCTCAATACGCTCAGGCCTAATGAATACCGACGCGAACACAACCCTGGATCTCTCTTACCTCGACCTCATGGCCGACGGAGATAACTTCATGAAGAAAACGATGATCGACATGCTCATCGAAGAACTTCCACCGGAGCTAGAAAAGCTTCGCAATTCATTCTTGCAACAAGATGGAGAAACCATGCACCAGGTTGCGCACAAGATGAAGTCAACGCTTGCGTTCATTGGGAATCCTACTATGGACGAAGCAAATTCTACTTGCGAACAAATCGGCAAAGAAGGAACCGATATGCAACGCGCAGGATCATTAATTGAAATACTTGAAGCGCAAGCCAAAATGGTTGTGCCGCTTCTTCAAGCAGAAAGCGCCAAGCTAGGTTAAACCCTACCTTGAGGTTCGAAGCTTTAGACTACCCGCTGTAAACCCAAAGCAGCAGACTACTCCCAAAAACCACCCGATGAAAGGAATTATACTCGCCGGAGGACTCGGCACTCGACTGTATCCATTGACACTTGCTGTCAGTAAGCAGCTCATGCCGGTTTACGATAAGCCGATGATCTACTACCCACTGTCTACCCTAATGGGTGCTGGCATTCGGGAAATAGCCATCATCTCGACACCTCAAGACTTACCAAACTTTGAGAAGTTATTAGGTAACGGCTCTCAGATTGGATGCGAATTCAGCTACATCCCTCAGTATGAGCCGAATGGTCTTGCACAAGCATTCGTCCTCGGTGCAGATTTTATCGGCGATGATTCAGTTGCCCTCATTCTTGGAGATAACATCTTCTACGGGGCAGGACTGCACGATCTACTTCGAGCAAATAACAAACCTAACGGAGGGGTTGTATACGCATACCGCGTCGCAGATCCAGAACGCTATGGTGTTGTTGAATTTGACAAGGATTTCAAGGCATTGACCATTGAGGAAAAGCCAGAGAAGCCAAAGAGCAATTACGCTGTTCCTGGTCTGTACTTCTACGATAACAGTGTCATTCAAATCGCTCGCGACCTCAAACCAAGCCCAAGAGGGGAATATGAGATTACGGATGTCAACAAGCAGTACCTCTCAGACGGTAAGCTCAAGGTTGGCGTTCTCGGTCGCGGTGTTGCTTGGCTAGATACAGGTACACACGCCAGCTTGTTGCAAGCAGGTAGCTTCATTGAAACCATCGAAGAGCGCCAAGGCCTCAAAATCGGTTGTATTGAGGAAGTCGCTTGGGAAGAAGGATTCATTGATGATGCACAACTCGAGAAGCTTGGTCACAAGTTCTTGAAGAGCGGATACGGTGAGTATCTACTTGGTTTGTTGGAAATGAAGAACCACTAAGCTCTATTCATTTCTTCAAAAAATAGCTCATCTGCATTTGCAGGTGGGCTATTTTTTTACCCGAACCGTGCCAAGCTCTCACCCCGCAAGGCTGCCGCCATCATGTCTGGAAACGCATCGGGCGTAGTACTGAAGACGATAGCACCAAGTTCAGTGAGGGTTTTGGCGAAAGCCTGATCGTAACTCGGACGACCTTCATCACTCAGCGCTAGCAAGCAAATAACTTTGACTCCACTATCGATCATGGCCTGCATACGGCGTACTACCCCACCCTTACTTCCACCTTCGTAGAGGTCGGAAATGAGGACCACGAGACTTTCTGTTGGCGACTGGATGAACTGCTCTTCATAGCGCAATGCTCGGTGGATATCTGTGCCTCCACCTAACTGAACACCGAAAAGCGTCTCCACAGGATCGCTCAATAAATCGCTCAAATCAGCAAGCTCGGTATCGAAGGCAACTAGACGAACTCGCAGTGAAGGCAACTTGGCCATCACTGCCGCGGCCAAGGCTGCATGAATGGCACTCGTGGCCATGGACGCACTTTGATCAACAAGTAAATGGACGTTCCGAAGTCCTCTTCCCTTGGCTTGCCGATTGACGAAACGCTCCGGGATAATAGTCTTCAGACTCGGCTGGTAATGTTTCAAGTTGGCCAAGACTGTCCGCCCCCAATCCGTATGTCTATTGGGTTTTGCCTGGGTGCGCAACTCCCCTGATGCCAAAGCCGATCTCACTGCCCTTAGCAAGGGCTGTTCTAATTTTTTTGCAAGTCGACTTGCAATGTCCGCTACTACTCGATCAGCCATGGCTCGAGCTTTCTCAGGAAGTAATCTTCCTAGCTGAAGCAAGGTCGCAGCAAGATGAACGTCAGGTTCTAGTGTTTCCAGGATTTCAGGCTCGGCGAGGAGGCGGGTTAACTCGTATCGTTCTATAGCATCGCGCTGCATCAACGTAATCGCTTCTGGTGGATAAGAGGAACGTAACTGGCCGAGCCACTTGGTGAGCTTCGCTGAAGACTTAGCAAGCCCTCCGCGCTTATCAGCTTCGTAGAGTTCGTCCACCACTTGGTCGGCGGCTTTCCAATCTTCTGTAAGTTGGACGCTCGCTGGATCATCTTCTGGCGGCGAACCGCGCTCACCGAGGACCAATCGCCATTTCTGGGCACGATCTAGTAAATCAGGTGTTTCAACGTGCAACTGACCTTCGCCTTTTGGCGTTTCGTTTTTAGTACCCTTCAACTTGTTAGTCCCCAACATTGCCGCCAAAGTCCGACTTTTCTGCCGATCAAAACAAGGCGTTACGCTCCGTGCGTACGAGTCGCATCATTTTGCCCATTCTTATCGGGTTGGGCGTGGTCAGTTATCTGTTTTACGATCAGTTTGATTTAGAGGAGTGGAATGCCATCAAATGGACAAGTCACACTTTAGCTTGGGTAGGTATTTCATTGACCATGCTGGTGATACGGCACCTGGCCTATGCGATGCGGCTCTACATTTTAAGTGAGCAAGATTTCTCTTACAAGAAGTGCATCGAACTCATCTTCATCTGGGAGTTCTCCAGCGCTGTGAGTCCGACAAGTGTTGGAGGGTCTGCTGTTGCGCTTTTCGTCCTTTCTCAAGAGAAGCTTTCTGCAGGTCGTACGGCTTCATTGGTGTTTTATACTGTGGTTTTGGATTCGGCTTTTTTCATTTTTACGCTACCAATTCTTCTCGCCATACTTGGACCAATGATGATACGTCCGGGAGCAGAAACGCTTGCAGATTTGAGTGGATGGGGCACTATATTTTTGCTTGCGTATTCGTTTATGGCGCTTTATGCGCTCTTCATTTTTTGGGGTTTGTTCATCTCTCCGACGAGCGTTCGAAAATTGCTTAGTGTGATTGCGCGTTGGCGCATCATGAAACGTTTTCGTGAAACGGTGTTCGCTATGGGTAGGGACATGGTGGTTGCTTCAAAGCATATGCGAACCAAGCCTTTCAAATGGCACGCAGGTGCTTTTTTAAGTACGTCTGTTGCGTGGAGTTTCCGATTCTTGCTCTTGAGTTGCTTGTTCATCGCCTTTACAGATGTAGGTCGCGACCTTTTCACGCAGACGGCTTTGTATGCGCGACTTGAGTCTATGTTCGTCATTATTGCCTTTTCGCCGACGCCTGGTGGTGCTGGCTTTGTAGAGACCCTTTTTAATGATTTCTTGGATGACTTTGTAGCGGGAAACATGACGAGTGCATTGCTCATTGCGACGCTGTGGCGCGGCTTTACTTACTATGCGTATCTCCTCGCTGGAGTCATTATCATCCCCAATTGGATTCGTGGGGTGATTGCACGCAGAGCGAAGGAGAAGGAGGAAGAGG
>CALDUE010000193.1 GCA_937923485.1 uncultured Saprospiraceae bacterium
GTGGTCGTTTTGAGCTCCCAACTGTATTTCGCCGAAATACGAACAAGACCTTCGCGCTTACGACTGATCGCATATTGCTTATATGAGATCGATGTGCAGGATGGCCAATTTTTCCAAAGTAAATCGTCGATTTACAAACTGGATTTCGATTATCGCTTCCTCAAAACGTAAAACGTAGAAATACGAATGAGTGGTCGATTGCAGCTTCAAAACGTAAATCGTAGAAATACGAATGAGCCCCCTACCAGCAACAATTTTTTCTCTATAAGCCTCCCCTTAAACCTCTCATCCAAGACCACAACATTAAATTTCCGCTACGCCCAATGCATCAAATCCCAACGCCATAAAATTCGTACCTAGTAACTGTCGTACTCTTGTTCCGTAAAAAGCCTAGGAACCGACTCCAACCTCAAGCCCATGTCAAACGAAAATCCAAATTTCCTTACACCGAATTCACGGCCAGCTCCACAAACCCTTGGGGAGTTTCTCATTGACAACCAATCTGATTTTCCATTCGCTTCCGGTGAACTCACACGCCTGCTCAACTCCATTCGCCTCGCAGCTAAAGTGGTGAACCACAACGTGAATCAAGCCGGTCTCGTTGACATTACTGGCGCCGCGCAAAACATCAACGTCCAAGGCGAAGAGCAAATGAAGCTCGACGTCTTTGCAGACGTAACCTTCATCAATACCCTCACCAACCGCGAAATCGTCTGCGGAATCGCCTCAGAAGAAAACGAGGACTTTATCGTGGTCTCTGGTTCTGATGGCGGACATAAACAACATTACGTCGTCCTTATCGACCCCCTCGATGGTTCGTCCAACATTGATATCAATGCACCGGTCGGTACCATCTTCTCAATTTATCGTCGAATCACCCCGCAAGGAACCCCATGTAAAATTGAGGATTTCCTCCAACCTGGGAACATGCAGGTCGCAGCAGGCTATGTACTCTACGGTACATCCACCATCATGGTGTTTACCACAGGCAACGGCGTAAATGGCTTCACCCTCAACCCTGCACTCGGAACCTATTACCTCAGTCACCCCAACATGCGTTTTCCCGAAAAGGGGAACATCTACTCCATCAACGAAGGGAAATATGCCACCTTCCCACAAGGAGTAAAAGATTACCTCAAGTACTGCCAAAAAGAAGAAGGTGATCGTCCCTATACCAGTCGGTACATCGGCGCACTCGCGGCAGACTTTCACCGCTCTCTCATCAAAGGAGGAATCTTCCTTTATCCGCAAACTTCTAAAGCTCCTACTGGCAAACTTCGCCTCTTGTACGAGTGTAATCCTATCGCAATGCTCGCTGAGCAGGCAGGAGGTAAGGCAAGCGACGGCGAGCAGCGTATCATGGAAGTAAAACCAACCGAACTTCACCAACGCGTGCCGTTTTTCTGCGGAAATGCAAAAATGGTTGAAGACGTAGAAGGCTTTATCGCCAAGACCAAAAAAGTCAAAGCGAAGGCATAATAGCCTACCTAAACATTCAACCTTAAGCGTTGGCTACTTCAAGGTCCATCGCAGACGCTAGAACTTCTTGAGCCTGTTCGGGCTCCAGAATCGACTCGCCGTGCTGACTGAGGTCTAGTCCTTTGAACTCCTGTGACTCCGTCACTCGGATGTGCAATAGTGCATCTACGAATTTGAAGAGCAGCAGCGAACCGAAAAAGCTGAAAATTCCAGTGATTAGCAAGGCACCCAAGTGCGCTCCGATTAGGCCAAAATTGCCGCCAGTAGCAAGTAATCCGCCTTCTGCCGCACCGGCAAAGATGGCCGTGAGAATCATGCCTACGATTCCTCCAAGGCCATGGCAAGGAAATACATCGAGGGTGTCATCCAGCGAAGTGCTGTTCTTAAAGTCAACCGCCAAGTTTGAAATCACAGCGGATAGTCCTCCAATAAAGATCGACTCTCCAAGCGAGACGAATCCTGCGGCTGGAGTAATCGCAACCAGCCCCACCACAGCCCCTATGCAAGCTCCTACGGCAGACATTTTTCTGTTCCGCATCCGATCAAAAAAGGCCCAAGCAATCATCGCTGCAGCTGAGGCCATCATGGTATTCGCGAGCGCGATGACCGTATTTGAATTTGCGGCCAACTCGCTACCCGCATTAAATCCAAACCATCCAAACCAGAGCATCGCGGTCCCAAGAATGACGTAAGGCACATTTGCAGGGTCGTGCGAAACATGCTTTCTCTTGCCGAGATAAAATGCTCCTGCAAGTGCAGCAAATCCAGCACTCATGTGCATCACAGTACCACCTGCAAAATCAAGTACACCCCATTCTTCAAAAAGTCCACCACCCCAAGTCATGTGGCAAAGTGGAGCATAAATGAAGAGGATGAACAGGACCGTAAAGAGTAAATAGCTTCTAAAACGTACCCTTTCGGCAAAACTTCCTGTGATGAGTGCTGGCGTAATCACAGCAAACTTCATCTGGAAGAAAGCAAACAACAGATGAGGAATGGTCTGTCCTTCCTTAGGTGCAAGGGTTACATCTTTAAAAAATAGAAATGTCCGAGGATCTCCAATAACTCCACCGATGGAATCTCCAAAGGCCATGGAGTAGCCTACCATAATCCAAAGGACGGATACCACGCCCATACAGATGAAACTCTGCATCATCGTAGAGATGACGTTACGGCGATTTACCATTCCTCCATAGAAGAACGCCAGGCCTGGTGTCATGAGCAGGACTAGCGCTGTAGCTACTAACATCCACGTGATATCAGCGCCATCGAGAGGACCATCGGTCGCAGGATTATAAGCGACGTATTCAGGTACAAACAGTAAGCATAAAATGGTGCTCGCTGCTAAAAGAAAGAAGGGGTAACGTTTGCCCATAGTAAAGTCTGATTACTTACCAGAAACTGGTGAAGTGTGATCGTAATCGAGTCTTTTTGAGCTGCTCGTTGTAAGATTTACACACTGTAAATCATACAAAGAGCGGCGTAGAAGACTCGAAGGCTTTACTCGTTAGGGTCCGCAAAATTAAGGCGCTGAATCAAACTTCAAGCACCAATTACTTCAATGTTAGAAAGGTCTTTGGCGCCTACTGGCGCGTAAAACTTGCCGCAGCTTTACCACCATCAAAAATCAATTGGTACTGGCCGTGCGCAAGCGAACTTACGTTTAGGCTAAGTTTGTCAACGCCGCCCGTGAGTTCGCTAGACATGACGACAGCTCCAGCAAGATTTACAACGTCGTAGCGATTGAATCGCTCTGTTCCTAAATCAATGTTTAGCACGTCAGCTGTAGGATTTGGAAAAGCATTGAGACGCAGCGTTGCTGGCTCACGTGTGCTAGATGATTGGTTGTTCGCTAGTGGCGTAGGCGTCTGCTTCACAAAATCACCCGTACCATTAGGAACGCGTGCTTCAGCGACATTGGTCTCTTGTGGACCGTACGTGTACGCGTCGATGATGTCTCCGTTTTGAGAAAGGACAACGTCCTCACCACCTCTAGACAAGTTGAAGGTTGCATGAATTCCAGTCTGATCTGGGTCATTATCCGCCCAGATAATTAGATATCCGCCCGCTTCGATGGTTACACCCGCTGGGATTGCCCATTTGTCTAACTCCGTCAGGTCGTCAGAAAAATTGATGCCTTCTAGGTCCAGATCGACATTACCGTTATTGTATAACTCTACGTAATCTCCAAATCCTCCATCAGGCTCCTGGAAACCACCCGTAGAATCGGTGTTACTGGCCACGAATTCGTTAATGACCAGATTGCCAATAAATTGTGCAGATGCAGTGACTGTCAAAAAAGAGAGCACACAGACAGAGAGTAAAAGCTTTTTCATGGGAAATACATTTTAAGAAAGGGCGAATGTACGGGTACTAACCGTGAAACAAGGCGATGTAGTAGAACAGGCGTGTTTTTTGTATGTAGTTATACAATCCCAGCTCGTATACACATGTCCCTAGATCATATATCTACAAAAAACCCTCCTGTTTTAGCGAAAGCGAAAATAAGCTATTCAAAGGCTGCCATAGATTCTTGGTTGGCAGACGGAGAGCACCTTTCTCAGCTTCTACATCTTGGTTTGCAACTTTCCGCCTGTCAGGTAGGCTATACAGCCATCCAAACAGGTAAGCGCTTACGCGTCGGAGCACAACTTGGCGTCGCATCAGATTCCTTGGTTTACACAGGTAGCTTTTGTGAAGCACTGGAGTCATCCGAGGTATTAATTCTTAAAGGGGAAGAGCTTGAGGGCTTTCGCCAAAACCCCCTGCTCGTAGCAAATCCTCAACTA